>NZ_JBHRWK010000102.1:0-26605 GCF_042647925.1 Amycolatopsis speibonae
CACGCGTCACGCCCACAATGGAACGCTACCTCACGCCCCGTTACAATCAGCAACAACACCACCACGGCCAGACCCGCAACCCGCTAAGTAAGTGGCATTGCCCCCCCAAGGTGACCCCCGACCAGGAAGCGACGAGCGTGCCCGCGAACAACAGGGAAACCACCAAGGACAACGGCACGGTCAGCCAAGGCGTCACGAGATAGGCGAGAAAGTCCAAGAGACCGATACTGCCCACATGCCGCGAAGTCAGCAATTCCCGCAAATGCCTCGCACATTGTAAATTTCCCTGCGCCCATCGGGTGCGTTGCCGCAACAACCGGCGCAGATCGACGAGGCCCTGCTGAGTGACCCAGGCCGATTTCACATAACGCATCCGGATGCCGGCGACGTGCAGCCTCAGCCCGAGTTCGAGATCCTCGACCAGACAGTCCGACCAAGGGGCCGGATCGAAGCGGCGCAGCACACCGAGTCTGGTGAATTGGCCGTTTCCGCCCATTCCGACACTGCCCGCGAGATCGCGCAGGCTTTGCGACGCGTCGGCGACCGCACCGAACTCCAAATCCTGCAACAAAGCGAGCACACTGCGCCGATTGTGAATACGCACCCGGCATTGCACGGCACCGATGCCGCGGTCGCCGAACACGTCGGCCACCTCGCGCAGCATTCCCGGGCTGCCCCGGCCGTCCCCGTCGATGATGCCGACGATCGTCCTCGGCACGCTTCCCTCGGCTTCGCACAACCGGAGGATGTAGCGGTAGCCGGCGTTCAGCGCTTCACCCTTGCCCTTCCGGGCCTGCGGGAGATCACGGCGCAGGACATGCAGGCGCGGATCCGCCACCTCGCGGAGGACGTCCGGCGTGCCGTCGTCCGAACCGTCGTCGATGACCAGGACGCGCACCGGATTCCGTTTAGTGCCAAGCGAAAGCGCGTTGCGGACGGTGTTGCCGACCACCCGTTCCTCGTTGAGCGCGGGGATGACGATCCAGAACTCCAGCCCCTCGCCGCGCGCGGCCACGGACCGGCGCGGGCGCCCGGTGCGCCACGCGAACGCCGCGAGGAGGATGTTGTGCGCCGGCCACCACACGAGCAACAGCATCATGGTCGCGGCGAAGGCGGGATTCGTCATGAGCGGTGGTTCAGTCCTTCAAGCGAAGGTGCAGCGAACGCGCCATGAGCAGCAGAGCGATCACCCCGATCACCGCCGCGAGCACGGTGCTCACCGTCGCGCCTGCCATCGTCGCGCCGATTCCGAGCGCGGAAACCTTGACCGGGCCCACCGGCACCATCGACATGTCTTTCCTTCGGGCAGGGGGCGCCACAAACATCTACTCACAGTTTTCACACCGTGAGCGACGGGTCACCCTTGGAAGCAATATTAAGCCTTTCGGGTGAGTACCGTACCCCGTCTGTGTTAACGTTCGCGGGCGACGATCCCCCGCAAAGGTGACCATCAGTTAGTGATCCTCGCCTCACCTACCACTCTTTCGTGACTTCAACGACGAATTCACGCCGTACCTAAGCGCGAACCCGGAAGAAGGACCAGGTGCGTAACGCACAGAACGAGACCGACGTCATGCCCGAAATCTGGCTGGTCGCGGGAACCCGCCCGGAAGCCGTGAAACTGGCTCCGGTGGCCAGGGCATTGGCTTCCGAAGGCCGGATGCGGCCCGTGCTCGTCGCCACCGGACAGCATCCGGAAATGGTCGGCCAGGCCTTGGCGACCTTCGGGTTGACGGCGGATGAAAACCTGACCCTGAACCGGCGAACGGGCTCCCAACCGGAGCTCCTTTCCGGCCTTCTGACAGGTCTGGAAGAAGTGGCCGACCGGCGGCCGCCCGCCGCCGTGGTCGTCCAAGGCGACACGACGACCACTTTGGCCGGAGCGCTCACCGCTTTCTGGCGTCGCGTACCCGTCGTGCACCTCGAAGCGGGCCTTCGCTCGTTCGACCTGGGCGCGCCGTTCCCGGAGGAGTTCAACCGGAAACTCGTGACCCAGGCCGCCGCCCTCCACCTCGCCCCCACTCCCGACGCCGCCGCGAACCTGCTGGCCGAGGGAGTGCCCGGCGAGACCGTGCTCGTGGCCGGGAACACCGTCGTCGACGCGATCCTCACGGTGACGGACAAGGCCACCACGGTGCACAACCCGGAACTGGCGACACTGCTCGAAAACGCGACCCGCGGCGCGGTCAAGCTGATGCTGGTCACCCTCCACCGCCGCGAATCCTGGGGCGAGCCGATGCGGCGGGTCCTGCGCGCGGTGGCCGAACTGACGGCCGCGGATCCGGAACTGCGCGTGGTGCTTCCCGCGCATCCGAACCCGGAGGTGCGGAACCTGGTCCGCGAGGAACTGGCGGACACGCCGGGCACGCTGGTCACCGGCCCGCTGCCGTATCCCGAACTGGCGGCGACCCTGGCCGCCAGCACCCTCGTGCTCTCCGATTCCGGCGGTATCCAGGAAGAGGCGCCCACTTTCGGCGTCCCGGTCCTGGTGCTCCGTGACGTCACCGAGCGCATGGAGGCCGTGAACGCCGGCTGCGCCCTGCTCGTCGGTACGGACCGCGAAAAGATCGTGACGGCGGCGAAGCATCTGCTGAACGACCCGGCTGCGCGCACGCGGATGATGAGCAGCGGTAGTCCGTTCGGAGACGGCACCGCCGCCGAACGGACGGAGCAGGCACTCGCGTACCTGCTGGGCCTGGCCGCGGACCTGCCCGCCCCGTTCCGGCCCGCGACCGCTCCGGTCGAGGTCTGACCCGATGACGAAGGACAGGGGCACGCGGCGTTTTCGCCTGCCCGCTTGGTTCCGGCTCGCCGTCGTCGCTGTCGTCGCCGTCACCGTCGCCGCGGTCGTCCTGGTCCAGGTCACCAAGACGGATCCGGTCACGGCGTCGCCGCCCGCCACGCCGGTGTCGCTCGCCGACAGGCTTCCCGAAGCGGGCAAAGCGGGTCTACCGGGCCCCGGCGGCGATCCGAACCGGAAGACCCTCGTGCTCTACGACGACGGGCGCAAGAAGGACGGGACCGTTTCCCCGCCCGAAGAGATCAGGACGGCCGAGGCTTACGCGATGTTCACCGCGAACCTCGTTTCCCGTGGCACCGCTTGGACGATGCAGCCCGCCGCCGACTACCGGCCGCGGCAGGCGGACGGGTTCCAGGCCATCGTGTACCTCGGCTCGGTCTCCGACGCGGCATTGCCGAAGGCGTTCCTCAACGACGTCACCGCGGCTCGGATTCCCGTTGTCTGGATCGGCGCCAACATCTGGCAGTTGCGCGCCGTCCCCGGCTGGCGCGCGGAGGGTTATCGCGACGACAACCCCACCACCGTCACCTACAAGGGCACTCCCCTGCGCCGCGATCCCCGTTCGGGCACCGGGGTCGTCGCGATCGACGTCCGCGACCGGACGCAGGTACAGATCCTGGCCGAGGCGAGTGCTCCGGGCGGCACGCCGTCGCCTTGGGCAGTCCACTCAGGACAGTTGACGTACGTGGCCGAAGTTCCCTACGCGTACGCCGAAGCGCAGGACCGCTACCTCGCCGCGGCCGACATCCTGCTGGGCGTCCTGTCCCCGCAGGCGCCGAACCGGCACCGCGCGCTGATCCGGCTCGAAGACGTCGGCCCGCGGACGAAGCCGGACGAACTCCGCCAGGTCACGGACTTTCTCATCGGGCAGAAGATCCCGTTCTCCCTCGCGGTCTATCCGTACTACGCGGATCCCCAGGGCCGGGCCAACGACGGCAACCCGACCACCGCGCGCCTGGTGGACTCGCCGGACCTGGTCGCCGTGCTCAAGGACGCTGTCCAGGCGGGCGCGACGCTGGTCATGCACGGCTACAGTCACCAGAGCGACAGCGGCCCGAACCCGTACGACGGGGTGAGCGCGAGCGATTTCGAGTTCTACCAGGCCAGTGTCGACGGTGCGGGCGCCGTGCGCATGGACGGCCCGATGCACGAGGACTCGGCGCAGTGGTTCGACCAGCGCATCGCGACCGGCCTCGGGGAGTTCCGGCGGGTAGGTCTCCCGGAGCCGACGATGTTCGAGTTCCCGCACTACGGCGGTTCCGCCGTGGACTACCAGCAAACCACCGGGATCTTCCAGGCCCGCTACGACCGCGGCAGCTACTACGCGGGCTTCTGCCCCGGCGGCCGCTGCGGTTCCACGGCCACGGCGACGTCGGAACAGGTGTACGGCCAGTTCTTCCCGTACCCGGTGCGTGACGTCTACGGCGCGAACGTCGTCCCCGAGAACATCGGCAACGTGGCGCCCGTCGCGTTCAACCAGCACGCCTCGCGGACCGCCGTCGACATGCTCGCCGACGCCCAGAGCGCGCTCGTCGTCCGCGACAACGTCGCCGGGTTCTTCTACCACCCGTTCCTCGGCGAAGGCGGCCTGCGCGACCTGGTGAACTCGTTGCAGGCGCTGGGGTACCGCTTCGCCACACCGGCGGAAGTCATCGGCGACTGAGCCTAGGATCGGGCGCGGGCCGCGGCCCCCCAGTCTGGGTGAAGCAGGTGACGCTGCGCGGGATGGAAAGCCTGCGGCTCGAATTCGCCTGACGGGGCGGAAAGTCCGGTTCTCGACCTTTGACGGTTGCCGACCGGCGCCGGACTGCGCATGCTTTGCGCCAACCCGGCGTCGGTGGGGGTGCCCATGTACCAGGAACGCGAGGAGCTCAGCGCGCGGCGATCGTTGCCGGACGCGGTCAGGTCCGGACCTTTCCATCGCGCGCTTTCCGGAGCGGTGGAGCATCGCGGGCTTTCCCTGTCCCGGATCCGGGCGCATCTGGCGGCACGCGGCGTTTCCGTGGCCGAGTCGACCTTGAGCTACTGGCAGCGCGGGCTCCGCCATCCGTCGACACCACGCTCGCTCGACATCGTCCGCGCGCTCGAAGCGGTACTGGGTCTGCCTCCGGACAGTTTGGTCGTCCTGATCGGCCCGCAACGACGATCCCCCGGCGACGACCACCGGCCCTCGGTGGTGGAACTGCGGCAGAGCTGGGCCGAAACCTGCTCGCTGATGGACGAACTGAGTGACGCACCCGGTGCGGTGGGAAACGCGAAGCTCGACGTGGTGACCGTCGTCGACGTGCTGACCATGACCGGGCAAGGCCGGGCCTCGGAGATCACCTCGACCATGGTCGTGCGGGCGCGTGAGCCCGGCGCGGACGGCTTCGTGGTGACACATCAGGACGAAGACGGCACCGACATGGAGGCCACGACGGTCTTCGCCACCGACGGCTGCCGAAGAGGCAGAGTGCGCCGAAGCACCTCCTCGCCGGGAATGGTGTTCGAGCTCCTCTTCGACCGCAGCTTGGCCGAAGGCGAGACCTACACCTTCGCGTTCACCTTGCGCCTGGCCGCATCGGTCCGGGCCACCTGTTTCCACCGCACAGTGCGGGCGCGCATGTCGGCGTACCTGCTCCGGATGCGGTTCGACGCGGGCGCGATCCCGGCCCGCTGCGTCAAAACCGTGCGGGAGCGGGAAGAACTGGCTCCCGTGGTCAGCGAGCCGTTGCACCCCGGGCCGGGTGCGACGGTCAGTGCCTACTTCGAGGATCTCGGCGTCGGGATCGCGGGGATCGACCTCATCTGGGAGTGAGGCGGCGCCTCCGCCACACGGCGAACAGGACGACACCGAGCCCGGCGACGCCCGCGGCGATCAAACCGGCCACGATCGAGACGGGCAGACCGGTGTCGACGGCCGGGGGAACGGCCTGGGCGAAACCGATCCCGCCGTCGCGCTGGTAGTCCGATCCCGGCAGCTTGTCGGCGTAGCGGCCGTGTACTTGCCGCTGGTACTCGGAAACCGGCATGAGCTTCCCCACCGGCGACTGCGGCAGGCTCGCCTGCAGCAGCACCACCCCGTCGGGACGCAGTTCGTACCAGCCATTGATCTGGGGTTCGTTGAGCAGGACCGAACCGGGCCGGATCCGGCCGCTGAGGGTCTCCTCGTCGTTCCCGGAGAACACGCTCGCCGCGACCCACTTCCCGGGACCTTCCGGCATCGCCTGCAGCGTCGCCTTCTGGCCGGAATCCGCGGTGGCCGTCACGGCGACGGATCTCAGCACGCCCGCCGGCGCCCCGGCGACGCCCTTCACGAAGTCGGGATTGAGGGTGTAGACGGGGAAACCCTTCTCCCCCATCGTGATCCGTTGGGGTTCGATGTGGTCGACCTGCCGGAAGTTCGATCTCGCGAGCCCGATCGCGTCCGGCTGCCCGGCGACGCTCACGGCGGCCGCGAGATCGACGGCCGAGGGCGGGACGACCTTCTCGCCCGCCGCGGCGGGAAGCGTGGCGGGCAGCAGCGTCGCGACGGCCACCGCGAGACAAGCGGAGAACTTCCGGCAGATCGTGTTCATGACCGCGTCTCAGCCCTTCCGGATGTTGACGATGGTGTCGTTCCAGCGGAACTGGCCGTTGCTCCGGTACTGGTTGTAGTTCCAGGTCTGGTAGCGCTGGTAGGTGGGCCACGGGTCGCCGACCATGATCGACTGGTTCGCCGAGTCGTAGCCGTAGATCACCTCGGCGTGGCCACCGCCGGAGGTCCAGTAGATCCCCGTCAGGTTCAGGATCCCGGCGTCGACCTGGCTGACGACCGAGTTGAAGCCGATCGGGCCGCCCGCGTCCTGCGCGGAGAACCCGGTGCCGCGGAAGCCGCGGACGATTTCGGAGATCTGGGCCGCCTGGTTCGGGCAGTACCCGGCCGACGAACCCTTGCCCGCGGCGCAGAACTGGGCCTGGGTGGCGCTGCCGCCCTGCGCCCGCTCGATGCTCGAACCGTCCGCGGCCCAGCACCACTGGTTCTGCTGCTGCACCTGCTGGGTGTAGTTCAGCTGCTTGGAGGCGGCCGTGGTGGCGACCGTCATCGCGGTCCCGGCCACCGGCGCGATTTCCCGCACTTGAGTGTGGGTCTGGGTCTTGATCAGGCCGGTGGGGTGGTCCCCGGCGTCGCCGGACTGCGCGAGTGCGGTGGCGGGCAGCATGCTCAACGCGAAGACGGCGGCTCCGGTGGCCAGTACGGCCCTCGAAAGACTCTTCACAGATGTCTCCTTTGACACGGGGATGGGGAGATCACCGTGCGCCGCACCGGCTCCGGGGACAACGCCCTCAGCGGTCGCGAGGGAACCGCTGTGATCGTTCACAGGGCGGGGCCGGGCTCGTCGGCCAGGAAACACCGGGTTCGCGGACGGCGGACCACAACCGCCGCGCAAGATTCACGACCCGTTCACAAAGACTGTGAATCCGGCACCGGGTTCAGGTCCTCAGGGTCGCGAGTGTGGTGGGCTGACTGCGGCCTCGCAAGGTGACGTCTTCCGTCGCCTTCCAGTGTCCGGCTTCGGCTTCGGCCGCCGACTCGATCGCCGGCCACGAAGCGAGCAGCCGCGCTTCGGCGTTCTTCGCCAATTCGGTCAACCGGGCGGCTTCGTTGACCGGGTCGCCGATCACCGTGTACTCGAACCGCCGCGGGTCGCCGACGTTCCCGGCGACCACCTCACCCGTCGCCACACCGATCCCGGCCGGGCATTCCGGCACCTCCGCCGCCAGCCTGCGCGCGATCGCCCGGCCCGCGGACAGCGCGAGGGTCGCGTGGTCCTCCAGGCGCACCGGTGCGCCGAAGATCGCGAGCGCGGCGTCACCGACGAACTTGTTGACCAGCCCGTGGTTGCGGTCGACCTCGTCGACCACCACCGCGAAGAACCGGTTGAGGAGGCCGACGACCTCCTCGGGCGGACGGCTCGCGGCCAGCGCCGTCGAGCCGATCAGGTCGACGAACAGCACCGACACCGTCCGCACGGTGCCGCCGAGTTCGGCGGAGGTGCGCATCGCCTCGGTCGCGACGTCCTCGCCGACGTGCCTGCCGAACAGGTCCCGCAAACGTTCGCGTTCGGCGAGACCGACGGCCATCCCGTTGAAGCCCGCCTGCAGCAGGCCGAGTTCGGTGCCGTCGTAGACCGGGATCTCCACGGCGAAGTCGCCCGCCCGCACCCGGCCCAGCGCGTGCTGCACCGACCGGATCGGGTTCACCACGGCGCGAGCGGTGAACACCGTCACCAGCAGGCCGAAGCACAGCACCACCAGGCCCAGCACGATCACCGAGATGGCGAGTTTCGTGGTCGACACGTCGCCGCGCGCCCACGCCAGGATCCCCGTGACCACCAGCCCGGCCACCGGAACCCCGGTGCCGAGGCACCAGAACAGCAGCATCCGCAGGTTGACGCCGCCACTGAGCGGCCGTGCCGGCGAGGTGCCCGCCATGGCCAAGGCCGCGTACGGCCGCAGGATGAACTCGCCCGCGAGGTAGGCGATCGCGCAGACCACCACCGCCGCGAACGCGACGACGAGTATTTCGGTCAGGACGACCCGCGGCTGGACCAGCGCGGCCAGTACCCCGAACACTGCCGTCGCGACGCCCCAGAGCACCGCTTGGACCAGCGTCAGGCGCAACGGGACCCGCAGGCTGGCGGCGCGCTCCGCGTCGGTCGGCGTCCGGCCCTCGGCCGCCCAGCGCAGCGTCCGCAGGGCGCCGCGGGTGCCCCACAGCGCGCCCACGACGACGGCGGAGACCACGTAGACGGGAACCGCGATCGCGGTGACGCGGACGAGGTCGCCGGACATGCCGGGAGAGGGCATGAGCAGGGCCGCGAGCCCGACCACGACCAGCGCGCCGATGACGTTGGTCGCGATCAGCGTTCCGGTGAGCAGGCCCTGGACGCGGCGGCGCAACACGGCCGCGTCCTGGTCGAGCGGCCCGAGCAGCCAGGAGCCGAACGGCCCTTGCCCGCGGCCCCGAACGGAGGAGTCGTTGTCTGGTCGCACCCGTGCCCGCCGTTCCCCTGGTTTGAGTGAACGACTGTACACCGAAACCCTTCGACTCCTCGCATTTAGTCCTCTGAATGCGGGTCGTCAGCCGACGTGGATGCCCGGTCGCCGCGCCGGATCGCGTTCGCTGGTGCGGATGATCTCGCGGACCACCGGGGCGGTGTCGCCGCGCCCGAGGATCAGGTAGCGGAACAGGTGCCCGAGTGGATTGCCCTCACTCCACTCGAAATGGCACTGGGGCCGCACGCCGGTGGCATCGCGCAACGAGAGCAGGATCGCCGCGATCGCGTTCGGCGCGGCCGGGCTTTCCACGCGCAGGACACGGAAACCGTCGACCTCGACACCGCGCACCTTCAGCACGTCACTGAAGCCGGACGGGTCGATGACGTCGATTTCGAGGAACAGGACGTCGGCGGCGCCCGGCACCGGGTTCATGCCGCGCTGTTCGGCTTCCTTCGCCCGGTACTCGTCGGCATCCCCGGCCTGACGACGGTTCGCGATGATGGTCAGCGCGCCGTCGTGGGCGATCGAATCGGTGATGAACCGGCGCGCGGGCTCGTCGAACTCGATGTGCTCCACCCGCAGTTCCGTGGTGCGGGTGACCCTCGAAACCAGTGACACGACGATGATCCCGAGGATGAAGAACGCGGAAATGGTGAGGCCGTCGGGCTTCTCGATGACGTTCTCCACCAAGGCGTAGATCAGGATCAGCGTCAGCACGGCGAACGCGATCGCGGCCTTGTGCTGCCGCTTCTTCGCCGCGGAAATGGCGACGGCGACCGACGCGGACACCATCATCGCGAGGATCCCGGTGGCGTATGCCCCGGCCTGCGCGTTGACGTCGGCGTTGAAGACGATCGTCACCAGCACGCAGATCGCGGTGTAGACGAGCACCACCGGGCGCACGGCGCGGGCCCAGTCCGGCGCCATCCCGTACGCGGGCAGGTAGCGCGGCACGATGTTGATCAGGCCCGCCATCGCCGACGCCCCGGCGAACCACAGGATCAGGATGCTGCTGATGTCGTAGGCCGTGCCGACCCATTCGCCGAGCAGTTCGTGCGCGAGGTACGCCAGCGCCCGGCCGTTCGCCTCGCCGCCCGGTTTGAACTTCTCCGCCGGGATCAGGACCGTGGTGACGAAACTGGTCGCGATCAGGTACACCGACATGATCAGCGCGGCGACGGTCAGCAGTTTGCGGGTGTTGCGGATCCGGTTCGCCAGTTTCCGCTCGGCGTTCTCGCCCTTGGCCGCGACGAGCGGCATCATGCTCACACCGGTTTCGAAACCGGACAATCCGAGCACCAGCAACGGAAACGCCAAAATCGCGGGGCCGATGACGCCGCCGAACCCGCCGCCTCCGGAGGTGAGCGCGTCGGTCCAGCGGTCGAACGCGGCAGGATCGGTGAACACCTCGCCGATCCCGGCGACCACGACCACGGCGTTCAGCAGCAGGAAGATCGCGACCAGCGGGATGGCGACGCCGACGGCCTCACTGAACCCGAGCAGGAACACCCCGCCGAGGATCAGCAGCAGGACGACCGTGATCAGCACCGCGTGCCCGTGCAGGAAGGACGGCACGTGCGGATTCTCCAGCGCGTGCACCGTGGCGTCGGCCGACGACAGCGTGATCGTGATGATCCACGACGTCGCCACGAAACCGAGCAACACCAGGACGAAGATCTTGCCGCGCCAGAACGGCAGCAGGTTCTCCAGCATCGCGACCGAGCCCTGGCCGTGCGGGCTCTCCTTCGCCACCCGCCGGTACATCGGCAGCATGCCGAGCAAGGTGAGCGCGACGATCAGCAACGTCGCCAGCGGCGAAAGGGCGCCGGCGGCCAGTGCCGCGATGCCGGGAAGGTAGGACAGCGTGGAGAAGTAGTCCACGCCGGTGAGGCACATGACCTTCCACCACGACTGCGGCGTGGTGTGCTCCTCGTGACTTTCCGGGCCCACCGGCTGGACGCGGTGCTCCATCAGCCAACGGCCGACCTTGCCCGACGGCGCCGCCTGCCGGACCGGGCTGTCCACCCGATCCGGAACAACGGATTCCGGTACCTCGGCCATGCTGTTCCTCCCCCGACTTTCGTGTGCGGGGCACAGCATGCCCGACCCGTCAGGTGAGGGATCGTCCGGCGCGCCGGACGGTGCCGGAGCCGATCAACGTGGTGGCGTCGAGTTCGGTCACACCCTCGGCGCTCAAAGACTCGAGATAGCGCTCACGCACCTGCTCGACGACGCCGGGTTCGAGACCGTCGACAATTCCCCGGAAGCCGGAACCGATGACGACCAGCCACGCCACTTCGGGCGTCATGGTCAGCCGGAGTTCGTTGACCACGACGTCCACATCGGACAAATCGCGGCCGGAAAGCCACTCGGCGTAGGTGTCGGCCTGGTCGATCCGGTCGATCAGGCTGGGCTCACGTTCCGGCGGCGGCGTGGAATCGGTCACCGCGGCCATCGCGCGCCCGGCATGACGACCGGCCGTCACCATCGCCCCGCCGCGCCAGATGGTGAACACTGCCCGCCCACCGGGACGGGCACGGCTGATCAGCCGCTCGGTGCCGTCGGTCATGTCGGGAAAGAAGAAGATGCCGAGCGCGGACAGCACCGCGTCGTAACCGTCGGTGTCCCACGCCGTCGCGTCGGCTTCATACGCGCGCAACTGCGGCAAGTCCGCCGAAAGCCGGCGCAACTCGCCGATCATCGGACCGGAGAGGTCGATCGCGTCGACCACACCACCGGCCCCGACCGCCCGTGCCGCCGGGATCGCCGACGCCCCGGTGCCGCAGCAGGCGTCGAGGACACGGGATCCTTCACCGAGCCCGGCGGCCGCCACCGTGGCCGCGCCGATCGGATCCCACAGATGCCGTCCCAGCGCGGCGAAATCGGCGGCGGCGTCGAAGGCACGCTGAGTGCCCACTTTGCGAGAAGACATGCCGCGACGATATCCGTTTCGCACCCTGTGCGAAGCCACCTACGACAGACGGAGGCCGAGGGGGCACTCGTCCGGCGGGCGAATCCCGAACCATTCCGGCTCTAGCGTGGTCGTCATGAGGAAAACACTGCTCGCGCTGCTCGGCGCGGCCGCCGTCCTGGGTACGACCGCCACCCCGGTATCCGCGAGCGCGCTGGAGACCAGGGAATTCGTCGGTCACGGGTCGAGCGACTTCGGCCTCGCGCTGTTCTACGCCCGCCAAGACGCCAGGACCCAGGCGGATCGGGCCGGGTTCACCGACTGTGAGGAGTACTTCAAACTCGTCATCTCGCCGTACGAAGCGACGGTCTTCTGGCGCTGTACCCGCTGAGACCAATCCGGTCCCCGCCGGGCTCCGAAAGCCGGACATGGACCAAGGAGACCTCGCCCCGGACTTCACGCTGCCCGACGACACCGGCCAGGACCGCACACTGTCGGACTTCCTGTCCACCGGTCCGGTCGTGCTGTTCTTCTACCCGGCCGCGATGACCGGCGGGTGCACCGCCGAGAGCTGCCACTTCCGCGACCTGGCCGCGGAATTCGGCGAAGTCGGCGCCCACCGCGTCGGAATCAGCCCGGACGGCGTCACCAAACAGCGTGAATTCTCCACCCTGCACGGCTTCGACTACCCGTTGCTGTCCGATGTGGACGGTGCCGTCGCCAAGCAGTTCGGTGTCTGGCGCCGGTTCAGCCCGCTGCACGCCAAACGGCACACTTTCGTGATCGGCACCGACCGCGAGGTCCTCGCGGTGATCAAGAGTGAGCTGAAGTTCGACGTCCACGCCGACAAGGCGCTCGCGGCCCTGCGGGAACGGACACCCACGGCCTGACGTGCCACGTGAGTGGTAGGGACGCTTCTATTTGAGGGGTAAGGCAAACGTGGCGTGCCGTTGAGGTGTGCGCCGAATGTGGCATTGGGGACGCTGGGTGTCCCCAATGCCACATCGGGGGCACCTGGGGTTCGGTGACTCGACGTCATGCCCTGAAGGGCCCCTTTAAGACGTTGAACGCCTTAAAGGGGCCCTTCAGGACATTCCGCAGCGCGACTCAGGGCACCGGAGCCCTTGCGGACGTGACGCTGAAGGGGACTTTCGCCCCGACCGGCAAGACACCTTTGCCTTTCGGCCCGATAACCGTCGTTACCACTCACGAGCCCTGGACCTCCTTGGTTCCGGGTCCCAAGCCCGCTTGAGGTATGTGAAGGTCGAGTTTCTTCGGCTGAGCCGAGGGAAGGGGGCCTTCACGCGCGGCTGGTGTGACTGCTGGTGTGCGTGGGGCACATGTGGCGATCCGCAAGTCAGACACTTTTTGGCCCTATCGCGACTTACCACTCACGAGGACCAGGGAGAGCGCGGCAGTGCCCTCGAAAAGCGCTCGCGAGCGAGCCGTGATGCCGGCGTCCCGGGCGGCGAGCGCGGACGCGACGTCCTCCAGCCGCCGCGATCGCCGCAACTCAGGCATCAGCGCGCGCAGGGGCTCGACGCGGTATCCGGCCAGCCGCAACTGGTGCACGATCCGCGCGTCCCGCACCTGCGACGGCGTGTACCGCCGCGTCTCCCGCTGGTCGCGGTCGGGGACGACGAGCCGCTCCGTGTCCCAGTGCCGCAGCGTCGACGGGCGCACACCGAGCGCCGACCCGAGTTCGGAGACGCTCATCGCGTCCGAGCCGCGCACGTCTTCGATCGGTTCGCCGGAGATCACCCGGACGGCTTCCCTGGCCTCCCTGAGATCCGCGCGTTCGGCGTCGAGCCCGGCGTGGGCCGCGTCGAGGAGCGCGAGCACCTCGGGGAACGGGTCCTGGTGCAGGGCCCGGACGATCTTCTTGGCCTCGACCGGCCCCACCCCGGTGGCGAGCGCGCGGTAGGCCAGCGCGGACCGGAGGTGGATCTCCCCGTAGTTCCGGTAGCCCGACGCCGTCCGTGTCGCCGCCGGGAGCACGCCGTCGCGTTCGAGGTTGCGCACCTGCTGGACCGAGTATCCCGCCCGGCGCGCGATCTCCGCGGTTTTGAGACTTGACACCGTCACCCCCTCGAAAACGTCCTCGAACCCTCCACAAGCACTTTAATGCGACGCTTGAACACATGACCATCGACGAGATCATCGGCCACGTATCGGGCTTCGACGGAGTCCTGGCTCTCACCCCTTCGGACGGCGACGGCTGGCCAGAGCTCAGCTGGGGCGACGCCTTCTTCTACTACTCCCCCGACGGCGTCGTCCCGACGAACGTCCAGCCCTTCGCGACGGTCGTGACCAAGAACTACCCCGGCGACGAAGCCTCGCGTCTGGACCGGCCCGACACCTTCCGGGTGAACATCCACGCCGGGAAGGAGGAGTTCACCCGGCGGCTCGGCCGGACGCCTCGGGAAGTGGGCGGGACCGACGTCGATCCCGGCGTCGAGGACACCGTGATCGCCCATCCCGTGTACGGGACCGCGGGCTGGCTGGCGGTGGTGAACCCGGCTTCGAAGACCGAAACGGCCGTTCGCGAACTTCTCGACTCGGCGTACCGGCAGGCCCGCGCGCGTTACGAGCGCCGTGCGGATTCCTCACGCGATTAGAGGACCGAATGCGTTGAGTCCCTCGGCTGTATTGTCGGGTGGTGGGCCGAAACCTCCAAACCAGTGAACGGCTCAGGCCGGTCGATCTGGCGCGTGAGCACGGTCTGTCCACACAAGCCGTCCGCAACTACGAGGCGGACGGCATCCTCCCCGCCGCCGAGCGCAGCCCGTACGGCTATCGCACCTACACATCACTGCACGCGCAAGCCCTGCGCGCGTTCCTGGCGCTGGTGCCCGGACACGGCCACGCGACGGCGTCGTCGATCATGGCGGCGGTCAACCGGGGCGAGATCGAGGAGGCGCTGCGGCTCGTCGACGAGAGCCACGCGCAACTGCTCGAAGACCGCCGCACCCTCCAGGCCGTCACGGCCGCGCTCCGCGACCTCGAACCGGTGCCGCAGGAGCGGGACGAAATGTTCGTCGGGCCACTGGCCCGGAAACTCGGCGTCCGCCCCGCCACCCTGCGGAAATGGGAACACGCGGGCCTTCTGCGGCCGGAACGCGATCCGCGGACGGGTTATCGCGTCTACAACGCGGCCGACGTCCGCGACGCCAAACTGACGCATCAGCTCAGACGCGGCGGCTATCTCCTGGAGCGGATCGCGCCGCTGATCGAGCAGGTCCGTTCGGCGGGCGGTGTCGTGCCGCTCGAATCGACGCTGCGCGAGTGGCACTCCCGGCTTTCGGCGAGGGGCCGCGCCCTGCTCTCCGGCGCCGCCGCGCTGGACACCTATCTCGGCAGCGCCGCAAGCAATCACTGATACTTTTGGGACAATGACACTTCCCCGCAATTGACCGCGCAGGCAATTCACGTTCTCCGCCTACGAAAGTAGGACCGTGATCACGGAACCTACTTTCGGCGCTACGGCGCGATAGACGGGCGCTCGTAATGTGCGTCACGTCGAGATGAACCGCCCGGTCCCTGCCTTTTCCGAACATATTCCGGCGGTTCGCCATTCCCTCCTTATCGAAGGAAACGCGCATGCGAATTCGCGGACCCGTCATGCTCACCCTGCTGAGCGTCTGCGCCGGAATAGGCGCGCTCGCCGTCCCGGCGACCGCCGCTCCGGCCACCGCTTACGACCAGACGATGCTGGAGACCCTCGCGGCCCGGCTCCGGGTCAGCCCGCTCCAAGCCGCGCGGAAACTGGACCATGAAAAGACCCTGATCGCGTCGCTGGAGAGCTTCAGAACACGCGGCCTCGACACCGACGGCGCGTACTTCGACGAAGCCGGCGCTCTCGTGGTCAACGCCGCCGACGCCGGGTCCGCCCAGACGCTCCGCTCGGCCGGGCTGACGCCGCGCGTCGGCGCCCGCGGCGAGAACGCGCTGAACGCCCTGTCCGGCACGGTCGGCAGGGTGATCGGCGGCGACGTCGGCCAGGTGCAGTCCTGGGGCCCGGAACTCGCGGCCGACCAGGTCGTCGTCACCGTGCAGCCGGGTGCCGACGGCGCCCTCGTCCGGCGGCTTTCCGCGCTGCCCGGCGTGACCGTCCGGACCGGGGTCGCCAACGGCAACACCACGCAGGCCGACGTCATCCCCGGCCAGATCATGGACCTCGACCCCGGTACCAACTGCTCGCTCGGTTTCCCCGGCACCACCAGCGATGGTGACAACGTGCTGCTCACCGCCGGGCACTGCGTCGAGGGCAACCCGGACATCCTCGACCGGAACGGCGTCCACATCGGACAGGGTGTCGCCACGGAGTTCCCGTCGGTCGACATGGGCCTGATGGACATCGACGACGAGGACACCGGCCGCGGCTACGTGGACACCCGCAAGGGCACCACGGTGCGGATCACCGGCAGCTCGAAGGCGCCTGTCGGCACCACACTGTGCAAGGCGGGCAACACCACCGGCTGGACCTGCGGCAAGATCACCGCCTACAACCAGACCGTGCGCTACAGCGGGGAAAGCGTCGCCACCACGGGGCTGGCCAAGTCGACCGTCTGCACCGAAGGCGGGGACAGCGGCGGCGCCTACATCGCGGGTAACACCGCACAGGGCATGACCTCCGGCGGTCCCAGCGACGGGCACGACTGCGGCTTCAACCAGGGCTCCAACGCGACCGGCTCGTACTCCTACTACCAGCCCGTCGTGGACGCGGCGAACAACTACGGGGTCACGCTGACCCGTTCCTGACACAAGAAGCCAGGGGCTGAAAGCGCCCTTCACGGCGCACGACACGCCACCCGAGCCGCCGCTAAGCGCTCAGGATCTGCTCGCGCAGGATGTCCGCGTGGCCGCCGTGCTGGGCCAGCTCACGCAGCATGTGCAGGTAAACCCAGCGCAGCGGAAGCGGGCCGCGCCGGTTGCCGTGGACCAGATCGTCCAGCCCCAAGGTCGCCGCCGCCTCGCGTGACGCCTCGCAGGCTTCGCGGTACGCCTGCCGCACGGAGGCGATCGTGTCCGCGTCGTCGAGGACGAACGACTCGTCCGGCGTGTCGGGGATCCCGATCTCGGCACGCGAGCGGCAGGCGACGGCTTCGTCGAACCACACCTTTTCCACGAAGGTCACGTGTTTCACGAGACCGAGCAGGGTCGTCTTGGACGCGACGAGCGATCGGCGCGCCTGCTCCTCGGTCAGCCCGTCCAAACATTCCTCGAGCACACGCCGGTGCTCGTCGAGGAACACGTCGAACTGTTCGCGGAAGGGGTGGCCGAAGACGTCCATAGTGGTCACAGGGAGAGAAGACACCGGCGAAGCATCACAAAGATCTTCGCGCACGGGCAACCTACTTCAGGAACCCGACCAGCTCGGCGCTCACGAACTCCGGATTCTCCTCGGCGAGCCAGTGTCCCGCCCTCGGCACTTCGACCGCTCGGACGAGGTTGGCGACACGGGGCGCCAGCGTGGCCTTCTGCGGTTCGAGGAGTCCTGCGGCGGTCATCAGCAGGGTCGGCGTGGTGACGGGTTTCGCGCCGACGTTCGCGGCCGCGTCCTGGCCGAGCGTGCGGTACAGCTCGAAGCCGCCGTGCAGGACCTCCGGCCTGGTGTAGGTGCGGGCGTACTCGTCGATCTCGGCGTCGTCGAAGGGCGAAGGCGCCCCTGGGCCGCCGAAAGCCGTCCCCGAGTAGGCGACCTGCGGATAGAACAGCGAGAGGTACTCGCGGACGTCGTCGCCGACGACGGCTTCGGGCACCGTCTTCTGCGAATGGAAGGCGATGTGCCAGCTCAGGTTCCGATACGCCGTCGCGTCGAGCGCGGGACCCGGCAGCGGGAGATCGAGATAGGCGAGGCGGGTGAGATCGCCGGGGAACTGCGCGGCGTACTGGAAGGCCACGGCGGCACCGAGGTCGTGACCGACGATCCGCGCGTCGCGCAGGCCGAGCCGTCCGGCGACGAGGCCGTGCACGTAACGGGCGAGGGTCGCCTTGTCGAAGCCGGGCGGCGAACCGGTGCTGTCGCCGAGGCCGGGAAGATCGAGGGCGTACACCGTGAAGTGTTCGGCCAGCGCGGGCATGACCCTGTGCCAGCCGTACCAGGTCTGCGGCCAGCCGTGCAGCAGGACGAGCGGGGCGCCCTTCCCGCCGGTGACGTAGTGCATCTTCACCCCGTCGACGTCGGCGAACTCATGACGGAACTGCTGCGAGAAAGCCGTGTCGCCGCGGGTGACGTCCTCGTAGGCCGGGGCGGCCGGGGGTGAAGCGCAGGCTGTCATCAGGAAGAGGGCCGCGACGAACGCGACGGCTCGGTGGAACATGGGAATCTCCGTTTCAGCGCCCGGTGGCGCCGTCGATCAGTTCGCGCAGGATGTCGGCGTGTCCCGCGTGCCGTGCGGTCTCTTCGATCAGGTGGGTCAGCGTCCATCGCCGTGATCCCCGGTGGGGACCTCTCGCGGCGAGGTCGTCCCAGGACGCGATCTCGGCGTTCGTCTCGGCGGTGGTCTCCCGGTAGGCGGCGAGAATCGACGCCACCGTGTCTTCCGTGGCCGGCCGGAAGGTCGCCTTCCAGTCGCGGACCTCGTGGCCGAGCAGCCAGTGCCGTTCCACCTGGATCAGGTGCTTGACCAGGCCCAGCAGATTCGTGCCGGACGGCACGCCGGGGGCTCGGGCCCGGTCTTCCGGCACTCCTTCGGCCTTGGCCACGACAGCGGCGCGCAGGTAGTCGAGGAAACCGGCGAGCACGTCCTTCTCACCGATGCCTGTCGACGGCGGCCCGGCGTCGCGTTTCCGGCGCTTTCCCGAAGCGTTCATGGTCACCTCACAGGGTCTGTTCCGGACCACCTTCGCCTCGGGCACCACGAACTGGCACGAAAACTTGCCGACCTGGCAAGATCGGCGGCATGGACGAGACGGACGAAGTGCTGGACGCGGTGGGCCCCCGGCTACGCGCCCTGCGCAAACACCGCGGCCTGACTTTGGCCGAGTTGTCGACGACGACCGGGATCTCGGAAAGCACCTTGTCGCGGCTGGAAAGCGGCGGACGGCGGCCCACACTGGAACTGCTGCTGCCGCTGGCCCGCGTGCACGGCGTGCCGCTCGACGACCTCGTCGGCGCTCCCCGGACCGGCGACCCGCGGATCCACCTGCGGCCGATCCACCGCCACGGCATGACCTTCTTGCCGCTCACCCGGCGCGCCGGCGGCGTGCAGGCGTTCAAGATGCTGATCCCCGGCCGCGACGAACCGGCGGAACCCACGCCGCAGACCCACGGCGGCTACGAATGGGTGTATGTCCTCAATGGACAGTTGCGGCTGGTGGTCGGCGATCGCGACCTGGTCCTGCCGCCCGGGGAAGCGGCCGAATTCGACACCGCGCTACCGCACTGGCTCGGCTCGGCCGACGGTCACGCCGTCGAGACCCTGGTCCTTTTCGGACCGCAGGGCGAACGCGCCCACGTCCGGGCGCGCTGACTACAGCCAGTCGTGTTCGCGGGCGTACCTGGCCGCCTCGTGCCGGGTCTGGGTCTGGGTCTTCTGCATGGCGTTCGAGAGGTAGTTCCGCACCGTGCCCTGCGCGAGGTGGAGCTGGGCGGCGATCTCGGCGACGGAATAGCCCTCGCCGGTCACCCGCAGCACTTCGAGCTCCCTGTCGGTGAGCGGGCAGTCGTCGACGACGGCGAGCGCGGAGACGTCCGGGTCGATCCAGCGTTTGCCCTGGTGCAGGGCGGCGATGACGAACGTGATGTGCGACGGTTCGGCCGCCTTGCTGACGAAACCCTGGACGCCGAGCTTGAGGGCCTTGCGGAGCACACCGGGTTTCGCGTGCCGGGTGAGCATGAGGATGACCTGGTCGGGCCGGGTGTGGCGGATCCGGGCGACGGCGCCGAGGCCGTCCACACCGGGCATTTCGAGGTCGATGACGAGGACGTCGGGCTCGTGCTGCAGGGTGGCCTCGACAGCCT
Source organism: Amycolatopsis speibonae (assembly GCF_042647925.1). Classification (NCBI taxonomy): domain Bacteria; kingdom Bacillati; phylum Actinomycetota; class Actinomycetes; order Pseudonocardiales; family Pseudonocardiaceae; genus Amycolatopsis; species Amycolatopsis speibonae. The sequence goes on from NZ_JBHRWK010000102.1 coordinate 19,699, forward strand.
CTTCGCCGTTCTCCGCTTCGGCCAGGACGGTGATCTCGCCCTCCAGCGGCAGCAGCGCGGCCATCGCCTTGCGGAGCAGGGCCTCGTCGTCGGCGAGCACCACCGTGGTCATCGCTTCTCCCCTGCTTCGGAACGCCTGCCGGGGAACGACGCGGCCGTCACGAACTGTCCGTTTTCCTGTTCCACCGTCAATTCGCCGCCGTCCGCGACGACGCGTTGTTCGAGCGCGGCCAGCCCACGGAGTTCCGGCAGCGGTGCGCGCTGAGCGCCGTCGTTGACGATGTCGATGCTCCATTCCGACAGGGTGATCCGCACCCGGGTCGCCTGCGCGTGGCGCAGGATGTTGGTCGTGGTCTCGCGCAGGACCTGGCCGAGCAGCCGCCCCGCGACCGGATCGACGTCCGCCTCCCGGTTGATGCGCACGCGGATCCCCGCGGCCTCGAAAAGGTTCCTCGCGTTCTCCAGTTCGGCGGAGAGGTTGAGCTCACGCTGAGCGTAGGCGAGTTCCTTCGTCTGGGTGATCGTGTCGCTGACGAGCGCGTGGATCTCCCCCAGTTCCTGTTTGGCCCGCTCGGCGTCGATGTCCACCAGTTTCCTGGCGAGCGCGGTCTTCAGCTTCACCACGTGCAGCGTGTGGCCCTGGATGTCGTGCAGGTCGCTCGCGAACCGGACGCGTTCGCGGATCACGGCCAGTTCCGCTTCCCGTTCGCGCGATTCTTCGAGTTCGTGGACGACGTCGTAGAACCGCTTGTTGGGGAACATGAGGCCGACCACGATGGCGGTGATCGCGGCGGGGACGAAGACGAACCGGATCAGCTCGCCGGAGACGTCGTCGTGGACGACCAGCAGCCTCAGCGCGCCCACCCCCGCGATGTACGCGACGAGCGCGAACGCGGCCGCGACCCGGTGCCGGGGCAGCTGGGGGACCACGAAGGAACCCACGAGAAGGATTCCGAAGAACGCCGAACCACCGCCGACCAGCAGCACCGCGAACGGCCACACGGCCGCCGTGACGACCAAGCACCCGATCGCGACCCGCAGGACCTCGCCCGACGCCCAGCGCACGAAGGCGAGCCCGGCCGCCAGCACGCTCACGCTCAGGACGACCGCGTGCCACCAGGTCCGCGCGTCCGACGCCACCACGATCACCCCGGCGACGGCGAACAGCGGGAGGAACATGGTGAGGTTGAGCCTGCGCAGCTTTCCCCGGGCCGGCTCGGTGTCCACATCAGACATGGGACCAGTATCGGCGCTGGGCCACGGCGGGCAACAGTGACACCGCGTCATGGGTTCATCATGACGTGGCCGCACTGGCCGAGCCGCGCTCGAGCGGCTGAGATCAGGGTATGACTTCGACACCAGTGATCGACGTTGACCGGCTGAACCTGAAGTACGGCGACTTCCACGCCGTGAAGGATCTGTCCTTCCAGGTCGGACGCGGCGAATTCTACGCCCTGCTGGGCACGAACGGGGCCGGGAAGACCTCGACCTTGGAAACCCTTGAAGGGCACCGGAATCCGACGTCGGGCACGGTGCGGGTGCTGGGGAAGAGCCCGCGAGACCGCGCCGCCGTCCGGCCCAAGATGGGCATCATGTTGCAGGAGAGCGGCTTCTCACCGGATCTGACGGTGAAGGAGTCGATCCGCCTGATCGGGACGCTGACCCGGCGCACGGACCGGCTCGAACGAGTGCTCGGCGTCGTGGATCTGACCCGCAAAGCGAACACGAAGGTGTCGCAGCTCTCCGGTGGCGAGAAGCGGCGGCTCGACTTCGCGACCGCTGTGTACGGCTCGCCGGAACTGGTGTTCCTGGACGAGCCGACGACCGGTCTGGACATCCAGTCGCGGGACGCGCTGTGGGACGCGGTCGACAAGCTGCGCGAGGACGGCTCCACGATCGTGCTCACCACGCACTACCTGGAGGAAGCTCAGCAGCGGGCCGACCGCATCGGCCTGATGCACCGGGGAACCTTCCACCAGGAGGGCACGGTCTCCGAACTGACGCGGACGCTGCCCGCGGTGATCCGGTTCACCCTGCCTGCACCGGCTCCGGCGCTGCCACTGCAGGGCAGGCGTCACACCGACGGGAAGTTCGTCATCGAGACCTTCGGCCTGCAGAAGGACCTGCACACCCTGCTGCGGTGGGCGCAGGACAACGCGATCGAGCTGCAGGACCTCGAAGCGGGCCCGACCCGGCTCGACGACGTGTTCCGCGCCATCGACAACGACTAGACCACTCACTCCACAAAGGACTCCAGTCATGCTTTCGATAGCCCGCAGCGAGCTGATCCAGATCTTCCGGAACCGCTCGGTCCTGATCACCAGTTTCGTGATGCCGCTCGCGATCTGCGCCTTCTTCGTCTACCAGCACGATCTCTTCGAAAAGATCGGCAGCCTCGGTTACGTCGCGGCGATCCTGATGTTCACCGTCTGCGCGTTCGGTCTCTACGCCACCTCGGTGACCACGCTGGCCTCGCGACGGCAGAACCTGTTCCTCAAGCGGTTGCGCTCCACCGCGGCCGGCGACGCCTCCATCCTGGTCGGCCTGGTGCTGCCGGTCACCGTCATCGCGCTCGTCCAGGTGGCCGTGATCATGACCGTGCTGGGCGTGGTCGCCGGGACACCGGACAACGTCGGCCTGCTGGTACTGGCCGTACTCGCCACCGTCGCCATGATGATCGGTCTCGGCCTGGCCACCGCGGGCCTGACCAACTCCCCCGAGCACGCCCAGGTCACCACCCTGCCGGTCAGCCTCGGCGTGATCGCCGTGGCCACCTGGGTCGGCATCTCCGGCACCGACGACCTGACCCTGGTCAAGCGGCTGCTGCCCGGGGGCTCGGCCACCGAACTCGCCGTCAACGCCTGGAACGGCGGCGTCGCCATCACCGATTCGCTGCTCCTGCTCGCCCCGACGCTGGCCTGGGTCGTCGTCGCCGTCGTCCTGGCTTCCCGGCTCTTCCGCTGGGAACCGCGCCGCTGACCGTCCGAAGTGGGGGAAGCCGCGCGAGGCCTTCGGCGACCGCGCCTGCTGACCGGGGTCAGCGGCACGTCCGGTCCGCGGGGAGTTCTCCGCTCAGCAGATAGTCCCGTGCCGCCGCGTCGACGCACGCGTCGCCCTTCAAGAACACGGAGTGCCGGAACGCTCCTTCCAGCGTCACCAGGCGGGAACCGCCGAGCGCCCGGTGCATGGCGAGCTGCCCGGCGTAAGGCGTGGCGGGGTCGCCGGTCGAACCGAGGAGCAGGACCGGCGAGGTGTTGTGGATCCGGGTGGCGGGTTCGGCGGGGGTCACGGGCCAGAACACGCACGGCGTGATGTTGCGGGCCAGCGGGCCGAACAGCGGCTCGGCGGCGCGATGGTCCTGGATGTCCCGGTAGTACGCCGCCGGGTCGCGGGAGGCCGCGCGGTCCGCGCAGATGACCGGTGTCCCGGCCCGGTCGGTCGCGGGGCCGGATCCGGTCGTCAATCCGTCGAGGAGTGCGGCCAGTGCCGTCGAAGGGGTGACGCCGCGGCCGGCCGCGGCGTCGCGAAGTGTCCGTACGGTCTCGACGAACTCGGTCCGCGCGGCGGGCCGATCGTCGTAGAGGTCCGCGAAGAACAGGTACGGCACCATGTGACCGTCCACCGTGTAGTCGCCGACCTCGAACGGCCGCCGATCGGCCGACCGCGCGATGTCCCGCACGGTGGCCAGGACCTCGCCCGCGGACTCGCCCAGCCCTCGCCCCACGACGGTCTTCGCCCAGTTCCGCAAGGCGGCGTCGACCGCCGTGGCGGTCGGGCGGAGGAGACCTGGTCCGTAGACGTCGGGATCCACCGCCGAATCGAGCACGAACCGGTCGGCCCGCGAGCCGAACATCTGGAGGTACACCGCGCCGAGGTACGTCCCGTAGGACGCGCCGAGGTAGGAGATCTTCCGTTCGCCGAGCGCGGCGCGCACGACGTCCATGTCCCTGGCGGTGTTACGGGTCGAGGCGGCCCGCAGCAACTCGTGATCGTTGCCCGAGCAGCCCCGCGCCAGCTCCTTCGCGAACGCCACGCTCTCGCCGAACGTCCTGAGGTCCGGCCCGGCCGAGCGCGTGAACGTGTCGGTCTTCCAACCGCACCGAAGCGGCGAACTACGCCCGACGAACCGGGGATCCATGCCGACGAGGTCGTACCGGGCGGCGATCTCCGGCATGAGCGGCCCGGCCAGCACCAGTTCCATGGCAGGGCCGCCCGGCCCGCCCGGATTGAGCATCAGCGTGCCACGCCGTCGCGCGGGATCGGTGGCCTTCATCCGGGCCAGCGCGACGGTGATCCCGCGCCCTCGCGGACGCTGATGGTCGACAGGCACGGTGACGTCGCCACACTGGGCACCCGCCTTGTCGAGCTCCGCGCCGAGGCCGTCACCGGGACCGGTCGTGCAGCCGTGCCAGGTGATCGAAGGGACCGCGGCGGCGGGCGTCGACGGCAGCAACGCCCCGGCGGCGAGCAGCGCCACCACGATGACTGTTTTCCTTGGCAACCCGAACTCCCTGATATCAAACGAAATTCCCGATACCAGGCTAGGAGCGCTACACCCGCGAAGGCGTCCGTCCCTGGTCGGACGCGACTACCCCGCTGGGGGGCTTTTTCGGGGTTTTGCGGCGCTCCAGCACGAAGTCCGCGAGCACCAGCAGGAGCAACGAGCCGAGCCAGGCCCCGATACTCGTGGCGCTGTACTTCATGAGCACCTCACTGCCGCCGAAGGTGGTGGCGATCTGCGGCGTCAGCACGATCGTGGCGACGATGTTGATCACCCGGCTCAGCACGATCGACATCGAAAGCGCGAAACTGCGGGACATCCACCGCCGGTGATCGGCGAACCGGCGCCGGCGCGCCATCCGCAACCCGATGATCGTGACGGCGATCCACAGCACCGAGCCGACCAGGTTCGCCACCCGCACGGACGGGCCCGCGGCGGTGTGCCAGCCGATGTACAGCCCCACGAAACCGGCGGGGAGCGCTCCGGCGAAGACGTAGATCCGGCCGGTGATCCGGTGCCCGCGCCGGTACCGGGCCCGGAACGCGGGCCAGACCTGGAAGCAGGCTGTCACCATGGCGACCGTGCCGAACAGGACGTGCGCGACGAGCAACGGGTAGTAGAAGTCATTGCCCGGCGGCGGCTCGAGCCGCGATTCAGCCGGGTCGAAGGTCAGGTAGGGCGGTACGGCGAAGGCCAGGAAAGCACCCGCCACCAGCATCAACGGCACGATCCAGGGGCGCCGCCACCAACGGGGCGTGTTCGACGAGGTCATGATGATCCGTTCGGGAGACGACGACTAGAAACTATGTACACCATACACATGAACGTACGTCATACAGAGTTTTAGGATGGGCGGATGGCGACACGTGACGGCAAGGGCCCGGATCTCCAGCGCAGCCTCGCGCTGCTGTGGGCGGGGCGCACCCCTGGCAGGCGCGGGCCGCGACCGCAGCTCACCGTGGAGGGCATCGCACGGGCCGCGATCCAGGTCGCGGACACCGACGGCCTGGACGCGCTCTCCATGCAGCGGGTCGCCACCGAACTCGGCTACTCGACGATGTCGATCTACAACCACATTCCGAGCAAAGACCTGCTCCTCGAGGTCATGGCCGACGTCGCGGCCGCAAAGCCACCCGAACTCGACGACGCGGAAGACATCCGTGACGCTGTCCGGCGCTGGGCCGGCGCGCTCTGGGCAGGCTTCCGGACTCATCCCTGGCTGTTGCGCGTCCCGCTCGACCACACCCCGATCGGCCCCAACCATCTCGCCTGGCTGGACCGCCTGCTCCGCCCGCTGCTCAAGGCAGGGCTCGCCCCCGGCGAGGCGAGGGCGGCGGCCCTGCACCTGACCGCCGTCGTCCGCGGCACGGCGCAGATCAGCCTGGACATGAACAGCGCGTACAAGACCGACGGCGGTCTCCCGCACACCGAAACCGAACTGGCGCGAGCACTGACCGAACTCATCGACCCCGGCGACTACCCCGCGCTGGCCGCCGTTCACGCGGCGGAGTCGACTGTCTATTCAGGACACGAGGAGGTCGCCGACGGGGCGTTGCCCGCGGAACTCGGGTTCGGGGTGGACCGGTTCCTGGACGGCATCGACGCCTGGGTGGCGAAGCAGTCCTGAGTTCGGGCGGGTCTCGTGAGTGGCCGGTTATTGAGGGGAAGGCAAAGGTGTCCTGCTGGGTGGCGAGTCCGTGAAGGCCTCCTTCCCTACTCTCAAGGTAGTGAAGGAGGCCTTCACGGAGTTCAGGCGGCGAGGGGAGGTATGGATTCGGTACAGAGGACCTGTGACCACGGCACGTTTGGCTTGCCCCTCGATAGCCTGGCTCTTCGCCGAACAGTGCGAAGATTCCCGTCCAGCTCCGGGTGGTCTACCGCGATAGCGCAGATGACGATGCGGCCAAGGGGAGCCTTCGAGAAGACAACGAGGCCTGGCGCGCTCGGGCCGTCGATCTCGGGAAGTGGCTGGAGGTTCACCTGGGTGTGGGCATGCCGAGGGGCCCGTCGCCGGTGGTGGTGGCGGGCTCTTCGGGTTCAGCGATGGTTGCGGCGGGGTGTCTGTAGCGGGTCCAGGTATTGCGGGGGAACGAACTCGGGCCTGCCATCCGAAGCTATGTGGACTTGCCGGCCGGATTGTCCGTGGATGACCAGGTGGTGGTAGCGACAGACGAGGCAGAGATTGTTCAAGTCCGTGTCGCCGAGATGGCCCCACGGGAGAATGTGGTGCGCTTCGCAGTGCTTGGGCTTCCTGTGACAGCCCGGGAGGGAACATCCTCGGTCTCGCAGGTTCAGGGCTCGTCGTTGTCCGGGGGTGACGGTGCGGGCCGCGCGGCCGATGTCGAGCGGTTCACTCTCCGAACCGAGCACCGCGGGGATGATCTTGGCGTCGCAGGCCAGCATCCG
>NZ_JBHRWK010000102.1:26615-105524 GCF_042647925.1 Amycolatopsis speibonae
GTGACCCCACGGAAGAATGTGGTGCGCTTCGCAGTGCTTGGGCTTCCGATGACAGCCCGGGAGGGAACATCCTCGGTCTCGCAGGTTCAGGGCCCGCCGTTGTCCGGGGGTGACGGTGCGGGCCGCGCGGCCGATGTCGAGCGGTTCACTCTCCGAACCGAGCACCGCGGGGATGATCTTGGCGTCGCAGGCCAGCATCCGCGCGTGGCGTGCCGTGATCCGGGAGACCCCGTCCACACACGCCATCCCCAGTCCTGAAGTCAAGGTGTCCAGCGGGATGGTGACCACGATGGTGGTGCGGTCCCCCGACAGGGTCGGGGCCTTGTCGTTGGTCATCGCGTAGTGGATCGCGTCGAACAACGCGTCCCCATTGCGCTCACCAGGAGTGCGGGGGTCGCGGTTGCCGTCTTCGTCGACGGGTCTTCGCTGTCCCCAGGTCTCGAACAGCGCGTTCGCGCGAGCCCCGAACTCCGGATCCAGCAGCCCGGTCAACCGCCACCAGCCATCGTCGCGTTTCCGCAGGTGTACTTCGCGTGACGGCGGTGTCAGGTCCTCGTCCTTCGGCTCGTTCCCGTCCGGGTCGAGATGGGCCAGCAGATCCGCTCCGGCGTTGGTGATCTCCTGCGGACCGGCGTGGCGGGCCAGGTCCACCAGGATCTGTTCCGCTCCTGACCGGTCTTCTGCTGAGGCCCCGTCGGGGATCTTCTTCAGTACCGCGAGGATCGGGTCCAGCTGCTGGTGGCCGAGGTCACCCACGGCCGCCGCGGCCCCCGCGATCGGGGCCTTCGCGGGGACGGGGGCGCCATCCAGATTCCGGCCCACGTTCACCGCCACCGCCCGCGCCACGGTGTCACGCGCTTCCTTGGGACTGATGCGGGCGGTCTCGGCGAACCAACCCGCCGTCGACCCATGCCCGAACAACTCCATCGGACCCCGGGACTCGATCTCCACCAGGAACTGCCCCACCTCCGCCAACGCCTGACGCGCCACCGACATACGCTCGACCACACCGTGCGCGAGCTCCCGCGCACCAGCACGCCACAACTCCCGCGGCGGCTCGAGGATTCGCTGGCTGGACACCCCGCAAGAATATCACCAATCGAACACATGTGCGAATAGTGGATATTGCATTCGCCGACAAGTATTGAATAAGTTTCGTATTCTGGTGCAGGTCTGACCGGACGCTCATCAAGGTGACGACGGATTCGGCCGACCACGTCAGAACTGAGGGACTTCACAACTCCCGCAGGAGGTAGCGCTGCAGTTTCCCGCTCGCGTTGCGGGGCAGTTCCTCGATGAACCGCACGCGCCGCGGGTACTTGTACGGCGCGGCAGTCGCTTTCGCGTGCTCCTGAAGAACCTGGACGAAGTGCGGGCTCTGTTCGACCCCGGGCCGGGCCACGACGAACGCCGTCACCACCGAGCCACGATCCGGGTCCGGCGTGCCGATCACCGCGCATTCCTCGACGTCCGGATGAGCGAGCAGGACTTCCTCGACCTCGGGGGCGGCGATGTTGTAGCCCGACGAGATGATCATGTCGTCGCTGCGCGCGACGAACCGGAAATAGCCGTCGGCGTCGCGGACATAGGTGTCGCCGGTGAAGTTCCAGCCGTCGCGGACGTAGTCCTGCTGGCGCGGGTCTTCGAGGTAGCGGCAGCCTGTCGGTCCCTTCACGGCCAGGAATCCGGGCGTGCCATCGGGAACGGGCGAACCGTCGATGTCGAGGACGGCGGCCCGGTATCCGGGCACGACTTTTCCGGTCGTGCCGGGACGCGCGTCGTCGTCGGCGGCCGAGATGAAGACGTGCAGCATTTCGGTGCTGCCGAGCCCGTCGATGAGCGGCCGCCCGACGACGTCGCGGTAGTGCTCGGCCACGGGAGCGGGCAGCGACTCGCCCGCCGAGACCGCTCGGCGTACTTCGGCCAGCAGTCCTCCTTCGCCCGCGTTCAGGATCGCCCGGTACGCGGTCGGGGCGGTGAAGAGGACCGTGACACCTTTGCCGGCGACGATGGCGGCGAGTTCCGCCGGAGTCGCGCGTTCGACCAGCAGCGTGGCCGCCCCCGCCCGCAACGGGAAGACCAGCAGGCCGCCGAGGCCGAAAGTGAAGGCCAGCGGTGGCGTGCCGCAGAACAGGTCGTCCGACGTCGGCCGCACGACGTGCCGGGAGAACGTGTCGGCGATCGCGAGCAGATCGCGGTGGAAGTGCATCGTCGCCTTCGGGGACCCGGTCGTGCCGGAAGTGAAAGCGAGCAGGGCGACGTCGTCGGCCGCGGTCGGGACGTCGGCGAAGGTCGCCGGATGCCGCTCCGCGCGGGCGGCGAGGTCCGTTCCGTAGGACACGACGGGCAGATCCGGCGGGAGTTCGGCCAGGAGGCGTTCGTCGCAGACGGCGATCGCGGGCTTCGCTCGGCCGACGATCTTGTCGAGTTCGGCGCGCCGCAGCATCGGCATGGTCGTGACGGCGACCGCGCCCGTCTTGAGTACAGCCAGCCACGCCGCCGCGAGCCAGGGCGTGTTGGCGCCCCGCAGGAGCACGCGATCGCCGGGAACCACACCGAAATCGGTGACCAGGACATGGGCGACGCGGTTGGCGCGGGCCAGGACTTCGCCGTATGTCCACGTTTCGGCGGGGGACAGCAGGCATGGCCTGTCCGGGCCGAACCGGGCAACGGTCTGGTCGAGCAGCGCGGTCGCGGCGTTCAGCCTGTCGGGATACCGCAGGTCCGGCAGGTCGAACACGAGTTCCGGCCACTGCCCGGCGGGCGGCAGCCGGTCACGGCAGAACGGGTCGACGTGCGCGCTGGGGGAAAGCCTCATCGTCGCCGCTCCTCGGTCCGCCCGGGCCCCCTTCCGCGAAGGTAGCACTTGTTACGACCGTCGAGAAGACGCGATGTCCTGCCCGTGACGACGGCACCGGGCAGGACAGGGGCGAAGAGCGGCAGAATGTCCGCTGTGGACGACGAGCCGCCCGAACACGTGCGCTACGCCGCCTATCGCCGTGGGCTGGCGGGAGTGGCGGACGCCGGGGAAGCCGCGCTGATGCTCGAAGTGCTCGGCGATCCGGATCGGGTGATGGCGGAGGCGGCATCGCCGGTCACCTCGACGACAGGGCGGCCGTGCTGAAGCTCAGCTCACGACCTCGGTGACCGCTCGCCGCAAGGTGGCGCGCACGGTCCCGGCGTCGTCGAGGTTCCCGCCGTGCAGCGCGCCGTCGCGGAGGAGGACGAGGGTGCGGGCGGCGTGGTCGGGGTCGGCATGACCCGCGTCGCGCGCCAGGTCGCGAAGAACGCCGAAGAACCAGTCCCGGTGGTCGTCGATGACCTGGCGGACGCGGTGCGCGGGATCGGGGTACTCGGCGGCGGCGTTGAGGAACTGGCAGCCGCGGAAGTCGTCGTCGACCGTCCGGTCGCCGATGACGCCCAGTGCGGCGAGCAGTGCTTCGCGGGCGGGTTTCCCGCTGGTCACCGCGCCGACGCCGACGCGGATCCGCTCGCTCGTGGTGCTCAGATAGGCGGCGACGAGGTCGTCCTTGGTGGGGTAGTGGCGGTAGAACGTCGCCCTGGTCACGGCCGCCTCGGACACCAGGCGCTCCACGCCGACGGCATGGATGCCCTCGGCGTAGAAGAGCCGTGACGCGGTCTCGAGCAGCCGGACCTTCGGATGTACGTCGCGGTCGACAGTCGGCATCTTTCAACTATAGAGAAAGAACGGTCATTCCACCAGGTCGCCTTCGTCACGTTGCGGAAGGCATCCCGGGGCACCATGGTTGAGGGAGAAAGACTGATCGTTCTCTCTAGCTCTGAAGGAGCCACCATGAGCAACCAGAAACCCACCATCGTCCTGGTCCACGGTGCTTTCGCCGACTCGTCCAGCTGGAACGGTGTCGTCCCGAAGCTGCGTGAGCAGGGCTATCGGGTGCTGGCCGCTTCGAACCCGCTGCGCGGGATCGAATCCGACGCGGACTACGTCGCCGACGTCGTCAACGGAGTGGACGGCCCCGTGGTGCTGGCCGGGCACTCCTACGGCGGCGTGGTGATCAGCCGCGCGGCCACCACCGCGCCGAACGTCAAGGCGCTCGTCTACATCGCCGCTTTCCAGCCGGAGGCGGGGGAGAGCGTGTTCGACCTGTCCGGCCGGTTCGGGGGCGGCAAGCTCGGCCCGGACACCACGAACGTCCTGGCGTCCCAGGGCGAGCTGTCGATCAAGCCCGAGAACTTCTCGGACGTCTTCGCGGCCGACGTCCCCGCGGAGACCGCCGACGTCATGGCGGTCACCCAGCGCCCGGTCACCGAGCGCGCGCTCGCCACCCCGTTCGACGGCGAGCCGGCGTGGAAGAACTTGCCGTCCTGGGCGCTGATCGCCGAGCAGGACCACGCGATCCCCGCCGCCGCGCAGGCGTTCATGTCCGAGCGCGCCGGTTCGGAGGTCACCAGGATCGAGGCTTCGCACGCTGTCTCGGTCTCGCGGCCGGACGCCGTCGCGGAGGTCATCCTCGCGGCGGCCGCCAAGGTCGCCTGACACCGGCGGCCTGCGGGGCCGCTTGACAGGTGAAACCTTCACCGGAGAGACTGCAAAAGCGTTTTTGCAGTCTCTCCGGGGAGAACCATGTGAAGGTCTTGGTGCTGGATTCGAGCCCGCGTCGTGAAGGCAATTCCTGGGCGCTGGCCCAGGCACTCGCCAAGGGCGCGGAAGAAGCAGGTCACACGGTCGGCTTCGTCCGGCTCTCCGATTTCGTCGGGTCGCCGCTGGGGGACTGCCGCGACTGCCGGCTGAGCGATCGGTCCTGCGGTATCGCGGACGACTACGAGCGGCTGCTGTTCGACCACGTGCTCCCGGCGGACGCGATCGTCTACGCGACGCCACTGCACTGGTACGGCATGACCGGACGGCTCAAGTCCTTCTTCGACCGGCTTTTCTGTTACACCTCCGGCAGTTCGCCGCATACCGCCGAGGTCGTGCCGGGGCTGATGAACAAACGCGCCGCGGTGCTGATCTCCTGCGAGGAGAGCTACCGCGGCGCGACTCTCGGGCTCGAGGCCCAGTTCCAGGAGCTCGCCCGGTACCTGCGTCAGGACCTCGCCGGGATCGTGGTCGGCGTCGGCAACAGCCGGGGCGAGGTGGAGCGCGATCCCGCCCGGCCACTGGAGGCCGCGGCGGACCTCGGACGTAGGCTGGGCGACGCCCACGTCACCGACTATCGGCTGGACACCGACCGGCCGAACCGCGTTTGGGGACCGCCCGTGGAGGCCTGAGTGTCGCCGACCATCCGTGACGTCGCCGCCGCCGCGGGGGTCTCGATCACCACCGTCTCCCATGTGCTCAGCGGGCAGGGACGGATCTCCGACGAGACGAGGCAGCGTGTCGCGCGGGCGGCCGCCGAACTCGGTTACCAGGCCAGCGTGCACGCCCAGCAGCTGGTCACGCGGCGCAGCCGCACCCTGGCGATCCAGCTAGCCAACTCGGTCGACGCGAGCAGCGCCTGCGCGCTCGTTCCCAATTCGGACTACTTCCTCGAAGTCCTGAACGGGGCGGCCGAGGCCGCGTCGAAACGGTCGTACGCCCTGCTCCTGACTCCAGCGGACGCCGACCTCGACAGGCTGAACGCCTTCGCCGTCGACGGCGCGATCCTGGTGGATCCTCGCGGGGACGAGCCGTTCTTCGCGACGGGCTGGTGCCGTGACCGGCCGCTGGTGACCGTCGGACGCGCGATGGCGGCGCCGTGTCCCGTGCAGGTCGTCGTCGACAACGACCTGGTCGCGGCCGCCCGGCTGATGCTGGATCACTTGGCGGGCAACGGTTATGAACGGCCCGCGATGATCACCACCGACACCAGCCGCTCCTACGCGGCGGATCTGGTCGCGGGGTACACCGGCTGGACGGAAGACCGGGGACTGGAGCCGGTGGTGGTCGAGATCGACGAGCCGCCGACCACCGAAGGCACAGCGGAGGCGCTGGGCGACCTGCTCGACAGGCGGGTGTGCCCGGACGCCGTCTTCACGACGTCGGAGAACCTCGCCCTCGGCGTTCTCCACGAGGCTCGCCGCCGCCGGCTCGCGGTGCCCGGCGGGCTCGGGATCTGCAGCGCGGTGGACAGTGGTTCCCTCCGGCTCACGTCGCCGCAGGTGACCGGCATGTTCGTGCATCCGCGCGAAGTGGGTGCCCGCGCCGCCACGGCGTTGATGGACCTCGTCGAGGGCGTCGCCCCGGGTGGCGAGCCGCGCCGGATCGAGGTACCGGTGCGGCTGAACGCGCGCGAATCGACCAGCCGCTAGGAACTCCGGCACTCCGCGACCGGCGCGTCCCCGCCGTCGTCACCGGTGGTCGCGATGAAGCCGAAGGTCGTCGTCGCGCCGGCGGGCAGTACCGCGTTCCAGTCCACTTCGGACACTCGGACGCGGTCGCCGTCCTGTGCCAGGGAACCGTTCCACAGATTGGCGATCCGCGTTCCCGGCGGCAGGGTCCAGCTGACCTCCCAGCCGGTGAGCCGGGTGCCCAGGGAGTTCCGCACGGACACCCGGATCTCCGAGCCGCCCGGCCAGCGGTTGGCCACTTCGTAGCGCGCTTCGCACACCGGCTTCGCCACAGGAGTGCTCACGATCGGCGCCGCCACCGGTGCTTCGGATGTCTCGGGTGAGTCGCCGTCGAACAGGAGGATCCCCGCCAGGACACCACCCGCCACCACCACGCCGCCCGCGACGGCGAACGGCCACCGCGCACGACGGGTGGGCGCGGGAAGCCGTTTCGTGCCGGACAGGATCGCCGGGCGGCCGTCGGCGACGGCGCTGAGCATCCGTTCGGCCTCGGCCATGTCCGGCCGCTCCCCGGGATCCCGCCGGAGCAGCCGCAGCAGGACGTCCGTGAGCGGACCGGTGGTCCTCGGCGCGGTGATCTCGCCGCGGGCGACCCGTTTGAGGAGCGCGATCTGGTTGCCGTCGGTGCCGAACGGCGGCGCGCCCTCCAACGCCGTGTAGAGCGTGGAGCCGAGCGAGAACACGTCCGACGGATAGCCGGGGTCCTCGCCGTCCGCGACCTCGGGGGAGAGGAACGCCGGAGTGCCGACGACGAGGCCGCCGCCGGTCATGGTCCCCTCACCCGCGGCGTGGGACAGGCCGAAGTCGGCGATCTTCGCCCCGCCGTCCCCGGTGATCAGGACGTTGTTGGGCGTGACGTCCCGGTGCAGGATCCCGTCCTCGTGGGCCGCGGCCAGCGCCGACGCGAGCTGCGCGCCGAGTTCCGCCACCCTCCCCGCGGGGAGCGGGCCGTCGTCGGCGAGGAGTTCCGTCAGTGGCCGCGACGGCAGGAACTCCATGACCAGGAACGGGGTCCCGTCCTCCTCGGCGACGTCGTACACGGTAACGGCGTGCGGATGCTTGAGCCGCGCGGCGACCCGGGCCTCCCGCATCGCGCGCACGATCGAGCGGAACGGGGCGTCGCCCGGCGAGGTGTCCGGCAGCAACTGCTTGACCGCGACCGTCCGGTCGAGCCGCTCGTCCCGCGCCCGCCACACCACGCCCATCGCGCCCCGGCCGACCTTGCGCTCCAGCCGGTAACGTCCGGCGACGAGATCGCCTTCACGTGTCACGCCGCCCCCTGATCTCCTGGAGTGCACACGGATGCGCAGGCATTCCGGTTCACGGGGCCACTGTATCCGTTAGGGCCGCGGCACTTCCTCGACCGGCGCACCGGCCGCCGCGAGCCAGGCTTCGGCGAGCAGACGGTGACCGAGCGGGCTGGGATGGACACCGTCCGGGGCCAGCGTCGCCGCCCCGTGTTCGGCCGCCGCGCGTGGCATGAACAGATCCGCGCGGATCAGCCGCGCGCCGAACTCGGTCGCCACGTCGATCGCGGTTTCGATCCGGGGAGCGAGATCGACGGCCCATTCGTGCTGCTCCGGCTCCACCGGCAGCAGGAACGGGGTGATCACGTACAACTCGGCCGGGAGGTGCTGCCGCGCGCTGGCCAGCAGCCGGGAGTAGGCGGCGCGGAACTTCCCGATCGGGCTCGGCAGGCCGCGGTCGAAGGTTCGCCAGGTGTCGTTGATGCCGATCTTCACGGTCAGCACCGTGGGGCGCGCCGCGAGGACGTCGGTGGTCCAGCGGGCTTCCAGGTCGTAGATCCGGTTGCCGTTGAGGCCCCGGTTGAGCACCTCCGGCCCGTCGCCGAGGAGGTCCGCGACCTGGCGGACGTAGCCCTTGCCCAGTGCCGCCGGATCGGCGCGGTCGCGGCTGGAGTCGGTGATGGAGTCACCGGCGAACAGCAGCCTGTCGGCTTCGGTGAACCTCACGCGCCCGCCTCGATCAGCTTGCGCAGGGAATCGGCCTCGCCGGGGATCAGGTCGGGATCGTTGTCCGGGACGAACTCCAGCAGCGCGTCGAGCGGCCGCCCGGCCTTCGCGAGCAGCCCGAACGCCCGCGTCCACAACTCGGTCCTGGCGGTGAGCGGACGCCGCTCGTTGCTGGGCCACCACGAGAACACGTGCACCGCGCGCACCTGGTCGAGGACCAGTGCCAGCCCCGCCAGCGCCTGCTCGTCGGGCAGGTCCTGCGGTGGCTGCCAGTAGGTGCCGAGATTGTCGCGGCCGACCTCTTCGAGCAGCCGGACGGTCGATTCGGCGGTGTCGGTCAGCGTCCCGCCGTGGAACTCCAGCGCGACTTCCAGCCCGTGTTCGTTCGCGACGTCGGCGGCCTCGCGGAGACCGGTGACGACCTGCTCACGCTCGTCGGGGTCGACATCCTCGGAACCGGCCTTGCCCGCCCACACCCGGATCCGCGAGGCGCCGAGCCGGACGGCGGTGGCGGCGATGTCGCCGAACTTGCCTGCTTCCATCGGGGTGGCGCGGAAGTAGGACCCGTACGAATCGCAGGTCAGCCCGTGCCGTGCCATGGCTTCGAACGCACGATCCGCCGCCCAGTCGTCGCCGGGGCGGACATGGACGTCGGCGCCCCACTCGATCACCTGCAGTCCCGCGTTCGCGGCACGGTCGGCGACCTCGTCGGCGTCCAGCCGCCGCAGCGTCACCGAACACAGTCCCGGGCGGATCATTTTCCCTCCAACGGTTGAGTGCTTTCCCGCAGTACGACCTCGCCGGTGATCGGCTTGACACGGGGACTGTCCGCGCGGTGGTCGAGGATGAAGTCGAGGGCCTGTTCACCCATCGTCTCGATCGGGACGCGCACAGTGGACAGCGAAGGCCTTATGTCGCGCAACGTGATGATGTCGTCGAAGCCCGCGATCGCGATGTGCTCCGGTACGTCGAGGCCGTGATCGCGGCAGGCGGCCATCGCGCCGACGGCCATGACGTCGTTGACCGCGAAGACACAGCCTCGAAAGCCGTTCTCCAGCGCTCGCACCATCGCCGCGTAGCCGCCGTCGCGGGTGAACTCCGCGTGCAGGACGTGGTTCGCGGGCAGGGAGACGCCGTGGTGGGCGAGGCCGTCGCGGAATCCCAGGACGCGATCGCGCGAGGTCAGCAGTCCGGGCGGCCCGGCGAGCACGAGGAAGTCACGGTGCCCGAGTCCGGTGAGCCGTCCGGCCAGCGCCGCCGCCCCGGGCCCGTTCTCCAGCATGACGGTGTCGAAAGGCAGTTTCCGCTGCCCGATCACCACGACCCGGCCGTCGGCGGCCTCGAAGGCCTTGAGTTCCTTGGTCAGATTCCGTTGCAAGGCACTGTCTTCGTTGCGCGACCCGGCCAGGATGACCGCTCGCGCCCGTTGCCCGCGCAACGTCGTGACGTACTCGAGTTCCTTCTCCGGCCGGTTCTCGGTGCTCGCGATGGTGACCGTCAGCCCGTGCCGGGCGGCGACCCGCATGACGCCGGACGCGATCGAGGAGAAGTACGGGTCGACGATGTCGTGCACCAGCAGCCCGACGACGTTGCCGCGGCCGCGGGCCATCGCCTGCGCGGGCACGTTCGCCGTGTACTGCAACCGTTCCGCGGCCCGCAGCACCGATTCGCGCAGATTCCCGCTGACCTGCCTGGTCCCGCCGTTGAGCGCTCTCGACGCCGTCGCGAGCGACACTCCCGCCTCACGGGCGACGTCGGCCAGGGTGGCCGAACCCGCTGCGCGCTGCGGCATGGGTTCCTCCTCGGTGGTGCGGTGGGCTCACGCCGGCGTGGGCTGACGCCGGCGTGAGCCCGGCTCTGTTGTCGACCGCCTGGCTACGGAGCGCCGGGGCCGACGTCCGCGGTGGTGAGCGGCCGGTTGGTGATGGCGGCCGTCGAGTACTCGTCCGCCCCGACGTCACGCTTGCTGCCGCGAGCCTGACCGTCGATGTCCACCGTGACCGGTGCGCCTCCCAGGGTCGCCGCGTCGATCGCCGGGCTGCCCGCGGCGAGCCGCGAGACCCCGTCGGTGCCCTGCACGAGCTTCGGGTCGACCCGCTGGAAAGTGCCCGCCGGGATGTTCCCGTTGCCGCCCGAACCCCACAGGATGTTGCCGGACCACGTGAAGTTGCCCGTAGTGCTCATCGAGACCAGGTCGCCATTGCTGCCGACGAAGAGGTTGTCCGAGATCGTGCAGTCGCGCGGTTCGATCGTCCGTTTGGTCTCGCCGGAGAGCGTGCCGCTGTTGTTCAGCAGCGTGTTGTGCGCGATGAGCACGCGGTCCGCCGCGTCGTTGCCGCGCCGTGATTCCTTTGATTCACCCGGGAAGTGGTCCCGAACGGAGCCGCTGCCGACGACCAGCGCGCTGCTGGACAGTCCGGCGATGTAGTTGTTGAGGATCTTGTGGTCGTTGCCGTAGATCCGGATGCCTTCCTTGCCGCCGATGATGAAGTTGGATTCGACGACGGTCTTGTTCCCGTGGCGCAGCACGATGCCGCCCAGGCTGTTCCGGATGGTGTTGTTGCGGATGAAGTTGCCCGACGACTTGACCGAGATCGCCTCCGGGTCGCCGTTGGCGCGTTCGAACAGGTTGTACTCCACCGTGGCGCCGGCGGTGCTCAGCGCACGCGGGCTGACGCCGAGCCGGATCGGCTCGCCGCCGTTGTCGCCGGGGAAGGTGTGGTCGGAGAAGTAGTTCCGCAAGACGTGGACGCCCGTCGCCATCTTGTCTTCGTCCGCGCCCTCGATGCAGAGCATGACGCCGAGCGTCGTCTTGTGGTGGAAGTGGTTGCGGTCGACCTTGCTGTAGTCGGCGCGGACCATCACCCAGTGCAGGCCTTCGATGTCGGCCAGCTGGAAGTCGTTGCGGGTCAGGCGGATCCGGGAACAGTTCGGCGGGATCTCCAGCGTGGTGCTCTGCCGGAAATTGAACCCGCTGATCGTGACACCGGTGGAGTCGTCGAAGACGAAGCTCTGCTCGCCGTTGAGCGTCACACCGCCGCCGGTCTGGGCGACGATGGTGATCGGCTGATCCTTCGTGCCGCGCCTGCCGGTGATGGTGATCGGCTTGCCCGTGGGCACGGTGTAGGTGCCGTTGTTCACGGTGATGACCGCGCCCGCGGCGGCCGAGTTGATGGCGTTCTGGAGTTCTGTCAGCGAACTGACGTTCAGAGCGCACAGACCGTTCGGCCTGGCCGACGCCGTTCCGGCGGTGACCCAGGGGACGGTGACCATTGCGGCGCCGAGAGTGGCGCCGGTGAGGAACCTTCTGCGATCCATGATGCCTCCGTGCTCAATCGGTGGGGAGGGTTTCCGCGGCGGCGGGGCTGGTGAGGAACAGTTCGATCACCGGGACCGGGGTGTCCGGTTTCCGGATGGGGAGCTTGAGGGTGAGCGTGCCTTCCGGCTGCCCGCCCATCTGGGTGTTCTGCGCGGTTTGCCCGGGTTCCGTGTGCACCTGCCGGATTTCAGAGGCGTCGTCGAGCAACTGGGCGTAGCGCACGCGCCCGGCGAGCCCCGGCAGGTGGACGTGGTTCATCGGCCAGCTGAAGAGGTGCAGGTACAGCCGGTCCCCGCGCTGGGTGTAGCGGCCGTCGGCGGGGGCGGTGAACTCCGAGGGGCCGCACCCGCGGATGGAACGTTCGTGCCGGTCCATCCAGCGGCCGAGTTCGGCGAGCACCTCGTGCGCCCGCGGGTCGATCTCGCCCCGGCCGTTGGGCCCGACGTTGAGCAGCAGGTTGCCGTCCTTGGACACACCGTCGATCAGCATCCGGAGGAGTAGCTCCGGGCTCTTGTAGTCGAGGTTGTCGCGGTCGTAACCCCAGCTGCCGTTGAGCGTCTGGCACGCTTCCCACACCACCGGGACACCGTCGCGGGTCATCGGCCCGGACGGCTGGTACTGCTCCGGGGTGATGAAGTCGCCGGGGATGCCGGTGCGGTCGTTGATCAGGATGCCGGGCTGCAGTTCGCGGATCATCGCGAGCAGGGCGGGGGAGTCCCAGTCGTCCGGCCCCTTGCCGCCCCACCATTCCTTGCGACCCTGGTAGGAGAAGTCGAAGAACAGGTAGTCGATCTTGCCGAAGCGGGTGAGCAGTTCGCGGACCTGGCCGTGGAGGTAGAGCTGGTACTCGGCGATGTCGGCGTACTGGTGGGCCGCGATGTACTCCTGGTCGTCACGGCGGGGATGGGTGCCGTCGACGGGGAACGCGGGGTGATGCCAGTCGATCAGTGAGTGGTAGAAGCCGACCTTCAAGCCTTCTTCGCGGCACGCGTCGACGAACGGCTCGAGCAGATCCTGGCCGTACGGCGTGTTCGTCACCTTGAAGTCGGTGAGATCGCTGTCCCACAGGCAGAAACCGTCGTGGTGCTTGGTGGTCAGCACGACGTAGGTCATGCCCGCGGCCTTCGCGGCCCGTGCCCACGAACGAGGGTCGTACTTGTCCGGTTCGAAATGGTCGAAGTAGACCCGGTACTGCTCGTCGGTCAGCTTTTCGCGGTTCTGCACCCATTCGTGCCGGGCGGCCAGGGAATACAGTCCCCAGTGGACGAACATCCCGAACCGGTCGTGCGTGAACCAGGCGGTGGAACTCACTTCAGGATCGCTCCTTGAGAATGGTGTGGGTCAGCCCTTCAGCGCGCCCGAGGCGAGGCCGCGGACGAACGAACGCTGGAAGAACAGGAACGCGGCGACCGAGGGCAGCAGCGCCAGCAGCGACGCCGCCATGATCACGCCGGGCGTGACGTCCGCGTCGATGCGCAGTGTGCGCAGGGCCAGCGGCAGCGTGTAGGTCGAGGCGTCGGACGAGACCAGCATCGGCAGCAGGTACTGGTCCCAGATCATCGTGAAGCCGAAGACACCGATCACGCCGAGCGCGGGCTTGCACATCGGCAGGATGATCTGCGCGAAGATCCGAAGATCCCCGGCGCCGTCGATCCGGGCGGCCTCTTCGAGCTCGCGAGGGACGTCCTTCATGAACTCGGTCATCACCAGGATCGAGAACGCCCACGCGCCCAGCGGCACGATCATCCCGGCGAGGCTGCCGATCAGGTTGAGGTGCACCAAGGGAAGATCCGACAGGATCAGCGACAGCGGGATCGCGAGGATCTCCTCCGGCAGCATCAGCGTCGCCAGGATCGCGACCAGCACGAAGGTCATGAAGCGGAACTTCTTGCGCGCCAACGCGTAGCCGGCCAGCACCGAGATGACGACCTGCAGCAGCAGGCCGAAGCCGACCACCAGGAACGAGTTGAGCAGGTACAACCCGACACCCTTGTCGAACGCGATGCCGAAGTTCTCCAGGGTGGGGCTCGACGGGATGACGCTCAGCGCCGTCGGGTCGGACACGTCGCTGAACGAGCTGACCAGCAGCGCCAGGAGCGGACCCGCGAACACCACCAGCAGCAGGGCGTACACGACGTACTTCAGGATCCGTCCGCCCGGCGACTTGACGGCGTCGAGGCCGAGCGCCGAATCGTTGGCCGCGGTCATGCGTCTCGCCTCCGTCGAAGCACCTGGACGAACAGTGTCAGCACGAGCGTCGCGAGGAACAGCAGGACCGCTCCCGCCGCGCCGACGCCCAGCCGGTTCTGTTCCAGGCCGAGTTTGTAGATCAGGGTCATCGCCACCTCGGTCGAGCCGTTCGGCCCGCCGTTGGTCAGCAGGAACACCTCGGTGAACACGCGCAGGCCGCGGATCGCCGCGAGGACGAACAGGATCGAGAACACCGACCGCAGGCCCGGCAGCGTCACGTGGAGGATCTTGCGCCAGCGGCCGGCACCGTCCACAGTGGCCGCTTCGTAGAGCCCCCGGTCGATGCCCGCCAGGCCCGCGAGGAAGATCATCATGTCGTACGGCGCACCACGCCAGATCCCGGTGACGATGACCGAGACCATCGACGTGTCGGGATCGTTGATGAAGCCCGACGGCCCCAGCCCGACCATGCCGAGGATGGAGTTCAGCATCCCGTCCTCGGTCGGGTGATACATGATCCGCCAGAGTTCGGCGACCACCGCGATCGGCACGACCACCGGCAGGAACGCCGCCGACCGCAGGAACTTCAGCCGCTTGCTCTGGCCCTCCATCAGCAGGGCGAGCGCGAGGCCGATGACCATCGACCCTACGGTCTGCCCGATCGCGATCACGACGGTGTGCCAGATCGCGGAGTGGAACGCCTCGTCACCGAGGACGGTGCTGTAGTTCTCCCCGCCGACCCACTGGTTGCCCAGGTACGGCTGGACGTCCTGGAACGACATCGTCACCGCGGTGATCATCGGGATGAACTTGAAGTACACGAACAGGATCAGGGCGGGGGCCAGGAACAGCCACGGCGTCCACCACTTCCCGTCGCGGTCGCTGCGCCTGCGGGCCTTCGGCGCGGACGCCCGCTTGGCGGCGGGACGGTCCGCGCCGACGGCCGCCGGCTTGGCGTGATCTACGGTCATGAGGCGCTGATCCCCTGTTGCTGCAAGGTCGCGGTGAGCTTGGTGTCGAGTTTGGACAGTTCCGCCTTGGTGTCGAGCTTGCAGTCGGCGATGAGCGCGCTGACCGTGTCGGCGGTGTCCTGGCGGACCGGCGTCCAGTTCGGGATGGACGGTGCGTAGTGGCCCGACTTGGCGTAGATCTCGGCGTAGGTCTTCCACCGCGGGTCCGAGCGGACCTGGGTGATGTCGACGTTCTTGTTCACCGGGAGCTGCACGATGAAGGCCGATTCGCCCTCCATGCCGATCTTCTGGCCCTCGGCCGAGATCGCGAAGTCACCGAAAGCGTCCTGCCCGGCCTGGTTCGGGGAGCCGGCCATCATGAAGATCGACAGGCCCTCGGCCAGGACGTCGGCGTTCTTGGCGCCCTTCGGCATCGGGACGACCTCGTACTTGTCCTTGCCGAGCGACTTGTCGAAGCGCGGCAACAGGTACGGGCCGACGACGTACATCCCGGCCTTGCCCGCTTCGAAGGTCTCGTTGGTCGCGGGGGTCGGCATGGTGACCGAACCGGGCTGGATGGCGTTGTCCTTGCAGCCGAGGTCGCGGAAATACTGCACCGCGGCCACGGATTCCGGCGTGCTCATCGACGGCTTGTACTTGCCGCCGCCTGCCTCGGTGATGAAGTCGCCGCCCCCTGCCCACAGGAAGTTGGAGAAGTACCAGGAGGCGTAGCCCCGCTTGGTCGACAGCGTCGCGTTCAGTCCCGCGGTGTCGTTCTTCCCGTTGCCGTCGGGGTCGCCGGTGGTGAAGGCCTTGGCGAGGTCCGCCAGTTCGGCCCAGCTCTGCGGGACGCTCTTGCCGAGCTTCTCGCGCCAGTCCTTGCGGATCAGCAGCGCCGAAGCCTGCGCGCTGTAAGGCAGGCCGTACAGCTTGCCGTCCGGGGTCTGGTTCGACTTGAGCGCCTGCTCGGTGAGCTCCGAGGCGTGCTTGATCTTGCCCTGGTCGACCTCGCGGACGAGACCCTGGCTCTTCAACGTGCCGACCTGCGTGACGTCGTTCATCACGATGTCCGGCAGGTCGCGCTGGGCGGCGCGCTGGGCCAGCTTCGTTTCGAAGTCGTCGAAGATCGCGGTGACCTGCACCTTGAATCCCGTGGCCTTCTCGAAGGCTTCCGCGAGCCGTTTGGTGGCCTGCTCGCCGGCGCCGCCGGGGGTCGTCCGGGTCCACAGTTCCAAAGGTGCCTTGGTGTCCTGCGCGACGTTCGTTCCGGCGGGGCCTGCCGAGCAGCCCGAAATGACCAGCGCTGAGACGGTGAGTCCCACGCCGATCCACCGCGATTTACGCATCGCTTCTCCTGTTCACTGTGGACCACGCTGTCTACTCCGGAGGGACGGTAAGCGCTTTCCCGGGGTGCGGTCAATGGTCCGATGATTACGAATTTCAATCGGCCGGGTTTGCCTCTGTGTGGGACTGGCCGCGCGTGGACCGGGTTAAGCATCCGATGTATGGTCGCCGACGGAGGTAGGGATGACCGAGCTGCAACACCGGCCGACGGCACTTCTCGTGATGGAGGAACGCCGCCGCGACGACGTTTACCCCGAGGCGGTGCTGAAGGAGATCGGAACGCTGGTGGACCTGCGTGAGCCGCTCACCCGTGAGCGGCTGGCGGAGGACCCGGCGGCCCTGGAAGGCGTCGAAATCCTGCTGTCCGGCTGGGGCGCCCCGGTGCTGGATTCCGTCCTCTTGGGACACGCGCCGGACCTGCGTGCCGTGCTGGTCGCCGCCGGATCGGTCCGACCGCTGACCACACCCGAGTTCTGGGCGCGCGAGCTCCCGATCGTGTCCGCCGCGGCCGCGAACGCCGTCCCGGTCGCCGAGTTCACCCTGGCCCAGGTCCTCTTAGGACTCAAACAGGTGCACCGGATCTCCCGCGAGATCCGCGAGCGGAAGGCCTACCCGCCGGACCCGAGGGTCGCCGGGGCCTACCGTTCGAGGGTCGGCCTGCTCGGCCTCGGCGAGATCGGTGCTCTCGTCGCGTCGCATTTGCGCGGTTTCGACGTGGAAGTCCTGGCGAGCGACCCCGTCGTCGACGCGGCGCGGGCAGCCGAACTCGGCGTGCGGCTGGTCGGCCTGGACGAACTGTTCGCCACGTGCCCGGTGGTCAGCCTGCACGCGCCGCTGCTCCCGGAGACCGAGGGGCTGGTGAACGGGGAGCTGGTGGGCAGGATGGGCATCGGTGCGACCCTGATCAACACCGCCCGCGGCGCCGTGGTCGACGAGCCGTCGGTCATCCCCGTGCTGGGCGAGCGCCCGGATCTCACGGCGATCCTCGACGTCACCTGGCCGGAACCGCCCGCGCCGGACTCGCCGCTGTACACATTGCCGAACGTGGTGCTCACCCCGCATCTGGCCGGCGCGCTGGGCGCCGAGCGCGCGCGGATGGGCGAACTCGTCGCGGAGGAGCTGCGGCGGTTCGTGCTCGGGCAGCCGCTCCAGTACGCCGTCGCGCCGGACCGGGCCCACCTGCGGGCCTGACCTGGCGAGGTGACGCTCGCCTTCCGAGAGATCGGTCCCCGGACCGGCGTACCCGTGGCCCTGCTGCCCGCCTTGGGCAGCGAATCCGGCACTTGGGACGCTTTCGCCGGTCGCCTGGGTCGCCGTGTCGTGGCTGTCGACCTGCCAGGACACGGCGACAGCGCCCACGCGGAGAAGTACTCGCTCGGGGCGATGGTGCGTGACCGTCCGTTCGAACGGCTCCGCGTTTAGTCCTCTGAATGCGAATGTATAACGCCCTATACCGCGCGGTGTCGGCCAGATCGCGGTCGAGGTGACCAAGCGTGACCGGTGTGTGGAAATAGGGACACTCAACGTCTCTAGTTCCACACACCTCTCGCCTTGGGCAAGGTCCGGGTTTCAGAGGCGGCCGGGATCGGTCGCCAGCGTGGTGATGGCGCGCTGCGGGTCTTGGGTCAGCCGCCGGGTCTTGTGGTCGAGCAGTCCCCAGGTCGACTCGATCCGCGCGGCGAGGACACCATCGGAGCGCAAGAAACGCTGGTGGACGCGCCAGGTCTTCCCGGAGCCGAAATCGGGCTCGACGGAGATCGTGACCTCGTCGCCGAACCTGACCTCGCTCAGGTAGTTGATCCGCGCTTCGAGCAGTACCGGACCGAAGTCGCCATCTCAGTGGTGTCCGCTTTGGGCGGTCACGACGAAGTTCACGGTCTTCTCGTCGAGGATCTTGTGCGTCGGGTCGGCCAGGCCGATCCACACCTTGTGCGGACCCGGCGGCAGCGACTGGATGATGAGCGGTTCGCCGCTGCCGTCCGCCCAGTGCCACGCCGCGTCGTCGACGGTCACGTGGATGTGGCCGATCCGGGGCGAGACGGCGAGGGCGGCGGGGCCGTACACCGGGACGATCCGGAGGTTCTCCGCCCGGTAGCGCAGTACGACCAGGCCCATCGCGAGCTGTTCGGGCAAGGGCGCGTCCACGACCAGCGAAGGCTTCGGCTGAGAGGGCAAGGGCACTACGGGGGCGGGTGACCAGTCGGCGGCGACGGCGGCCGGGGGAGCGGATGCTGGTGCGGCGGGCAGGGGAGCACTGCAGGCGGCGGACAAGACGACGGTGGCCAGCGTGGCGGTGAGGGCGAATTTCCCAAGGGCGGGCATGGAAATCACGCTAGGTCGGGCGACGGGACCGCGGCGCCCGTCGGGCGACGTCATCGCTGTACGTCGTCGTGACACTTTCCGGTGATCAGCAGGTGAACCACGGCGATCCGGGGAATATCAGGGACAACGAGCAGGGGCGGAAGAAAAGGAGAACACGATGAAGTCTCGCCTCGCCGCTTTGGCGGCCACCGTCGCACTCTTG
The DNA here is from genome assembly GCF_042647925.1 of Amycolatopsis speibonae. NCBI lineage: Bacteria > Bacillati > Actinomycetota > Actinomycetes > Pseudonocardiales > Pseudonocardiaceae > Amycolatopsis > Amycolatopsis speibonae. The sequence continues at coordinate 45,228 of NZ_JBHRWK010000102.1, forward strand.
ATCTCCGCGGGTGCCATCGCCGCGTCGCCGGCCTCCGCGGACCCGGTTCCCGGCAGCCCGAACAAGTTCTACGCGTCGTGTGCCGTCGATCTGTTGGGCGTCCCGGTGGGCTGCCTGGAGACCGACGAAGTGCACGCGACCCATATCTGTCAGTACGTGATGACCGGATTCGGGCTGGGGCTCGACTGTATCCAGCGCTGAACGGGGAACCGGGTGGGCGTCCCTGCTAGGCACCCACCCGGCTCCCCTTCCCGGTGCGGCTCACCGGTCACCGCGCCGCGAAGATCACGCCCCGGTCACCGAGGCGATCCACTGCCGGTGTGCGACGACATCGGTGTAGATCGTGTCGCCGGTGCCGCACGACGGGCTGTTGTGGCCCGCGCGGCTCGTGGCGCCGGCCAGCATGCCCTGGACGACCAGCGGTCCGCCGGAGTCGCCGTAGCAGGCGGTCTGGTAGTTCGTGCTGTAGACGCACAGCTCGGACTGCCCCTGGATGCCCTGGCAACGGCTGTCCGGGTCGATGCGGGTGTTGAGCTGCTTCAGGTTCGACGGCGGCCTCGGCTCACAACCGCGCTGCGGGCAGGTCTGACCCCAGCCGTACAGCGTGACCCCGGTCCCGGCCGCGGGCGAGCTGTCCGCGATCTGGATCGGGGCGTTCTGCACCGGCTGCGCGAGACGGATCAGCGCGATGTCGTACGGCCCGGCCTGCCCGCTGTAGTTCGGATGTTTGATCATGCGCGACGCCGAGGTCAGGACACCGCCGGACTGCCAGGTCTTCGAACCGATGCGCAGCCGCAGTGCCTGCTGCGGGATGCAGTGCGCCGCGGTCACCACCCACTGCGAGGAGATCAGCGAGCCACCGCAGCCGTGGCTGCCGTTGACCTGGAGCGAAGCGATCCACGGGAAGTCGCCGGACGCCTGTCCGCCGCCGACGATGGCGGGGCCGACCTGCCCGGGTTCCTGGGCGGCGGCCACCGGCGACGACACGGACAGTGCCGCCGCGCCCGCGACCAGCGGGATCAGGGCGGCGCGCAACAGGGTACGCAGTCTCATGGGTGAGTCCTCCTCGACGTTGAAGGGGATGTGTGCGGTTCACCTTCGCCGCGCCGGGTCTTCCGGAGAACTCCCGGCTTTGTATAACGTTCGTCTATGGAACTGGGGTTCCGGCAGCTGCGGGTGGTCCGCGCCATCGCCGAGACGGGGACGCTGTCCGCCGCCGCGGCCGTCCTCGGCCTGACCCAGCCCACCGTCACCGAGTGCCTGCGCCGGGCGGAACGCGTCGCCGGCGGCCCGCTGTTCCACCGGGACCGGAGCGGCGCGCGGATCACGCCGCTGGGGGAGCTGGTGCTGAGCCACGCCCGCGGTGTGCTGGACGAGCTGGCCCGGCTCGAGTCCGCTTTGGACAGAAACCGGTACGGCACGCTTCCCGATCCCGTGCGGGTCTGCGGCATCCCCGGGCAGCTGGTGGGAAACCTCGCCGTGGCCGTGCCGAGGATGCTGTGCACCGGCGTCGAGGTCCGGGGCGCCCTGAGTGTCCCGGCGGCGCTGGACCTGCTCGCCGACCATCGGCTCGAAGCGCTCGTCGTGGTCGACTTCCCGGGCCATGTCCACGATCCGCCGCCGGAGGTCGGGCGGGCGACGGTCGCGACGGAACCGCTGTTCGTGGCCGTCGCCGAGCATCACCGCCTCGCGGGCCGCTCCGAGATCGCGTTGGAGGAGCTGGCCGGCGAGCGCTGGCTGAGCGTCGCCGACACCGCGGACCTCGACGACACGGAGTTCACCGGCTACCTCGACGGCGTGTGCCGGGCGAGCGGGTTCACCCCCGCGATCCGTACTCTGCCGGCGAGTGTCTGCGCCCAGCTGTGCGAACTGGGCGAGGCCGTCCTGCCGATGGTGCCCGCCGCCCGGCGCCGCGGCGGGATCGAGATCATCCCGTTGCGCGGCACCCCGCTGCGCATGACGACGCGGCTGTACTGGCACGAGCGCGGGCCGTTGTCCGACGACGCCGTCCGCGTGCTGTGGGAAGAACTCGTGCGGGCGCAACACGCCGTCATGGAGATCCCGGACCGGTACCGCGCCTGGCTCGCCGACAATCCACAATGGACGACCACTGTGGACTCGTTCGAAGAGGCGAGGTCAGGTGCCGAGCCAGCCGGGGTTGGCCGCCGCCCACTCCGGCAGGCGATGCCGGATCGCGGCCAGCTCGGCGATGGCGTGCACAAGGCCGCTGCGGACAGTGGGGACGTCGACCGATGAGCCGTCGTGCCACAGCAGGAGATGCCGGGTCCGCAGCGGTACACCCCGCAGGGCCACCACGGAACCGGGCAGCGTGGACCCGGAGTCGAGGGACTGGGCCAGCGCCACCGCGCGGGGATCACGCCGGACGGTCTGCCGCAGCACCATCGGTTCCAGCTCCTGCACGGTGATCGTGCCGAGGCCCGCCCTGGCGCACTGGTCCGTCAGGTGATCGTGGAACTCGTCGTCCCCGCCCGCCACAGCCAGCCAGGCCGATCCGGCGAGCTCCGCCAGCGACACCTCACCGAGCCCGGCGGCGGGATGCTCCGGGGACACGATCACGAAGACCGGCTCCGTCCCGACGGGGAGCAGGTGGACGCCGTCCGGCGGGACGATCTCCTGACCGGGGTGGTCCACGTACAGTGCCAATTCCACCGTGCCGTCGAGAAGCGCGGAGAACAACGCGGTCCTGCTGGTCATCGCGAGCAGCTCGACCGGACGGCCGGGGGCGGCCGCGGCGACCACGCCGCTCAACGTCTCGGCGAAGACCGTGGGAAGCGCGCCGATCCGGAGCAGGCCCTCGGACGGCGCGCGGTGGAACCGGCGGATCGCCAGGTCGAGATCGTCCGCCGCGGCCAGGACCCGCCGCGCGTGGTTCAGGAGCACCTCGCCCAGCGCGGTGGGCCGCACGCCGTGCCGGTCCCGTTCGAACACCGTCCGTTCCAGTGCGCGCTCGACCCGGTGGAGCTGCGCGCTCAGCGCGGGCTGGGAGAGCCCGAGGGCGGTCGCGGCCTTCGCGATGCTGCCCGCCGACGCGATCGCGTCGAGGAGGCGCAGATGCCGGACGTCGATTTCCACCGGCCAAGTATGGCCGTCCCCGGGTCCGATCAGGGGGCTGATCACAGGTCGTCCTCGCTGATGATCGTGCGGAGTTTGTGCAGGGCGCGGTGCTGGGCGACCCGGACCAGACCGGGGCTCACCCGCAGGACCGCGCCCGTCTCGGGCGCCGACATGCCGACGGTGATCCGCAGCCGGATGATCTCCCGCTGGATGTCGGGCAGGGCGCTCATCAGCCGGGTCAGCCGGTCGTGGCCGTCGGCGGCGAGGGCGTGCCATTCGGGTTCGTCGGGCTCGGGTGCCGTTCGGTCGGGCGGGTCGGGCGTGGGTTCGGATCTGTCCCGCGCTCGCCGCCGGAAGGCGGCGGCGACCTTCCGGGCGGCGATCCCGAGGACGGCGGTGAGGAAGGAACCGCCGGTGGCCCGGGCAGTGGGAAGCGCGGTGAGCACGGCGAGGCAGGTCTCCTGCGCGACGTCCTCGGCGGCGACCACCCGCACGTCGGTCCCGCCCATCCGGCTCCGGCAGTAGCTCGCGACCACCGGCTGGACGATGTTCATCAACTCGTTCGTGGCCACCGGGTCGCCACGGCTGGCGCGGGGGACGAGGGATTCGAGATCCGCTGTCAGCGCGCCGTCGTCAGGGGGCGGAACCGCCCCCGGCGAAGTGAGGTCACCGGGGGCGGTCCAGGTCAGGCGAGTTCCCAAAGCGCGGGCACGTTCGGCGGTTCCCAGCCGGGCATGGAGGTGTGCGGCTGGATCACCCGGTAGTTGCTGCCGCCGTAGGTGGCTGTCGCGCCGGAGCCGTAGTAGGTGTACGGCGCCCAGGTGCCGCCCGGCGGGTTCGACGTCGTCGGACCGGTCGGGGTGGTGGTCGTGGTCGGCCTGGAGGTGCTGGTCGGCTGGCCGCCGCTGACGGTCAACCGCAGGCCGTAGACGCTCAGGATCTCCGAGATCGGCTGGAAGTAGGTCGTGCCGCCGGAGCTGCAGTTGCCGGAGCCACCGGAGGTGACGCCCTGCGCCTGGTCGCCGCTGATCCACGAACCGCCGGAGTCACCGGGCTCGGCGCAGGCGTTGGTCCGGGTCAGGCCGGTGATGGTGCCTTCGGGGTAGGTGACCGAGGCGTTCTTCTGCAGGATGGTGCCGCAGTGCCAGCCCGTGGTGGAACCGGAACGGCAGACCGAGCCGTTGAGCGCGGCTTCGGTCGAACCGGCCACCGGCACGGTGCCCGGGTAGCGGTTGACCAGCGCGCGCGGGGTGTTGCCCGCGTCGGCGCGGACCCAGGCGTAGTCGTTGCCGGGGAAGCTCGAACCGGCGACGCTCCCGCTCGGGTTCGACGTGCGGGTCCCGGCGGTGCCACAGTGGCCGGCGGTCACGAACCCGCCGTCGACCGCGAAGCCGATGGAGCAGCGGCCCGAGCCGAACGTGTAGGCGTTGCCGCCGATGATGTCGATCAGCGCGCGCGGCTGCTCGGTGCTGGCCTCGATCCGGACCAGATCGGCCTGCACGCCGGATTCGGCGGCCCAGGACTTCGCGGCGGCCTCGCCACCGGCGTTGGCCAGCACGACGACGGAGTTGGTGACGACGTCGGTGTACCAGCCGGGCACGGTCTTCGGTGCCTTCGTGGACTTGGCGTCCAGCCGTAGTTTCGCCGAGTCGAGGTCGGCGGCGCTGCGGGTGACGGTCTTCGCGGTCGCGCCCGCGGCGCGCACCAGGTCGGCCTGGGCGGCGTCGGTGACGGCCACGGTGAGCGTGGTCCCGGAGGCGTCCAGCCAGGACCCGGCGTACGACGTGCCGAGCTGCCTCTTCAGCGTGCTGTCGGCGATCGCGGCGCGCTGCTCGCCCGCGAGCCGGAGCTTCGCCTGCTCGGGGCTGATCTTCAGGTCGCGGGACAGCGCGGCCAGCATTTCGGACTGCGCCTGGTCACCGGAGGTGGCTTGCTGACCGGCACTCGCGCTGGGGGTGAGGGCGATGGCGGTGATCAAGCCTGCCCCGGTTATGGCCGCTGCTGTCGCGGCTAAGATCTTTCTGTTCATCTCAACGCTTTCCTCGAAACGGGCGGGGGAGGGGGATTCGTCCCCGACCGTACGAGGCGCATCACTCGACTGGTACATACCATTTGGGTCATATCGCCCGGCTTGAGCGCTGGGTGATATGTCGGCCGGTTGTCCTGATCCAGTACGTGATTCCGTTGTGGCGCAGCGGTTTCTGTCGTCGTCCAAAGAAGATTCGGACATTCGCGCGATTCGGCTCGTCGCGGTGTCCCTCGTCGTCAATACCGTACTTTTGAGGGGTATGGCAAAGGGATCCCCGGAACTTCTCACAGAATGAGGAAGTGCCCGTCGTACCGGAGGGGGCGCCGGCACGACGGGCACAGGTGGGGAGGACCTCAGCGAGCCGTGCAGCGGTAGCTCGCGGCCACCGCGGGATCACCGTGGCCCCGGTACCGCGAGACCTGCGGATACGGGCAGAGATCGCGGGCGAGGGTCTGGTCGCTGTTCGCCGCGGGCAGGGTCGCCGGTGCCTTGCCGTGTTCGACCCAGTCGACGAGCGCGCCCAGCGCGTTCGTCGGTGCGGCGCCCGCGCCGCCGAAGCAGTGCGCGACACCCGGCGCGAGGAACAGCCGGTAGAAGTCGTCGACCCGCCTCGGGCCGCCCAGCTCCCGCTCCACCTCGCGGCGGTACTGGAGCGTGCCGCCCGGCGGGATCAGCTGGTCGTCTGTGCCGACGAAGGTGATCAGCTTGCCACCCGCCCGGCGGAAGTCCGACAGATCGGGATCCGAGGTGCCGATGACGTCGTCGTACTCCCGCACCGACTGGCGGAACAGCTCGGCGTACTGGCGATAGGTGAGCTTCTCGGTGTCGAACCCGGGCTGCTTCTTCAGGAACGTCCGCACCCAGCCCGTGGCCACCGGGAACCCCGGAGCGGTCGTCACCGGGCCGAAGTCCGCGCCCTTGGGGAGACCGGCCCAGAGCCGTCGCCCGTGCTCGTCGGTCGGCCCGGCCCAGATCTTGCGCACGACCTCGGCGTCCGCCGCGGTGACGGTGACCTCTTTGTCGCCGCAGAGGACCTTCGTGCCGATGAGGGAACGCGGGTCGTAGCCGCATTCGTCCGGCCGGTCCACGATGCCGTCGGTGACCCCGTCCCTGCCGTCGCAGGCCTTGATCGCGGCCTGCTGGAAGGCGGTGAAGACACAGGTCGCGGGGAAGGTCTTCTCCTGGTTCATCACGACTCGCGGCCAGAGGGTCGCGACCGCGAACTCCGCCCAGTGCACGGCGGGCGCGTTCGCCAGGACACCGTCGAAGTCCTCGGGATACTCCTGCGCTTCGGAGTAGCCCTGACGGCCACCGGTCGAGCAGCCGTTCCAGTACGAGTGGCCGACGGCCCGCTGGTAGAACCTCTGGGTCACGTCCTTCCCGATGACAGCGGCCTCGTGCACGGACCGGGTCGCGAAGTTCGTCACCAGCGGTTTGTCGATCTCGCCCTGGGGGGTGAGCGCCCACGAGGTGTCGAGGAAGGTCAGGGGGACACCGGCGTCGGTCGTCACACCGCTGTAGCCGTCCTTGACCGCCTGGACGAGCGGGGCGCCGAAGTCACCGGCGGTGTAGGCGCTGCCGCCGACCGCCTGGAGCCTGCCCGTCCATCCGGTCTGAGGGAGCGCGACGGCGACCTTGACGCGGTCACCCGCCTTCCCGTGGGTCAGCGTGACGGTGATTTCGCAGTACGCGGGCACGCCGGTGATCGGGGCGGGCGCCGAGAACGGGGTGGGCGGGAACGTGACGGTCCCGCCCGGTTTCCGGGCCGCTTCCACCGCCTCGATCCGCGCGCCCGCGGGCGCCGGCACGGGGACCGCCGCGCACGACGACGGCGACGTCGCCGCCTCCGCGGGCGCCGTCTGCGTGACCGAGGTCAGCACCAGCGGCAGCAAAACGGCCAAGGGTGCCGCCGCCAGGAACATCTTCTTGCGTCTCATCACTTTCCTTTGTCGGTCATCCGAAAGAACAGCCTGGGACCGAAGCTAGGCCGATCGTGTCGACACGCCGTCTACATCCTGTGGACGTCGCGGGTACGTCCTAACTGGACCGTTTGGGTATCGTCGGCTGGGCGGGCCGATCGGCCTGGGGGAGGAATGCCGCACCATGCCGCTTTTCGGACGGGAAGCCGAGCTGAAGGACCTGGGCGAGCTCGTCGACGGGCCTGCTGCGAACTGCGGAGGCGTCCTCATCCAGGGAGAACCCGGCATCGGCAAGTCCGCCGTCGTGGCCGAGGCCGTCGCCGCGGCGACTGTCGGAGGGCTGCGGCTGCTGCGCACGACCGGTGTCGAGGCCGAACGGAACTTCGCCTACGCGGCCCTGCACCAGCTGCTCCATCCGGTGCGGGCCGGCGCGGACACCCTGCCCGCGCCACAGCGGTCCGCGCTCTGGACGGCGCTGGGGCTCGCCGAGGCGGCGGAGCCCAACCCCTACTTCGTCGGACTCGCCGCGCTGACGCTGCTTTCGGAGGAGGCGGCGGCCAAACCGTTGCTGATCGTCGCCGAAGACGTCCACTGGATGGACCGGGAGAGCGCCGACGTCCTCGCGTTCGTGGCGAGGCGGATCGACACCGAACCGATCGTCCTGATCGCGACCGTCCGGGACGGGGAGCCGTCACCGCTGCGCGACGCGGGACTGTCCTCAATGGACCTCGAACGGCTGCCCGGCGATGTCGCGGCCGAGCTGCTCGACTCCGTCGCTCCCCGGCTCACTTCCCCGGTCCGGTCCCGGCTGCTCGCCGAGGCCGCCGGGAATCCGCTGGCCCTGACCGAGCTGCCGTCGGCCGTGACCGAGGGGCCCGATCCCGTGCTGCCGCTGACCGAACGGCTCGAGCGCACGTTCGGCGCCCGGTTCACCGCCTTGCCGGAACCGGTTCGCACGACGTTGCTGGTGGCCGCGCTCAACGAGACCGGTTCGCTCACCGAGACCCTCGCGGCGGCGGCCGCGTTGCTGGGCGAAGACGTCGAGCCGTCGGCTCTGGCGCCCGCCGTCGAGGCCCGGTTGATCGACCTCGAACCCCGGACCGTTTCGTTCCGGCACCCGCTGATGCGCTCGGCGATCCCCGCGTCTGTGTCGTTCGAGGAGCGGCGGCGGGCTCACCTGAGCCTGGCCGAGACCGTGCGCGAGCAACCGGACCGCCGAGCCTGGCACCAGGCGGCCGCGGCGACCGGCGCGGACGAAGACGTGGCCGCCGAGCTGGAGAACGCCGCCGACCGTGCCCGGCACCGCGGCGGGGTGACGGCCGCCGTCGCCGCGCTGGAACAGGCGGCCCGGTTGAGCGCCGATCCGGAGCGGCGGGCGGACCGGTTGCTGCGCGCGGCCGAGCTGGCCGTCGAGTCCGGCGGACGAGAGACGGCGGAACGCCTCGTCCGGGACGCACGCGCGGGAGCGCTCACGCCACGGCAACGATCGACGGCGAGCTGGCTGCTCAGCGGGTTCGAAGACGGTGTCCGCGAGGATCTCTCCCGGGTCGCGGAATTGGCACGGCTGGCCGAGTCGGTCGCGGAAGAGGGGCACCCGGATCCGGCGATGCGCGTCCTGTGGGGTGCCGCCATGCGCTGCTTCTGGGCCGAACCCGGCTCGGACACGAGGCGGACGCTGCTGGCCGTCGCGGACGGTCTCCCGGTCGAGAACTCGGACCCGCGTCTGGTCGCCGTCGCCGCCTACGTGGCGCCGTTCGAACGGGCCGAGTCCGTGCTCGGCGAGCTGCGAGGCCTCGCAGCCACCACTGGAGCCGATCCCGAGGTCGACCGGTTTCTCGGCAGCGCGTCGTTGCAGGTCGGCGCGGTCGAACTGGCCGCCCGGTTCTCGGCCGCCGCGGCACCGGGACTGCGCGCGCAAGGCAGGCTCGGGTTGCTGCCACGGGCACTGGCTGTCCAGGCGTGGAGCCGGGTCCGGCTCGGCGACCTCGCCGCGGCCGTCCCGGTCGCGGCGGAGGCGGCGAAATTCGCCAAGGAGACCGGGCAGCCGTTCATGTACGGCCTCGCCACCGCGGTCCAGGCCGAGATCGCCGCGCTGCGGGGCGAGCACAAACAGGCGAAGGCGCTGGCCGACGAGGCCGAACGGACCGGACTGGCCGCGGGCGCCCGGCCGGTGCTGGCGACAGTGCAGCTCGCGCGGGGGATCACGGCGTCGAGCGAGGGCCGCTTCGACGACGCGTTCGCCGACCTGCGGCGCCTGTTCGACCCCGCCGATCCCGCATTCCAGCTGGCGCTGCGCGTCTACTTCGTCGCGGACCTCGCCGAGGTCGCGATCCGGGCGGGCCAGGTCGAAGCCCTGCGCGAGATCGTCGAGGAGATGGAGCGGCTGGCCCTGTCGACCCCGGCGCCCGCCTTGCACCTCGGACTGCGCTACGCCCGCGCGGTGCTCGACCCGAGCGGCGAACTGTTCGAGACCGCGTTGGGAGCGGGGCCGGACGGCTGGCCCGCCGAACGCGGGCGACTGCACCTGGCCTACGGCGAATGGCTGCGGCGGCAGCGGCGCGCCGTGGACTCGCGGGCGCATCTGCGCATCGCGCGGGAGACGTTCGACGCGCTCGGCATGACCGCGTGGGCCGAACGCGCGCGCCGGGAACTGCGGAGCGCGGGGGAGTCCAGCCCCCACCGCGGCCCGGACGCGCGCGAGAAGCTGACCCCGCACGAGCTGAGCATCGTGCAACTGGCCGCGGAGGGACTGACGAACCGGGAGATCGGGCAGCGGCTCTACCTGTCCCACCGGACGGTGGGGACACATCTGCACCGGATCTTCCCGAAACTCGGGGTGAGTGCGCGCGCGGAACTCGCGGGAGCGCTCAAGCAAAGCGGGTCGTGAGTGGCAAGTGTCGTTCTAACCCCACTTGCCACTCACGAGGCGTCAGGCGACGGTCGCGTCCAGCGTGACCTCGATGTTGGAACTCGCCCGCGGCGGTGTCGTGGTGCAGAGTCACCTCGGCGACCACCGCGAGGTCGTTCAGGGCCACCTTCTTGACGCCCGCGACGCCGCGGACGGCGCCGACGAAGCAGGACGCCCAGCCCGCGGCGAACAGCTGCTCGGGATTCGTGCCGTCGCCGGCGCCACCGAAGGACTTCGGCACGGCGAGGCCCGACGTCGAGCACGCCGTCGTCGGAGGTCGCCCGGCCGCCGTTGCGGCCTTCCGCGGTCGAAGTGGCGACGGCGGTGTACGTGGTTTCAGACATGCCGCAACCGTAGGAATCCGACCGGGGCCGCGGCACCCGTCGGACGACGTCATTCCTGTACGTCATGGGCGGACGACGTACGCCGACGACGTCGTCCGACGGTCGCGGCGGCCGCCCGGGCCCGCCTACCTTTCCGCTCATGTCCTCCCTGCCGCAGGAAGTCCGGTACCGCTTCACCGTGCTCGGCCCGCCCGGATTCACCAGTGGCGGCACCCGGCTGGACCTCGGCTCGCCGCAGCAGCAGGCCGTCTTGACGCTGTTGCTGGCCAACGCGGGCAGCTTCGTCCGGACCGGCGAGCTGATCGACGGACTCTGGGGCGAGCGGGCTCCCGCGACCGGCGAGGCGGTCATCCGGACCTACATCTCCCGCCTTCGACGGCTTCTCTCCTTGCAAGGGCTGGGATCGGCGATCATCTCGCGGTCCGGCGGCTACCGGCTGGATCCGGATTCCTTCGAAGTGGACGCCGTCGAATTCGCCGGGCTGATCGAGAGCGCGCGTCAGGCGCGCACCGTCGATGCGGCGGCGAAGCTGCTGGAACGGGCACTCGGTCTCTGGACCGGCACGGCGCTGGCCGGCGTCCCCGGCGAAGCGGCCGAGCACGAGCGCTCGCGGCTGGAACGGCTGAAGCTGACCGCCACCCAGGAGCTGCTCCGGCTGCGCCTGGAACTCGGGGAGCACGACGAGGTGGTGGCCGAGATCCCCCTGCTCATCGAACGGAACCGCCTCGAAGAACCGCTGTACGAGATCTACCTCCTCGCCCTCCATCGTGGCGGGCGGCGGGCCGAGGCACTCGAGCTCTACCGGTCGATCCACGACCTGTTCGACGAAGAGCTCGGGGTCCGTCCGGGGCCGAAACTGCGGGCGCTGCACGAGAAGGTGCTTCGCGCCGAGGACGAGCAGACGCCCGTACTCCGAGAATCGGACTCGCTGTTCGTCGGCAGGGAACGCGAACGCGCCGAATTCCGGCGGTTGCTGGCGAGAGACCCCGCCAAGGGCGTGGAGGTCCTGTTCTTCACCGGCGCCCCCGGTATCGGGAAGTCGACACTGCTGCGGAAGTTCGCCGACGACGCGGCCGCCATGGGCAAGCCCGTACGGCTGGTCGACGCGTTCGAAGACCTCGCCGAGCCGGCGGAAGTCTTCCGCCGCCTGCCCGAAGGCGCCACTGTCGTGATCGCGGGCCGGAACGGTCCGGACGCCATGCTGCTCGTCGATCCGGCCTGGTCGAGGAGGATCAGGCTCCGAAGGCTCGAAGCCTTGAGCGAAAACGAATCCGTGGAACTGCTGGAAGCACGCGACGTCGAACCGGACCTCCGGATGTCCATTGTGGACTTCGCGGTGGGCAATCCGTTCGCGCTCTCTCTGGCCGCCGAGGTCAGCAGGTCACCGCGAGCGGACGCGGCGCGCTACGTGATCGACACCGTCTACGCGCATCTGGCGGGAAATCCGCCGTCGGAGGCACATCGGTGGGCGCTGTACGTCTGCGCACAGGCAAGCCACACCACCGAAGACCTGCTCCGGTCCGTGCTGCCGGGAGGGCGGTCGTCGGAGCTGTTCGACTGGCTCCGCGACCACCCCTGCGTCGAAGCCGCCGCCGAGGGCCTGGTTCTCGGCGGCGTGCTCCGCGAGGTGCTCGACAGGCATCTCCGGTGGCGTGACCCGACGGGCCGCGCACGGATGCGCGGCCGGATCAGCCGGGTCACGACCGGCCGGTGATCAGGTGCGCAGCCACACCGCCGTGTCCGTCGGGAGCTCACCGTCGACAGGACCACTGGCCATCAGCACCTCGCGATGAGGCGGCAGCGGCACCGGCGCGTCGGCGAAGTTCAGCACGAAGATGAACCCCGGTTCCCGGGTGAACGCGAGGACGCCGTCGCCCAGTGACAGCCACTCCAGTTCTCCCGGGCCGAGCGCGGGAAGTCCGTCCCGCAGACGCAGACCGGCACGGTAGAGCCGGAGCATCGACGCCGGTTCGGCCGCCTGCGCTTCCGCCGTGCCGGAGCGCCATTCCGCGGGCTGGGGCAGCCAGGTCCCGCCGGTACCGAAGCCGAACGGCGGGGCGTCACCGGACCAGGGGAGCGGGACGCGGCAGCCGTCCCGGCCGGGGTCGGCGCCGTTCGTGCGGGCCCACACCGGATCCTGACGGAGCTCGTCGGGGATGTCCTCGATCTCCCACAAGCCGAGCTCTTCCCCTTGGTAGACATACAGACCGCCGGGCAGCGCCATGGTCAGCAGGGCCGCCGCCCGTGCCCGGCGAGTGCCCAGTTCCCGGTCGACAGGGGTGCCGTGCAGCCGGTCGGCGAACGCGAAGCCGGTGTCGCCTTCGCGTCCGTACCGGGTCACGTGCCGGGTGACATCGTGGTTCGACAGGACCCAGGCCGCGGGCGCGTCGACCTCCCCGTGCGCCACCAGCGTCCGCTCGATGACCTCCCGGAAGCGCGCGGAATCCCAGGGGCACACCAGGAAGTCGAAGTTGAACGCCGCGTGCAGCTCGTCGCGGCGGAGGTACCGTGCGGCCCGCGACAGGTCCGGCAGCCACATTTCGCCGACCAGTACCCGGTCTCCCGGATAGCTGTCGGCGATCTTGCGCCACGACCGGTAGATCTCGTGCAGCCCCTCCTGATCGGAGAACGGCGTTTCGTCGCCGGGGTCGACGTCGGGCAGTCGTGGATCCTTCACCAGTCCGTCGGCGACGTCGATGCGGAAACCGTCGACCCCGCGGTCGAACCAGAACCGCAGGACGTCCTCGAAGTCCGCACGGATGTCCTGGTTGTCCCAGTTGAAGTCCGGCTGGCGCGAGCTGTAGAGATGCAGGAACCACTCGCCGTCGGGGACCCGCGTCCACGCTGAGCCGCCGAAGCGCGACTTCCAGTTGTTCGGCGGTTCGGAGCCGTCCGGCCCCCGGCCCGGCCGGAACCAGAACCGTTGCCGCTCAGGCGATCCCGGTTCCGCCGCGAGCGCGTCGGCGAACCACCGGTGCTCGTCGGAACAGTGGTTCGGCACGATGTCGATGATCACGCGGATACCTTTGGCGTGGGCCGCGGCGATCAGCTCCTCCGCCTCGGCGAGCGTGCCGAAGAGCGGGTCGATCTCCCGGAAGTCGGCGACGTCGTAGCCGCCGTCGTCCATCGGCGACGGATACCACGGGGTGAACCAGATCGCGTCGATCCCCAGATCGGCCAGGTAGTCCAGCCGCGCGCGGACCCCGGCGAGATCGCCGACGCCGTCGCCGTTCCCGTCGGCGAAACTGCGGATGTAGACCTGGTAGATGGCCGCGCTCCGCCACCATCCGGCGGACTGCCCCAATGCGGTCACGGAAAATGCCCTCCCCATCGTTTGCGGAAACCCGAGAGTCAGCCTTTGACGCTGCCTGCGGTGAGCCCGGCCAGGATGTGCCGCTGGAACGCCAGGAACAGCGCCACCATCGGCAGGCCGGCCAGCACCATGCCGGCGACCAGCACGTTCAGCGGCATGTCGATGGCCACTCGCTGCAGCATCACCGACAGCGTCTGCTTTCCGGTGTCCGGGAACACCAGCAGCGGCCAGATGAAGTCCTTCCACGCGGCCACCACCGCGAGGATCGAGACCACGGCCAGGATCGGCCGCGAGATCGGCAGGATGATGCGCCACAGCGTGCGCACCGGCCCGGCGCCGTCGAGCCGCGCGGCTTCGATCAGCTCGTCCGGGATCTGGTCGAAGAACCGTTTCAGCAGATAGATGTTGAACGCGTTCGCCGCGGCGGGCAGCCAGACCGCCGCGGGTGAGTTGACCAGGTTGACGTGCAGCAGCGGCAGATCGGTGATCGTCACGTAGGTCGGCACCAGCAGCGCCGCCGCCGGCAGCATCAGCGTCACCAGCATGAGTCCCAGCACGACGTTGCCGAATTTCGGCCGCAGTTTCGACAACGCGAACGCCGCGGGGACGTCGATGGCCAGCTGGGCCAGCCAGGCGCCTCCGGCGACGATGACCGTGTTGAGGAAGTACTTGCCGAGACTCAGCTGATCCCAAGCGTCGGCGAAGGTCTCCGGATGCCACTCGTTCGGAATGAACGTCGCGGGTGTCTGCACGAGCTCCTGCGGTGACTTCATCGCGCCCGTCACCGCCCAGTACAGCGGGAACAGGAACGCGATGACGAACAGGAGCAGGGTGCAGCCGAAGATGACGGCGTACCCGATCTTGCCGCCGGGACTGCGCAGGGCGCCGGGGGAGACGAGCGTCCTCATGACTGATCCGCCTTCCGGGTCAGGCGCACGTACAACGCGGAGAACACCCCGAGCGCGACGAACAGCAACAGGCTCAACGCGCTCGCCGAACCGAAGTCGTTGTAGACGAAGGCATAGCGGTAGAGCAGCAGGAGCACGGTGACGGTGGAGTCGTCCGGCCCGCCGCCGGTCATCACGTACGGCTCGGTGAACACCTGCATCGTCGCGACGACCTGCAGCAGCAGGAGCACCAGCAGCACGAACCGCGTCTGCGGCAGCGTGACATGGATCAGGCGCTTCCACAGCCCGGCGCCGTCGAGCTCCGCGGCTTCGTAGAGCTCGCCGGGGATCGTGCCGAGCGCGGCGAGGTAGATCAGCGTGGTGCTGCCCATGTTCGCCCACGTGGAGACGAACACCAGCGACAACATCGAGGTGTCGCTGGAGTCGAGCCACTGGCCGCCGGACAGGCCGACGGCGCCGAGCGCGGAGTTGAACAGCCCGGAGCCCGGGTCGTAGAACCACTTCCACATCAGGGCGGTGACCACCGGCGGCAGCATCACCGGCAGGTAGACCGCGAGCCGGAAGAACGCCTTGGCGTGCCGCAGTTCGTTGAGCAGGACCGCGGTCAGGAACGGCACCACGAACCCGAAGACCAGTGCGAGCCCGGTGAACAGCAGGGTGTTGCGCCAGGCGACACCGAACAGCGGGTCTTCGAACAGGCGGGTGAAGTTGTCGAACCCCACCCACGTCGGCGGGTTGACGAAGTCGACCTGCTGGAAGCTCAGCAGCACCCCGCGCACGATCGGGTACCAGGAGAACAGCGCGAACACCACGAGCGCGGCGCACAGCAGGCCGTACGCGGTGAGGTTCTCCTTGAGCTTGCGGCGCAAGCGGGTCCGGCGGCGGTCCGCCGCGGACGCGACCGGCCGACGGGCCCGCGACGACACCGTCGCGGGCCAGTCGAGGACGCTACTTGACCTGTGAGAGGACACTGTTGACCTTCGACTCGGCCGACGACAGCTGCTGATCGATGTTCGCGTTCCGATCGGTGAGCGCCGCCTGCATCACGCTGTCGAGAACGGCGTACACCTGCTGCGCGTTCGGCGGTTCGATGCTGCCCTTGATCCGCGAACTAGCGTCCACATAGGACTGGAAGTTCTCGGCGGGGACGTTGGCGTGCTTGCTCTTCAGCGCGAGCTGCTGATCGCGGACGGCGCCCTGCCAGATGTCCGGCGTCGGCTCGGCCGGCAGCCCGACCGGCTGCTTGCCGTCGACGTACTGCTGGACGTGCTTCTCGAAGCGCTCCGGGTTGAGGTACTTCCAGCGGACCCATTCCAGGCCCGCCTTGACCTTCTCCGGCGAGGCCTTGGGGTTGATCATGTACCCCTCGCCGCCGAGCAGGGTGCCCTGGCCGCCCGGCATCCCGGCGACGCCGTAGTCTTCGTACTTGCCGTTGAACTGCTTGACCAGCACCAGGACGTTGTCCGGGGCGGCCATGTACATGCCGAGCCGGCCCGCGCCCATCATGCGCTGCACGTCCTGGGCTTCGAGCAGCTGCTTGCTGCCCATGGTGTCGTCGTCCCACCGCATGGCGCGCAGCTGGTTCAGGGCGGCCTTGGCCTTGTCGTTGTCGAAGGCCGCGACCCACTTGTCGCCATCCTTGCGGGCGACCTCGCTGCCCATGGAGTAGAGCCAGCCGGTCAGATGCCAGCCGCCCTGGTTGTTCTTGCTGTAGTCGGCGTACCCGACGGTGCCGTTGCCCAGCGCGGCGATCTTCTTCGCTGCTTCGCGGACCTCGTCCCACGTCTGCGGCGGTTTGTTCGGGTCCAGCCCGGCCTTCTGGAACAGCGGGCGGCTGTAGAGCAGGCCCATGCTGTAGTTCATCGTCGGCAGGCCGTAGAGCTTGCCGTCGGCACCCCGGAAGTTGTCCAGTAACTCCGGCCTGATGTCGTTGAAATTCTTCAGGCTCTTCGCCGCTTCGGTGATGTCGGCGGCCTGGCGGCGCGAGATGATCTGCGCCGGGTCGGTGAAGTAGACGTAGTAGACGTCTTCGAGCTGCCCGCCGGCGAGCTTGGCGGAGAACGTCTTCGGGTCCATGAACCCTTCGTGCGGCTCGATGTCGATGCCGGGATGGGTCTCCTCGAACTCCTTGACGTCGGCGTCGAACACGCTGCGCTCGAACGGTTGGCTGGTCGGGGGCTGGCCGGTGACGGTGATCTTGACCTTGCCCCCGGCTCCGGTGCCTTCACCGGAGCCGGAACCGCAGGCGGCCACTCCCAGAACGAGCCCGCCCGCGGCGAGCAGGCAGAACATCCGGCGGCGCACGGTGGGGGACCAAGTGCTGCTCATCTTCAAGCCTCATCTCGGGATCGCGACGGCTGTCACGTGATTGCGGTCACTCTAAAGTGAAGCCCCGGAGTGACGCAATAACTGGATGAGAACGTGCAACTTTGCGACAGAGTGTGTCGCTGAACGCGAAGCAGGCGCCCTCCCGGAAGGGAAGGCGCCTGCTCTTGGAAAGCGGGTTACCGGCGGGCGGTGGAGCCCCGGACGACGAGTTCGGGTGCGAACAGCAGCTCCTCGGCCGCCACCTCGCCGCCGTTTATGCGCTTGACCAGCAGTTCCACCACGGCGCGGCCCATCGCCTCGATCGGCTGGCGGGTCGTGGTCAGCGGCGGGTCGGTGCAGTTCATCAGCGCCGAATCGTCGTAGCCGACCACTGAGATGTCGTCGGGCACCGACAGTCCCTGCCGCCGGGCCGCGCGGATCGCGCCCAGGGCCAGGAGGTCGCTCGCGCACAGGACGGCCGTCGCGCCGCGCGGGTACAGGCGGGCCGCGGCCGCGTGACCGCCTTCGATGGAGAACATGCCGTGCTCGATGAGTTCTTCCAGGACGGGGAGCCCGAGTTTCCCCGCGTAGGCGCGGAAAGCCTCGAGTTTGCGCTGGGACGGCACGTGGTCGGTCGGGCCGAGGACGAGGCCGATCTTCTCGTGCCCGAGCGAGCTCAGATGCCCGACGACCTGCTCGACGGCGACAGCGTCGTCGCACGAGATCTGCGGCAGTCCGAGGTGGTCGACGGCGGCGTTGATCAGCACCGTCGGCAGGCGGCGCTCGGCGAGATGGTGGTAGTGGGAGTGCACCGCGTCGGCCTGGGCGTACAGCCCGCCGGCGAACACAACGCCGGAAACCTGCTGCTGGAGAAGCAGTTCGACGTACTCTGCCTCGGAGACACCGCCCGCGGTCCGCGTGCACAGCACCGGGGTGAAACCCTGCTGGGCCAGCGCGTTGCCCATGATCTCGGCCAGCGCGGGGAAGATGGGGTTTTGCAGTTCGGGGAGGACCAGGCCGACCAGGCGGGCACGGTCGCCGCGCAGCTGGGTCGGTCGTTCGTACCCCATCACGTCCAGCGCGGTGAGGACGGCGGCCCGGGTGCTCGCGGAGACCCCGGACCGGCCGTTGAGCACCCGGCTGACCGTGGCTTCGCTGACCCCGACCTTGAGGGCTACTTCGGCAAGACGACGCGTCATGGGTGAAACTTTACCGCAAGCAAGCGCAAGAACTAGACACCCTTGATCGATGCGGTAGCGCGAAAGTCGCGCGAGGAGGGAACCAGCGCCGCGGCCGCAGGTGCGGCGAAGCAGACGACGGCGCACACCGCCAGCACCGGTGCCGCCCCGAATCCGTCGATCGCGGGCGCGATGAACGCCAGCCCGGCCGGTGCCAGGCCGTAGGAGAACAGGAAGTCCAAAGAGGACACCCGCGCGAGCTTCCCCGGTTCGACCTCCCGCTGGGTCGCGGTGAACCACGGGACGTTGAACAGCTCGATGCCCAGCCCCGCGACGGCGTAGGCGGCGATGACGAGAGCCGGGTGCACCGGGAACAGCAGGCTCAGCGGCGCGAAGCCGTAGCAGCCGAGTCCGATCAGCGCGGCCCAGCCTTGCCGCTTCGGACGCCAGCGCGCGATGACGACGGCGCCCGCGAGCGCGCCGAGCGTGTACGCGGTGAGCCCGCCGGCCAGGACGGCTTCGGTGTCGTAGCGGTCGCGACTGACCAGCGGCAGCACGACACCGGTGGCGGAGTAGCCGGTCGCGATCACAGCGGTCAGCGCGCCGAGCCCAGCCAGGAACCACGGGTGACGGCGAGCTTCACGGAGGCCGTCGGCGAACTCGCCGAAGAAGCGGGTCCTGGTGGCCGGAAGCGGGGCGAAGGTGCCTCGCGGCGGGATCAGCGCGACGCCCAGCCACAGCACCCCGGTGCCGATCACCAGGGCCGACGTCGAGGCGATTTGGGAGAGTAAAGCGGTGAGACCGGGCGCGACCAGGGTCGTGACCCGGACGGCCAGCGTCATCGCGGCGTTGGCCTGCTGACGCCGGTCCTCGGCGATCACTTCGGCGGTCAGTGCCTGGAACGCCGGGCGGCACGCGCCCTGCCCGATCCCGACGACGGCGGCCGCGACGGCCGTCAACAGGACGGACCGGCCCATGCCGACCGCGATCAAGGGCGTGGCGAGACCCGCGATGAGGCCCGCCCACAGCACGACCTGACGGCGGGAGTGCCGGTCGGCGAGAACCCCCGCCACCGGGACGGCCACGAGGAATCCCACGGTGCGGGCGGCCAGCACGATGCCGAGGTCCACCGCCGAAAGCGAGCGTTCGAGCACCGCGAGGCCGAGAATGAACGGAAGTGCCCAGGTCGCCAGCCCGGAGGCGGTGTTCCCGGTCCAGAGCCGGACGAACGGCAGGCTGGTGTGGTACTTCAAGCCAAATCCCTTCTTCTGACCCGCGACAGAAGGCCCGGTCGCGCTCTACTCTGCCTCCGTGCGCACGCCGGCCCCGAACCGAGGCCCGGCCAGGCGCTTCCGCGGCGGCGTCGTGGGGGTCCTGACCGGCGTTTTGGCGACCGGTGCCCACGTCAGCACCAGCGGGCGCGTCCCCGACCTCGGTGTGGTCCTGCTGCTCATCGCCCTGCTGAGCTGGGTGGCCTACGCGTTCGCGGGACGCCGTCGCGGTCCGCTCGCCATCCTCTGCCTGGTCGCCGGCGGCCAGGCGGCGATGCACGCTTCCTTCACCTTCCTGACCTGGGAGTCGCACTCCGGGCACGCCGAAACCCCGGGCAACGGCCTGCTCATGACGGCCGGGCACGCCACCGCGACCCTCGTGGTCGTCACGGCGCTGGCCGGCGCCGAGCGCGTCCTGTTCGCCCTCATGACGCTGATCGCTTCGGTCCTGCCGCGCCGCCTGGCGCCACGGCCCGCGACGGCGCCGCTGCGGATCCACGTCCCGCTCGCGGTGAAGTTCCCCGCGACCGAGGCGCTCCTGCGGGACGTGCTTTCGCGGCGCGGTCCGCCGGTGTCGTTCGCCTGATCCCCGAAACCCTGCCGGGACCCGTGTCGCGGCAGGGCTCAGCACGCGTGCCGTGATCACTCCGGCACGCGGCGAAGGCGCTTGCCTCCCCACCGACGCCTCAGGAGTTCCCGCATGGCAACACAAACCGAACCGACTACGAGCCCACCCCGAGCGTCCGCCTGGCGCGGGCTGTTCCTCCGGCTCCACTTCTACGCCGGCGTTCTCGTCGGGCCGTTCGTCCTCATCGCCGCGCTCACCGGCGTCCTGTACGCGGCGACGCCGCAGATGGAGTCCTGGGTCTACTCGGACCAGCTCCGGGTACCCGTCGGACTGAGCCACGCCTCGCTCTCCGACCAGGTCAAGGCGGCGCAGGCGGCCAACCCCGGCGGCGAGCTGGTCGCCGTCCGTCCCGCCCCCGAACCGGGTGACACGACCAGGGTGCTGTTCGCCGAAACCGGACTCGGCGAATCCGAACGCCGCGCGATCTTCGTCGACCCGGCCACCGCACAGGTACGCGGCGACCTCGTCGCGTACGGCTCGAGCGGCGCCCTACCGCTCCGGACCACTCTCGACCAGCTGCACCGCAACCTGCTGCTCGGCGAACCAGGACGGCTCTACAGCGAACTCGCCGCGTCCTGGCTGTGGGTGGTCGCGCTGGGCGGCCTCGTGCTGTGGGTGAGCCGCCGTCGTGCCCGCCGGAACGAGAAGGCGGAGAAAGCCGCGAAGACCGAGTCCGCGCGCGGGAAGTCCGTGCGCCGTCACGGAACCGTCGGCCTTTGGGTGCTGCTCGGCGCGCTGTTCCTGTCCGCGACAGGGCTGACGTGGTCGGCGTACGCGGGCGAGAACGTCTCCGTGCTGCGTGAATCGCTCGGCTGGGCCACCCCGGCGTTGAAGGTGACGGGCGCGGACGAACACGCCGGGCACGCGGGGCACGGGGAAGCGCCCGCCGCACCGGCACCCGCGCGGCCCGAGAGCGTGGACGCGATGCTGGCCTCGGCCCGCGCCGCCGGGATCGACGCGGCCTCGGTGGAGATCGGGCTGCCCACCAAACCCGGCGCGCCTTGGCAGGTGGCGGAAGTCGAGCGCGGCTGGCCGACGCAGGTCGACGCCGTCGCGGTCGACGGGACCACCGGGCAGATCCTGGGCGAGGTGCGGTTCGCCGACTACCCGCTGATGGCGAAGCTCGCCCGCTGGGGGATCGACGCGCATATGGGCGTGCTCTTCGGCTGGCCCAACCAGATCGCGTTGCTGCTGCTCGGCGCCGGTCTGGTCACGCTGGTCGTGCTCGGCTACCGCATGTGGTGGCAGCGCAGGCCGACCCGGGCGACCGGCCTGACCTTCGGGCGGCCGATCCCGCGCGGGCAGTGGCGGAAGGCGCCGCCCGCCCTCGTGGCCGGGCTCCTCGTCCTCGCCGCCGCGATCGGCTGGTTCGTGCCGCTGTTCGGCATCAGCCTGCTGGCGTTCCTGGTGATCGACCTGTTGCTGGGCCTGCGGTCCGGCCGTCAGTCCAAAGCGGATTCCGCCGACGTCACCGGGTGACCTCGGCGCCGGTGAGGCCGACGCTCGCCGCCCACACCCGGGCGGCGAGCTCGGTGTCGGCCGGCTTCCCGCGAACCGGTTCCCGACGAGGTTCACCACGCAGGCCGAACACCCGGGGGCCGTACATCTCGCCGCCGCGCACAGCGGGGTCGAGCACGGCACGGACGGCGGGCCAGGCTCCGGCTTCCTTGCCCTGCAAGAGAAGCCCGGCCGGGAACTTCCGCCCGTCCGGCGTCGGGTGCACCGGCCGCGACGGGGTCAGGGAGTCGAGTGCGCCACCGGGATGGTCGACGACGCTCAGCACCGTGCTCCCGGCCGCGCGCAGCCGCCGATCGAGCTCGAAGGCGAACAACATCTGTGCCAGCTTCGAGCGCGCGTAGGTGCGTTTGGGCTGGTAGTCCCGCTTGCTCTGCAGGTCGTCCAGGTCGAGCTCCGCGGACTTGCCCACGAAACTGCCCGTGGTGACGACGCGGCCGGCCTCCGCGGCTTCGAGCAGGGGCATCAGGTGGTGCACGAGGACGAAATGCCCGAGATGGTTGGTGGCGAACGTCAGCTCGTGACCCTCGGCGCTCTCGCGCCTCGGCTGGTTCTCCAGGAGCACGCCCGCGTTGCAGACGACGGCGTCGAGCCGCTCGATCTCCAGGCTGTCCACTGAGGACTCGATGGACGGCAGATCGGAAAGATCGAGCCGCAGGTGCCCGAGTTTCGCGTCCGGGACCCGGGACCGGATCGACGTCATCGCCGCGTCGGCCTTGGCGGCGTCCCGGCTGCCGAGGAGCACGGTGGCGCCGGTCCCGGCGAGCTGTTCGGAGGCGAAGTAGCCGATCCCCGCGTTGCCGCCGGTGACCAGGAAGGTCTTGCCGTCGGCGCGAGGCAGGTGGTGGACGTCCCACTGGGTCATGGCGCGCTCCTCAAAGTCGAAGTCACTCCGAATATACATCGACTGCGATTTCGGAGTGCATTCGATGTAAGGTGGGTCGCATGGGACAGGCCGAGCCGGGCAGGCGCGAACGCAAGAAGGCGGCGACCCGCCAGGCCCTGTCGGGGGCGGCGCGAGAGCTGTTCCTGGAACGGGGCTTCGACAACGTCACCGTCGCGGAGATCGCGGACGCCGCGGACACGGCGGTGTCCACGCTGTTCGCGCACTTCCCGGGCGGCAAGGAGGCACTGGTCCTCGGCCACGGGCACGAACGCGAAGCGGCTTTGGCCGCCGCTGTCCGCGCCCGGGCCGAGGGGGTTTCGATCCTGCAGGCGTTGCGGGACTTTCTCGCGACCCGTGGTCCGTTCGACCCGGATCCCGATCCGCTGTCACGCCGGGTCGCGGATCTGGTCGTCGCCACCCCGGCGCTGCGCGCCTACGCCAGGGCACTGTGGACGGGCTGCGAGGACGCGCTCGCGAAGGTCATCGCGGAGGAGACGGGCCAGGATGACTTCTCCGTGCGGCTGCTCGCCCGCTATGTCTTGGAGATCCCGGACCTGGCCGGTGTCGAACCGGATCCGGCGGCCGCGCTGGACGCAGCGTTCGTCTTCTTGCGGCGAGGCTGGCCGGGGTTCTGACCCAGTTCCTCTGTCGGGACATCGTGGGTTTCGCGCGCGGTGACCGCGGCGGCCGCGCTGAGCAGGCAGACCACGGCGGTGAAGACGGCGACGCCGAACCAGTCGTCCTTCCCGGAGCCGATCGCGGCGACCACGCTCGGGGCGAATCCGGCGATGGCGAACCCGATCTGCGTGCCGATCGCCATCCCCGAGAGGCGGACCTTGGCGCTGAACATCTCGCCGTAGAACGACGGCCACACCCCGTTGACCGCGCTGTAGGCGACGCCGAACAGCAGGATGCCGACGGTGAAGATCAGCGGATACGAACCATTCGAAATCGACCACAGGTACGGGAAGATCAGCACTCCGCAGGCGCGCGGAGGCGTTGCTCGCTCCCGTGCTGCCCCGGGAGCACGGGCCGGACGAGGCGGACCTGTCCGCCGTCGCCGCGCCGGACGGAACCGAGATCTTTTTCTGTGGCAACGATGAATGGCTGCGCGACTTCGACCCGACCGGCTCGACTCCGGCAGGGGTGGGGATCACCGGCATCGACCACATCGCCTTGACGCAGCCTTTCGATCACTTCGACGAGGCGACGCTGTTCTATCGTTCGGTGCTGGGCTTGCCGCCTGAAGCGGTCTCGGAGTTCGCGGCGCCGTTCGGGCTCGTGCGCAGCCGCGCGGTCGGCGATCAGGACGTCCGAGTGACGTTGGACAGCGCCCTCGTGCGGCGAGGGGAGTGGGCGCCGGGAGTGCCTTCGCCGCAGCACATCGCCTTCGCTTGCGAAGACGCTTTCGCCGTCGCGCGCGCCCTGCGGGAACGTGGTGCGCCTTTGCTGGCGATCCCCGGGAACTACTACGACGATCTCGACGCCCGGTTCGATCTGCCCTTCTCCGCGGAACTGCGGGAGAACTCGGTGCTGTACGACCGCGACGCGTCCGGTGAGTTCTTGCACTTCTGTACCGAACTGGTCGGGTCGCGGGTGTTTTTCGAGGTGGTGCAACGGATCGGCGAGTATCGCGGGTATGGGGTCGTGAACACTCCGGTGTACATGACCGCGCATCGGGAACGGCGGCTCAGTCTGGCCGGGTGAGGCTTGCGCCGTCCTCAGTATTGAAAGTCCTTGGTGGAAAC
Source organism: Amycolatopsis speibonae (assembly GCF_042647925.1). NCBI lineage: Bacteria > Bacillati > Actinomycetota > Actinomycetes > Pseudonocardiales > Pseudonocardiaceae > Amycolatopsis > Amycolatopsis speibonae. The sequence continues at coordinate 69,257 of NZ_JBHRWK010000102.1, forward strand.
GGAATCGATAGCGTGGATCCATTCTTGTCGGTGGCCGGTTGTAGGTTCGTTCCGTGGCTACTTCTGGGGCCGAGCTCTCGGCCGTTCTCGAGGAATTGACCGATCCGGATCGTTTGGAGGAGATCAATGCATTAGCGGGTTCCTTGGACGACAAGGACTCCCTACTCGTCGCGAAGGAAGTCGGTGTCGCGATCGCGCGGCTTGAGGCATTGCGGTATCGGGCACTGTCTCGGTTGAGCGAGGTAAGGGCTGGTGTGCGGAGCGTGGTTCAAGAGGTCGCGCTGGAACTGTCTCTTGTGGATGGTTTCGCCGGTTCTCTCGTGGCGACGGGAGTGGCGCTGACGTCACGGCTGCCGCGGACGTTGTCGTTGATGGACCGTGGCCAGGTGAGCGGGTTCGCGGCACAGAAGGTGGCCGAGGCGACCGCGTGGCTGTCGGATGAAGGCTCCCTGAAAGCGGATGCGGTGCTGGAGTCACGATTGCCGGAGAAGAACAGCGAGCAGGTCCGCAAGGCGGCGAGTTACGCGGCGATGAAGGCTGATCGATCCGGTGCTGAAAGACGGGCGACCGAGAGCAGGGAAGGCCGTCGCTTGACCATGGCCCAGGGTGAGACCGGAGTCGCCTCGATCGAGGTGGTGGACGGCCCCGTCGAGAAGGTCACGGCTGCCTATCAGCGAATCCACCGGGAAGCGCGGGCACTGCGGAACGAAGGTGACACGCGCACGATGGATCAGCTACGCGCCGACATCGCGCTGGACCTGCTCCTCGGCGGCCAGGGCGGTGTCTCCGAACGCACCGAGGTGTTCCTGTACATGGACCTCACCACGTATCTGGGGCTGAACGACGACCCGGTGAAAATGGCCGGGCACGGATACCTCCCGGCGGGGTTGGGCCGTCAGATCGCCACCGGACCGAACACCGTGCTCCGCCGCATCATCACGGACCCGCTCAGCGGCCAAGTCCGAGACCTGGGCAGAACGCGCTATCGCCCCGACGCGGCAACGGCCGAGTTCGTCCGCGTGCGAGATCGCGAGTGCCGAAGACCCGGTTGCACCCGGGCCGCCCACGCCTGCGAACTCGACCACTCGATCCCGTGGCAGTTCCAAGGCGAGACGAACGTGGCCGATCTCGTCACCTACTGCACTCGTGACCACCGGTTGAAGGACGAACCCGGCTGGATCTACCGCCTCGACCCCGACGGCAGCCTCACTGTCACCACGCCCACCGGACAGACCCACACCAGCACGCCGCCGCCACTGCACGAACCCCGGCCGGAGGTGCTGCCGTTTTGAGCCGTTGCCGCGAAACGGCGACGGGGCGTGCTTCGGGCGACGCCTGGTCACCTGGATTTGTGTTGGTGGCGGGTGCTTGTCCCGGCTGTTGCCGAAATGCGGCGACGGAGCCTGCCCCTGGCAACACCCGGACAGCTGGATTTGCGTTGGCGGTGAATACTTTGCCGATAAACGGCAATGAGCACGTGGTCGAGAAGAGGTGGTCGTTGACGCTGGTGCTGCCTTGATCGGGATGGTGGGGTCGTACCGGACCTGTGATCGGCTACCTTGCGGGAGTGGACATTCAGGTGCTTGAGGGCGCGCTGGTCGAGGCGCGGACGGACGCTGTCACGGGAATGGACTGGCGTGCGTTCGGGGAGTTCGTCGGGCCTCAGGGTGAACTGGCCTCGTACGCGCTCGGTTGGACTACCGGGGCGGATCCGCACGTCGCTCACCTGTCGGTCGGTATCGGCGCGGGCAACCCCGGTGGCGGGACCTTCCATGCCGTCATCTTCGAAAACGATGGCGGGCACGCGTTCTCGCTGACCGACGACCCGTTCGAGCGTGTGCCGCAGGGTGGCCCGGACTTGACCGCGAACGAGGCGCGCGCCCATGAGGACCTGCCGTTCGTCTGGTGGGTCACCGATCAGGTCATGCAGCGCGATCGGCGCGCTTGGTGGATGCGGCACTGGCTGCTGCGCACCACCAGCATCGAGACCGTCGAGGTCTTCGAGCGCCGCGAGCCGATCCTGCTCGTCCAGCATGACGCCGACGACGGCATGTGGCAGCTCATCGGCGCCTCCGACGCGGACTCCGGCACCGGGAAGATCGGGCACCTGCATCACGCCATCGACGAAGACCCGACCCTGATCGACATCCTCGACCTGCCACCCGGCGGCAGCGCGACACGTACGGGCGCCGGAAGTCCTTGGGCCGGCCGCTCCCGCTGAGCCCCTCATCTGATGGGGACGCTTCCCGACGTGTGCGTCCCGGACACCTCCGCGGCGGACTGGCAAGCGGTATTCGATCTGGTCAAGTCGCGCGGTTGGAAGTGGGAGTTCCGTCAGGGCGCCGCGACGTCGCCCTCGCCCCTGGCCGCAGAAGCGTTCGTTCGGCCGGTGGATGCCGAACTGGGGGAGCTCAAGGTCCCGTTCCGGGGTTCGACCCGGCGTTCGATCGAGCGCTGCTGCTGGCCGACCCGCTGAAGCGATGACAGCGACACAGCATCAGAAACCGATGGGCAGCCCCGCGTAGTTCTCCGCGAGCCCAGCCCGGCCGGCCTCGCTCCCGGCCAGCCAGCGCAGCTGCGAGAGCTGCAACTGCCGGTCGAACGGATCGCCCGATCGGTGCAGCATCGTCGTCATCCACCACGAGAAGTGCGTGCACCGCCAAACCCGGCGCAGCGCGGTGTCGGAGTAGGCGTCGGCGAGCGTGGAGTTCTTGTCCCGCACCAAAGCCGCCAAGGCGGGGGCGAGGAGGGCGACGTCGGCGACGGCGAGGTTGAGGCCCTTGGCGCCGGTGGGCGGCACGATGTGGGCGGCGTCGCCGGCGAGGAACAGGCGACCGTGCCGCATGGGTTGCTGCACGAAGCTGCGCATGGGCAGCACACTCTTGTCTGTGATCGGCCCGGGCGTGAGCGTCCAGCCGTTCTGGCCGTGGCCGAGCCGGGTCGCGAGCGCTTCCCAGATCCGGTCGTCGGACCACGTGCCGATGTCGGTGCCGTTGGGCACCTGTAGATACAGCCTGCTGACGGTGGCCGAGCGCATCGAATGCATGGCGAAACCGTCGGGATGCCAGGCGTAGATGAGCTCGTCGGTCGACGGGGCGACGTCGGCGAGGACGCCGAGCCATGAGTACGGGTAGGTGCGCTCCCAAGTCTGCTTCGCTGCCTCGGGAATGGCGGTGCGGCAGGGCCCGAAGGAGCCGTCGCAGCCGACAACGGCGTCGGCGTCCAGCCTCTGCTGCGTGCCGACCGGGCTGGTGAAGGTGACGTAGGGCTTGTCGGTCTCGAGGTCGTGCACGGCGGTGTCGGTGACCTCGTAGTGGATCTGCTGCCCGGCCGCCGCCCGCGCCTTGCCGAGGTCCTTGGTGACTTCGGTCTGGCCGTACACGGTGACGCTCCGCCCGACCAGGTCCACGAAGTCGAGATGGTGCCGTTCCTCCGGCCATTGCAAGTAGATACCGCGATGCTCGTCGCCCTCGCGGTCGAGCCGCTCGGCGAGTCCCGCCTCGCGGAGGAGGTCCACTGTGGACTGTTCGAGGATGCCCGCCCGGATCCGCGCCTCGACGTACTCGCGCGAGCGGGTCTCCACGATCACCGATTCGACCCCCGCCAGATCGAGCAGATGCGACAGGAGCAGTCCGGCCGGGCCGGCGCCGACGATGGCGACTGGGGTTCGCATGACCGGAGTCTGATCGCGCCTGGGCCGAACTGCTAGCGCTCGCTTCCACTCAGTGAAACTCGCAGGCTCCGGCCGATCCCGGCGGCCGCGACCTGGAGCGCGGAGACCAGCCGCGCCCGGCCGCGGCTCAGGTCCGGGACGACCAGGCCGAGCGCCGCGACGACGTCACCACCGGCGGACGGGCGGATCGGGACGGCGACCGAGCAGGCGCCTTGGCTCATCTCCTCGACGGTCTGCGCGAAGCCCTCCCGGCGGACACGCCGCAACTGCTCGCGCAGCCGCCCGGGCTGCGTGACGGTGTACGGCGTGACGCGGGTCAGCGAAGCGAGCACCTGCCGCTGCACCTCCTCCGGAGCCCAGGCCAGCAGGACCTTCCCGACGCCGGTGGCGTGCAGCGGCAGCCGCCCGCCGATCCGGCTGACCACCGGCACGGACGCGTTCCCGGAGAGCCGGTCGAGGTAGAGCACCTGGCCGCCGTCACGCTCGCCGAGATGCACGGTGGCACTTGTCGCGCCGTAGAGATCCTGGAGGAAGGGCGCGGCGACCTGCCGCAGTTCGAACTGGACGGGGGCGAGCAGGCCGAGATCCCACAGCCGCCTGCCGATGGCGTAGCGATCCTCGCGCCGCTCCAGCGCGCCCAAGCCCACGAGGTCCCGCGCCAGCCGGTGCGTGGTGGGCAGCGGCAGGCCCGCGCGGCTCGCGAGTTCGGTCAGCGACAGTTCGCGGTGGTCGACGTCGAAGGCGCCGAGCACCGCGAACGCCCGCGAGACGACCCCGGCGCCGGGGGTGGACAGGTTGCCGGGCATGCGCCCAGCTTCTCACTGAGTGGAAGTCAAGGCGAGTCCGAGCCACAGGCCGGCGACGGCGAGCACGATGGACGCCGGGACGGTGAGCAGCCCGAGCCGGGTGAACTCGCCCAGATCGGGCCGGGTGTCGTGCCGGTGCAGGATCCGCCGCCACAGCAGTGTGGCCAGCGAACCGACGTAGGTCAGGTTCGGCCCGAGGTTGACCCCGATCAGCACGGCCAGCACCACCGGCGTCCCGCCCGCTGTGGCGAGCGGCAGCAGCACCAGCACCGCGGGCAGGTTGTTGATCAGGTTGGCGAGCACGGCCGCCACCGCGGCGGCGCCGAGCAGGGCGAGGAACGTGCTTGAGGTCGGCACCAGGTGGCTGAGCGCCTCGTCCAGCCCGTTGTCGACGACGGCGCGGACCACGATCGCCAGTGCGAGCACGAACGCGAGGAAGGGGATGCTCGCCGACCGCACGATCGCGGCGGGGGAGGTCCGCCGCTGCGCGAGAGCGCGGACGGCCAAGACGGCGGCACCGGCGAAGGCGGCCCACGCGGGGCTGACGTCCAGCAGCGACGTGACCACGAACCCGGCCAGCGTCAGGCCGAGCACCACCAGGACGAAGGCCGGGACCTTCCCTGCCGGGATCGTTTTCCCGCCACGGGGCCGGGCCGCCAGGTCGGCGGCGAAGAACCGGCGGAACACCAGGTACTCGGTGAGCACCGCCGCGAGCCAGGGCAAGGTCATCAGCGCGGTGAACCGGAGGAACGAGATGCCGGTCGCGGCGACGGCGAGCAGGTTGGTCAGATTGGACACCGGCAGCAGCAGGGACGCCGAGTTCGCCAGATGCGTGCAGGCGTAGGCGTGCGGTTTGGCCCGCGCGCCCATCCGTGCGGCGGTGGCGAACACGACCGGGGTCAGCAGGACGACGGTGGCGTCCAGGCTGAGTACCACGGTGACCGCCGCGGCGACGGCGAACACCGCGGGCAACAGCCGTCGCGGCTTTCCCCGGCTGAACCGGGCCATGAGCGTCCCTGCCGCCTGGAACAGCCCTTCGTCGTCGCACAACTTGGCCAGCACGAGCACCGCGGCGAGGAATCCGACGACCGGGGCGAGCCTGGCCACCTCGTCGACGGCGTCGGGGAACGAGATCGCCCCGGCCACCAGCACGATCCCGGCGGCGGGGACGGCGGCGACCGCTTCCGGGAGGCCCCGTGGCCGGATCACCGCGAAGGCCAAGACGATCAGCAAGAGCGCGATGGACACCATCTCGCCGGGAAAGCCCGTCAGGGGAATCCTCCTCCGTGTGAAGCCGACTTCGGCAATCTAAGCTCGGTCTGGTGCGCGAGACGAACTGGGCGGGCAATCAGACCTTCACCGCGGAGCGGATCCTGCGTCCGCGCACGATCGAACAGGTCCAGGAGGCTGTCGCCGGAGCGCCCGCGGTCAAGGCACTCGGCAGCAGGCACTGCTTCAACGACATCGCGGACTGTCCTGGCGGTGTCCAGCTCGATCTGTCCGCGCTTGACGTCGAGGTCGAACTCGACGCGGAGGCCGCGACGGTCACGGTGCCGGCGGCGGCGCGATACGGCGACATCGCCGCCCAGGTGCAGGCGGCGGGGTTCGCGCTGGCCAACCTCGCGTCGCTGCCTCATTGCACGGTGGCGGGCACCGTCGCGACCGCGACCCACGGTTCCGGGCGGCGCAACCAGAGCCTCGCGTCGGCCGTGTCCGGTTTGGAGCTGGTCACCGCGGACGGCGGCCGGCGGACCTACGAGAGGCATGACGGCGTTGTCGTCGGCCTCGGCGCTTTAGGCATGGTGACTCGGCTGACGCTCGACCTCGTGCCGTCCTTCGACCTCCGCCAGGACGTTTTCGACGGCTTGCCCTGGGAGACGGCGTACGAGCATTTCGAGGAGATCCAGGACGCGGGTTACAGCGTCAGCGTGTTCACGAACTGGGCTCGCGACACGGTCGACCAGGTCTGGGTCAAGGGGCAGGGGCAGCCGGGCACAGACTTCTTCGGTGCGCGGGCGGCGGACGGGCCGCGGCATCCGGCCCACGCGGCGGGGATCCCGGCGGACAACTGCACGCGGCAGCTCGGGGTCCCGGGGCCGTGGCACGAACGGATCCCGCATTTCCGGCTGGACTTCACACCCAGCGTCGGGAACGAACTCCAGACCGAGTACTTCGTTCCCGTCCGGCACGCCGTCGCGGCGATGGAGGCCCTGCGCGGCATCGGGCACCGGCTGGCGCCCGCCTTGCTCGTCTCGGAGATCCGCACGGTCGCGGGGGACGACCTGTGGCTCAGCCCGTTCCACGGCGGTGACCGGCTGGGGCTGCACTTCACCTGGCAGCCGGACGAGGACGCGGTCCGCGCGCTGCTGCCCGTCATCGAGGAACGCCTGGCGCCCTTCGGGGTCCGGCCGCACTGGGGGAAGCTCTTCCACCACGCCGCGGACTATCCGAAGCTGGCCGATTTCCGGTCGCTGGCCGGGGAACTGGATCCGGACGGCAAGTTTCGGAGCCCGTTCGTACGGCGCCACGTCTTCGGGGAGCGCTAGTCCGATTGCGACCACGCGGCGACGGGCAGTGAGAGGTACACGCCGACGTCGTCGATCCCGGTCGCCGATTCGATGCTCGTGCGCAACAGGTCCACTCGCTCCTGGCGGTTGTCCGCTCGGCTCGGGAACCACTTCGACCGGACCTCGACCAGAAGGTCCAGTCCGAAGCGGTCGTACGGTCCCGGCTGCCGGAAGCGCAGCTCGACGTCGCCCGGCTGAAGGTCGCCGTCGTAGGGCTCCTCGGGGCATTCCACCGCGACGGACACGAGATGCGGCAGCACCGAACCCAGCTCACGCAGCTTGGCTTCGGGAATTTCGGGGGAGTAGGTGATTTCCACGAGAGGCACGAGCTCCAGCCTAGCTGCCATCGGGGTTCTCCCACGCCGGAACTGTTCGATGTGGACGGCCCGCTGCCGACCACTGTGGACGATCTGCTGATCACCACGGGTTCACAGCAGGGCCTGCAGTTGCCGAGCACCGCGTTGCTCGATCCCGGCGCCACCGTCCTGGTGGAAGAACCGGTGTACCTGTCCGCGCTGCAGTGCTTCCAGCTCGCCGAGGCGCGGATCGTGCCCTTTCCCGGCGACGAGGAGGGGCTCGATCCGGCCGCGCTGGACGAGATCGCGGCCCGGGAAAAGCCCTCGCTGCTGTACCTCGTCCCGACGTTCTCGAATCCGTCCGGCCGGACGACCAGTCCCGCGCGACGTCACGCGCTCGCGGAAGTGGTCGCGCGCCACGGGTTCTGGCTCGTCGAGGACGATCCGTACCACGAGCTGCGGTATCGCGGCGAACGCGAAGCGGGGCCCCGAGGAGATCCCCGCCCTCGCCGATGACCTGAAGTCACGCCCCGAAGATCTGCTCGCCCTCGGTGTCATCGACGGCATCGCGGGACCGGAACCGGTTTCGTTCGTGAGATAAGGGGTTCGAAATGCTCAAGCGGATACCCGCCGCGGTCCTGCTCACTCGCCCTCACTGACGTCACCTGCAGCGGCGCGACCACCGCGAACATCCTCACCGCCGGACAGGCCGGGCAGCCGCCACAGATCGAGGCTGTCACAGCTGAGACCAAGCTCGTCACGGTCACCATCGGCGGCAACGACGTCGGTAGCCTCTTCACCTACGGCTGCCAGAACACGGGTGGCGCGAACTGCGGCCAGGTCGACCAGAACGCCGTCCGCACGGCGCTCACCACGGTGCACGAGAAGATCGGCGCCGTCCTCGCGGCGTCCACCAGTGCGCGCCGCGGGCGCGGGTGCTGGTCGTCGCGGACCTGGTCACGGCGCGGATCCGCTAGCGGTCCGGGCGCGGAAGGTGCGGCGGTAACTGTCCGGCGGTACCCCGACGGTCCGGTTGAAATGCCGCCGCAAGGTGGTGGCCGTGCCCATCCCGGTGGCCTCCGCGATGAGGTCGACGCTGTCGTCCGTGCGCTCCAGGAGTTCTTGCGCGCGGCGGATGCGCTGGATCAGCAGCCAGCGCAGCGGGGTCGTCCCGGTCGCCGACCGGAAGTGCCGGGCCAGGTTGCGCGAGCTCATGTTGGCGTGCCGGGCGAGGTCCTCGACGGTCAGCGGCCGGTCCAGCCGTTCGGTGACCCAGGGGAGCAGGCCGCCGAGCGGATGGTCGTCCTGCTCGGGCACCGGGGCGGTGACGAACTGGGCCTGCCCGCCCGCGCGGTGCGGCGGGACGACCAGTCGGCGGGCGACGGTGTTCGCGACCGCCGAGCCGAGGTCGGAGCGGACCAGATGCAGGCACAGGTCCATCGCGGCGGCCTTGCCCGCCGAGGTGAGCACGCAGCCGTTGTCGACGTAGAGGACCTCCGGATCGACCTCCACCAGGGGATGGCGGGCGGCGAGGACGTCGGTGTGCGCCCAGTGCGTCGTCGCGCGGCGGCCGTCGAGCAGGCCGGCGGCCGCCAGTACGAACGCACCCGTGCAGAGGGACGCCACCCGCGCGCCCGCCTCGTGGGCGGCGCGGACGGCGTCGACGAGGTCGGCGGGCGGAGCGACGTCGATGTCGGCCCAGCCGGGGACGATGACGGTGTCGGCGCGGGCGAGCCGGCCGAGGTCGTGATCCGGTTCGAGGAGGAACCGGCCGACCTTCACCGGGGCCGGACCGCAGACGCTGAGGTCGTACCAGGAACCGAAACCCGGCAAAGGGGTGCCGAAGACTTCGTGGGCGATGGCCAGCTCGAACTGGAGCATTCCGTCCGTGGCGGCGAGCGCGACCGTACTCATGTCCGAAAGTGTACGCATGATGGCGTTCCGGACACTGTCGGCGGCGGATTCGCGTCGGCAGGATGGTCCACAGTGGATCAGTCGAGGGCAGGAGAACCCCATGGGTACGTACGACGTCGCGGTGTTCGGGGCTTACGGGCACACCGGGCGGTTCGTGGTGGAGGAGTTGCGTGAGCGGGGGTTCGGCGTGCTGGCAGTGGGCCGTGACGAGGCCAAGCTCCGCGCCTTGCCCTGGCCCGATCTGGAGATCCGGCAGGCGTCGGTCGACGATCCGGCCGCGCTGGACCGCGCGTTCGAGGGCGCGGACGCGGTGATCAACGCCGCCGGGCCCTTCGCCGACACCGCCGCGCCGGTGATCGAAGCGGCGCTGCGCGCGGGTATCCCGTACCTGGACGTCGCCGCGGAACTCGAAGCGAACATGGACACCTTCGCGAGGTTCGGCGACAAGGCGGCGGGCGCGACGGTGATCCCGGCGATGGCGTTCTTCGGCGGCCTCGGCGACCTGATGGTCACCGCCGCGATGGGGGACTGGACGTCCGCCGACGAGGCGCACATCGCCTACGGGCTGAGCAGCTGGCACCCCACGGAAGGGACCCGGGCGGCGGGCAAGGTCTCACGGGAGCGGCGAAACGGGAAGCGGATCCGGTTCTCCGGCGGCCGGATCGAGCACCGCGACGACGCACTGCCGGAGTCGGACTGGGCTTTCCCCGCGCCGCTGGGGACCCGTGCCGTGCTCGGCGAGTTCTCGATGGCCGACGTCGTCACCGTCCCGAGTCACCTCGCCATTCCCGAAGTGGTCACGTACATGACCACGAACGCGGCCCGCGAAGTGGTGACGCCCGAGACGCCGGCGCCTCCCGCCGGCGGCCCGTCCGCGCAGATGTTCGTCGTCGACGTGGTCGTGCGCTCCGGTGATGAGGAACGGCGGATCGTCGCGCAGGGGCAGGACATCTACGCGATCACGGCACCGCTGGTGGTGGAGGCGGTCCAGCGGGCGCTCGACGGGCGGACCAAGGCGACCGGGGTCGTCTCGGCCGGTGAGGTCTTCGACGCGGCCGACTTCCTGGCGGCGCTGGCTCCGCGGGTGACCGTCACCGGGTGACGCCCAGCCGCCAGCCGGGGTGGGGCAGTCGCGCGGGCGGCGCCTCGCCGGGCCGGTACTCGAAATGCCACCATTCGTTGTCGTAGATCCGGTAGAGCGCGAAGCGGGCACCGTGATCCTCCAGCCACTGCGCGCCTTCGCGTGGCCGCACGTCCAGCGCGGTACCCCGGACGTGCGCCGAATCCTTCGGCGGCAGGACGCGTTTGTCTCCTCGCTCGGTCTCGTCGAGGAACAGGCGGAGCTGCTCGGCGGCGTCGCGGTGTCCCGAGGTGAGACCGAGCAGCGTGCGGTGCCGCCAGAACGCCTCGGTCCTGGCGGCGGTGAACGCGGCCAGGGTCCCGCCGGTGAGCCCGGCGAGGTTCTCGGCCGGGAACCGCAACGCCAGCGCCCAGCCGCAGGCGAGTCGCCGGGCGTGGCCGGGGGACCGCAGCCACGCCGGGATCAGCAGCAGTACCGCGAGGACGCGGGTGACCGCCGCGAAAACGAGTTCTTTCATGCCGTTCACAGTCGCCGCCGCTTGTGCCGGGCGGATCGCGGCGACGTGCGCGGACGCCGACGAAAATGTCACCGTTCCGCACGGTTCGCGTCGTGACGCGACGATGACAGTCCGCGGACGTTCCGCGGAAACGGGACCGGCACCATGACGTGTCATGGACGAGCGGATTCCGTCCGGCGCTGCGATAGTCGTCGGCATGCCCAGGGTGCTGCTCATCGAGGACGACCAAGCCGTGCGTGACGGGCTGAGCATGGCGCTCGGTGGCCGCGGCCACGCGGTCGACGCGGTGGCCACCGGTGAAGAAGGCCTGGCCAGGCTCGCGTCGCGGACGCCGGACATCGTCGTACTGGACCTGATGCTGCCCGGGCTGGACGGCTTCGAGGTCTGCCGTCGGATCCGGGCCGCGGGTGATCTTCCGATCATCATGCTCACCGCGCGCAACGAGGACATCGACGTGGTGGCCGGGCTCGCCGCCGGCGCCGATGACTACGTTGTCAAGCCCGCGAGGGCCCAGGTGCTGGAGGCGCGGATCCGCGCGGTGCTGCGCCGCACCGCGCAGCCGCCGCCCCCGGTGCCCGCGCAGGCCGAGATCGAGCGGCACGGTGACCTCGGCGTCGACCGGGCCGCGCTGACGGTGACCAAGGGCGGCAAGCCCGTCGCCCTCGCGCCGACCGAACTGCGGCTGCTGCTGGAACTGACCCAGGTGCCCGGCCGGGTGCTCAGCCGCCAGTACCTGCTGGAAAGTGTGTGGGAACACGGCTATTTCGGTGACTCCCGGGTCGTCGACGCCTGTGTGCAGCGGTTGCGCGCGAAGATCGAAGCAGACTCTTCCGCGCCGGTATACGTGCAAACGGTCCGCGGGTTCGGCTACCGGTTCGGGCCGCTGTGAAGCTCGGTGGTCTGCGCACCCGGCTGTTGCTGGCGTTCAGCCTGCTGGTCGTGATCACCGCGGCGACGGTCGCCGGCGGCATCTACGTCCAGTCCCGCACCGTGATCCTCCGGCAGGCGCAGGACGCCACCGCCCGCGTCCTGGTCGACAAGGCCACCGCGCTGTACCCGCTCGGCCCGCTGCCGCCGGGTGACGGGACGCTGAGCCGGATCAGCGGTGAACTGTCCGACCGCGACCTGAGTTCCTTGGTCCTGTACGAGGACCGGTCGAGCGGGAATCAGCAGATGCGGGCGCTGATCTCACCCGAGCTTCGCGAAAAGGTCCAGTCGGGAAACGTCGCCTGGCAACGGGTCGACGCCGCGGGCACGCCGATGCTGGTGGTGGGCACCAGGTTCACCGTTCAGCTTCCGGGCGGGCAGGAGCGGGCTTCGGGTATCGAGGCCTACATCGCCCGGAGCATGGTCCCGGAGGAACAGAGCATCGACGAACTCGCCACCCGTGCCTGGCTGATCGGCGGGGCGGCGCTCGTTTTCGCCATCGGACTGGCACTCCTGGCCGCGCGCGGCGTCCTGCGGCCGGTCCGGGAGCTGGGCGACGCGGCGCATCGGCTGGGAGCGGGTGATCTGCGGGCCCGGATCAACGTTCGCGGTTCGGACGAACTGGCCGGAGTGGCGCGGACGTTCAACGAGACGGCCGAAGCGCTGGAGGGTCACGTCGGCGAGCTGAAACGGATGGAAGCCGACGCGCGGCGGTTCGTCGCCGACGTCTCGCACGAGCTGCGGACCCCGCTGGCCGCGATGACCGCGGTCGCGGACGTGCTCGAACAGGAGGCGCCGCGCCTTTCCGGGGACGCCGGTCGTGCGGCACGGATGACCATCGACGAGACGCACAACCTGACGCGGCTGGTGAACGACCTCATCGAGGTGTCCCGGTTCGACGCCGGGGCCGCCGCCCTCGCGCCGGAAGAGGTCGACGTCGCCGAGGTGGTCACGGCGAGCCTGCGCATCCGGGGCTGGGCGGACGAGGTGGAGGGCGACCTGCCCGCCGGGATCTTCGCCGTGCTGGATCCGCGGCGGCTGGACGTCATCGTGGCGAATCTGGTCGGGAACGCGTTGCGGCACGGGGAAAAGCCGGTCTCGCTCCGGCTTTCCGAAGCGGGGGAGCGGCTCACGCTGGAGGTCGCGGATCACGGCCCCGGACTGACGGCCGAAGTACTGCCGCACGTGTTCGACCGGTTCTACAAGGCGGATTCGGCGAGGGCGCGATCCGGCGGCAGCGGACTCGGTCTCGCGATCGCCTGGGAGAACGCCCGCCTGCACGGCGGCACCCTGGTCGCGGCCAACGGTGTCGAGGGTGGCGCGGTGTTCATGCTGCGCCTGCCCCGTGAGGGAGTGACGGCATGAAGAAGGCATGGCTCGCGCTGCTCCTGACGGTTTCGGTGGTCGCGGGCTGCGGTGTGCGGCCCAGCGGCGTCATCCCCGGCGCGCCCGCGCCGTCGGGCCCGGCCGACGGCGCGGTGCTCTACTTCCTGTCCGGTGGCCAGCCGGTCCGGGTGCTGCGCCCGCTCCCCGGCGGACTGGCTCCGGTGAACCCCGTCGACCTGCTCGCCGCCGGGCCGGACGAGAGTGAACGGGACCGGAGCTATACCAGCGAAGTTCCCTTCGGAACCACGGTTCTCGGCCAGACGGCCACGCAGAACGGCCTCACGGTGACCCTTTCGGTCGGTGTCGCCGGGCTTTCGGCGCGGGCCGTCGAGCAGATCGTGTGCACCACCAGGGACTCGGTCGGCGGAAGCCCGCAGATCGTCTTGCGGGGCGAAGAAACCGAACGCGGTCCGCTGTCCTGCCCCCTGCCGGGCTAGGGGCCTCCTGGCGGGGCCACAGGTCCTGTCCGTGAAGGTCTCCTTGCCTACCCTGAAGGTAGTGAAGGAGGCCTTCACGGACAGCAAGCGTGCGAGGCGTCGGCCAGATAGTCGTGAGTGGTGTCGTGTTCGGGTGAGTTGGGCGATCACGCGAGTTACGTCTTCACGGACTTGGGCACCCACAGACTTTCCCCAGCGGTCAGGAGTGTCCTGAATCACCGGTGTCGTTCCCTCGCTTTGTCCGGATTCGCCCGCTAGCTTAGGCAAGGCTAAGCAAACGGAAACGTAGGGTGGTTTGGCGTGGAAGGGATCGAGGGCAAGGTCGCGCTCGTCACCGGAGGCGCGCGCGGGATCGGGGCGGCCGTCGTGGACGGGCTCGCCAAGGCGGGCGCGATCGTGGCGGCGGTGGACCTGACGGAAGGGCCTTCGCGGGACGGGGTGACCTCGTTCGTCGCGGACGTCGGGGATCCCGCGGCCGTGGCGCGGGTGGTGGACGAGGTCGAACGCGAACTCGGGCCGATCGGGATCGGGGCGTCCGTGGCGGGCGTGCTGAAGCCGGGGTCCGTCTGCGAGACGAGCGACGAGGACTGGGCGGCGACCTTCGCGGTCAACTCCACCGGTGTCTTCACCGTGCTCCGCGAGATCTCCCGCCGGATGCTGCCCCGCCGGAGCGGGGTGCTGGTGACGGTCGGCTCGAACGCCGCGGGCGTCCCGCGCACCGGGATGGCCGCCTACGCCGCTTCGAAGGCCGCGGCGACGATGCTGACCCGCTGCCTGGGGCTCGAACTCGCCGGCTCCGGCATCCGCTGCAACATCGTCTCGCCCGGTTCGACCGACACCGAGATGCAACGTCTACTGTGGACGGACGAAAACGGCGCGGACCTTGTCATCGCGGGAAATCAGGAGCAATACCGTGTCGGCATACCGCTGGGGCGGATAGCCGAACCGGCCGACATCGCCGACGCCGTCCTGTTTCTGGCCTCGGAGCGCGCGCGGCACATCACGATGCAGAACCTCTACGTCGACGGCGGCGCCACGCTCCGCGGGTGATCTCGATGACGCAACGAAGACTTTTCGGGCCCATATGATTAGGTTAGGCTAACCGAAAAGGTGTGTTCGGCGCGTCCGGGGGGTCACGGTCCGCGTCGGCGAAGGGTGCTGCGACACAACAAGAGTGCCTGCCTGATCAGTAGTATTTGCGAAAGGGAATCCTGTCGTGTCCTCACCCGCACCGGCCCGACCAAGGCCGGTCCACCAGGCGGCCGATCTGCTGGCGGCGTACCTGCCCGGATCGTTCTACTACTCGTCCGCTCGAGGATCGCTGCTCGCCGACGGGGTGTACTCGCCGGTCCACGCGGCGCCGGGCAGGCGTGCCCGTGCCGCCGCCGAAGTCCTCGACGCCGCTCTCGTCGCGGGAGTGACCGAACCCGTGGTGGCCGGGGCGATCGGGTTCCGGCCCGACGCCCCGAGCAGCCTGGTGGTACCCGCCGTGGTGCGCCGGGCGGGCCCGCCGCGAGCCGGTGGACCGGTGGCGCCGCTCGGCGGCGGGACCTGGTCGGTCTCGCCGCGGCCCGCGCCGGAGGTCTACACCACCGCGGTCGCCAAGGCGCTGGACGAGATCCGCGACGGCGACCTGCGCAAGATCGTGCTGGCCCGCTGCCTCGACGTCACCGGCGGCGACCCCGTCGCGGTGCCGCGCCTGCTGGCCCGTCTCGTCCACGCCGACCCGGCGGCCCACGCCTTCGCCGTCGACGTCAGCGCGCCCGGGGATCCCGCGCCGCGCACCCTGATCGGTGCGAGCCCGGAACTGCTGGTCTCCCGTCGCGGCCGGATCGTCATGGCCAACCCGCTCGCCGGATCGAGGCCGCGCGTGGCCGACGACGCCGAGAACTCCCGGCGCGTCGCCGATCTGCTGGCGTCCGAAAAGGACCGCGCCGAACACGCCCACGTCGCCGCGCAGGTGGCCGAGGTGCTGGGCCGGTTCTGCGTCGACCTCGACGTCGCGGGCGAACCCGAGGTGATCGGCACGCCCACGATGTGGCACCTCTCGACCCGGATCAGCGGACGCCTCGCCGACGCGGGCGACGCCGGTTCGTCCGCGCTCGCGCTGGCCGAAGCACTGCATCCGACCCCCGCCGTCTGCGGCGTCCCGACCGGACTCGCCCGCGACACCATCGCGGCGCTCGAACCCGAGGATCGCGGCTACTACGCGGGTCTCGTCGGCTGGACCGATCAGGGCGGAGACGGCGAATGGGTCGTCACCATCCGCTGCGCCGAAGTCCGCGACCGGACCGTGCGGCTGTTCGCCGGCGCGGGAGTGGTGGCCGGTTCCGACCCGGCGGCCGAACTCGCCGAGACCGGCGCGAAGTTCGGCACCATGCTGCGGGCACTCGGACTGGAGGGAGCGGCGTGAACGCGGACCACGTGCCCTGGCCGCCCGAAACCGCCGCGCGCTACCGGGCTTCGGGCCACTGGCGCGGCCAGACCTTCGGCAAGTTGCTGACCAGCCTCGCCGAGGCTTACGCCGAACGCCCCGCCGTGATCGGCGAGACCGCGCGCTGGACCTTCGCCGAACTCGACGAGCGGGCGCACCGGCTCGCCGCCGGATTCGCCGGAGCCGGGATTCAAGCCGGTGACCGGGTCGTCGTGCAACTGCCGAACGTGCCCGAGTTCGCGTCCGTGGTCTTCGGACTGTGGCGGGCAGGGGCGCTCCCGGTGTTCGCCCTGCCCGCGCACCGGGCCAGCGAGTTGCGGCACTTCGCCGAACAGAGCGAGGCCGCGGCGATCCTGACCGTCGGCGAGCACGAACGGTTCGACCACGCGGGCATGGCCCGCACAGTGGCGGCCGAAATCCCTTCGGTGCGCGAGGTCTTCGTCGTCGGCACCGAGGAATTTGCGGCGCTCGAAGCGACCGCACCGCGCGCCCTGCCGGACCCGGACCCCGCCGGCGTCGCGTTCCTTCAGCTTTCCGGCGGCAGCACCGGCCTACCCAAACTGATCCCGCGTACGCACGACGACTACCTCTACAGCGTCCGGGAAAGCGCCCGGATCTGCGGCCTGCGCCCGGAAAGCGTCTACCTGGCGGCGCTGCCCGCCGCGCACAACTTCCCTCTCAGCTCACCCGGCCTGCTCGGCGCCCTGCACGCGGGCGCGGCGACGGTGTTCGCACCGCGGCCGGACGCCGACACCGCGTTCCGGCTGATCGAGGCCGAGAGCGTGACGATCACCGGGCTCGTGCCGCCGCTGGCCGCCGCGTGGGCGCAAGCGGCCGCGAGGACCACCCGCGATCTGTCCTCTTTGGACGTCCTCTTGGTCGGTGGCGCCAAATGCGCCCGCGAACTGGCCGAGAAGATCGCGCCCGCGCTGGGCTGCCGCCTGCAGCAGGTGTTCGGCATGGCCGAGGGGCTGGTCTGCTACACGCGGCTCGACGATCCGGACGAGTACATCCTCGCCACGCAAGGACGGCCGATCTCGGCCGACGACGAGGTCCGCGTCGTGAACCCGGACGACCCACTGTCCACTTCGGACGACGTCGTCGCGCCGGGTGAGATCGGCGCGCTGCTCACCCGCGGGCCGTACACGATCCGCGGCTACTACCGCGCCACCGAGCACAACAAGACGGCCTTCACCGAAGACGGCTTCTACCGCACCGGAGATCTGGTGCGGCAGCACCCGTCGGGACATCTGGAAGTGGTCGGCCGGGCCAAGGAACAGATCAACCGCGGCGGCGAAAAGGTGGCCGCGGAAGAGGTCGAGAACCATCTGATGGCTCACCCCGGCGTGCTCGACGCCGCCGTCGTCGCGGTGCCGGACCCGTATCTGGGCGAGCGCACCTGCGCCTACGTCGTCCCCGCTGCCGGTGCCGAACCCGCCGCGGCCGAGCTGCGCCGGTTCGTGCGCGAACGCGGCGTGGCGGCCTTCAAGGTGCCCGATCTGGTCCAGGTCGTGCCGGAGTTCCCCGTGACCGGCGTCGGCAAGACCAGCAAACGCGAGCTGCGGGCGGCGCTGGCCGCCCTGGCGAAGGAGAAGTGAACGTGTCACTGCCCAAGATCCAGCCGTACGCCCTGCCGACCGAGGCCGAGCTGCCCGCCGGGCGGGTCGGCTGGAAACCCGACTCCGCCCGCGCCGCGCTGCTGGTGCACGACGCGCAGCGGTACTTCCTCGCGCCGTACGAGGGAGCCCCGATCCCGGAGATGGTCGCGAACATCGCCGCGCTGGCCGCCGCCGCGCGCGCGGCGGGTGTTCCGGTGTTCTACACCGCGCAGCCCGGTCACCAGGCCGCCGAAGACCGTGGACTGCTCACCGAGTTCTGGGGCGACGGCATCGGCGCGGTCATCGAAGACGACCCCGCGGCCGCCGACGTCGTGGACGAGATCGCCCCGCGACCGGGCGACGTCGTCCTGACGAAGTGGCGCTACAGCGCGTTCCAGCGCAGCACGTTCACCGAGCAGCTCGCCGAAGCGGGCCGGGACCAGCTGCTGATCACCGGGGTCTACGCGCACATCGGCTGCCAGGCCACCGCTGTCGAGGCGTTCATGCGTGACGTCCAGCCGTTCCTGGTCGGTGACGCGGTCGCGGACTTCTCCCGCGAACGCCACGACCAGGCCTGCGAGTACGTCGCCCAGCGCTGCGGCGCCCTGACCACCACCGCCGCCGCGCTCGCCGCGCTGGCGCCGATCCACGCCGGAGCCCAGCGATGAGCCTCACGACCGAAAAGATCCACGCCGACGTCGCCGAGCTGCTCGGCTGCGACCCGGCCGAGTTGAATCCGGACACCGATCTCACCGACCTCGGCCTCGACTCGATGCGGATCATGGGCCTGGTCGAGCAGTGGCGCACCGAGGGCGCGGAGAACCTGGAGTTCGCCGACCTCGCCGAGCAGCCGACCCTCGGCCACTGGACGCAGGTCCTCACCGGGAGCGCCGCGTGAGCCGCGCAGACCATCGCCACCGGCACCTCGAACGCATCGCCGAGGTCCGCGAGGGACAGCACGCCGAGAAGGTGCCGTACCCGATCCGCGTCCGGCAGGCCGAAGTCGTGCGCACCGAGATGATCGGTTCCGGGCTGCTCCGGGTCACCCTTGGCGGGCCCGGGACGGCGGGGTTCGAGGCACACTCGCCCGACGAGCATGTGAAGCTCCTGTTCCCCGAACTGGACGCCGAGCCGAAGCTGCCGGTCCAGGACGGCGACATGCTGCGCTGGCCGAAGCCGTCGCCGACGTCGCGCGAATACACGGTCCGCCGCTACGACCCGGCTTCCGGGGAACTCGATCTCGACGTCGCGCTGCACGAAGGCGGACTCGGTTCCGGGTGGGCCGAGGACGTCACCCCCGGCACCCCGGTGCATGTCGCCGGTCCGCCGGGCGGGCTGATCGTGCCGCACACCTACGACCGCTACCTGCTCGCCGGTGATCTCACCGCGCTGCCCGCGATCGCGCGCTGGCTCGAAGAACTGCCGCGCACCGCCGCGGGCTGGGCGTTCATCGAGGTCACCGACGCGAGCGAGGAGATCGAGCTGTCCGCGCCCGAAGACGTCGAGGTGCACTGGCTGCATCGAGGCGACGTCGCGGCGGGCGCTTCCGACGTGCTGGCCCGGGCGGTCCAGACGATCGAGGTCCCCGCCGGTGAACGGCTCTACGCCTGGGTCGCGGGGGAGGCGGCGCAGATCAAACCGCTGCGCCGCTGGCTCAAGAACGACCTCGGGCTCGGCAAGGACGACCACGACGTCACCGGTTACTGGAAACGCGGGGTCGCCGACTTCGACGACGAGCACGACCACTGATCCCCACCCACCGAAATAACGAGGAAACCCATGCGCACCACAAGAACCCGTCGGCTCACCGGAGCGCTCGCGCTCGCGTTGACGGTCGCGACCGCGGCCACCGCCTGTGGCTCCGGCGAAGACGGCAAGTCGGCCGAAGGCGGTCAGACCCGGGTGTTCGCGGCCGACAACGGCCAGATCACCATCCCGGTCTCGCCGAAGCGGGTCATCGCCACCGGCTACGCCGTGCCCGCGCTGCTCGAAGCCGGCGCGCCGCTGGTCGGGGTGTCCAGCTGGAAGCGCGGTATCCCGCTGTTCAACGAGCAGGAGCGCAAGAAGTACGACGAGCTGGCGAAGGTCGCGGGCGAGGCGGCGTCGGAGACGAACTACGAGGCGATCGCGCAGGCGGATCCGGACCTCATCGTCATCGGCGTGCCGAAGCCGGTGCTCGCCGACATCGACCTCAAGCGGCTCGAAGCGATCGCCCCGGTCGTGGCGATCGGCCCGTCGGTGCCGTCGATGTGGCGTGACCTCTCCCGCAAGCAGGCCGACGCCGCCGGCGCGGCCAGCGGGTTCGATGCGATCAAGACCGCTTACGACACCAAGGCCAAGGGGCTCACCGAGAAGTACAAGGCCGTGCTGCCGCAGCTGAAGCTGGGCCACGTCGGCGCGTACGGCGAGGTCGCCAAGGGCAACTTCCAGCGCGAGTTCAACGGCTCCTGGGGCACCAACATCGCCCAGGACCTCGGCGCCACCTACTACGGCCAGGTCAAGGTCAAGGGCGGCGGCTCCAAGGACGTCAGCGAGTACCCGTCGATCGAAGAACTCTCGACGGCGTTCGCCGAGGCCGACGCGATCACCTACTCGGTCAGCGCCGACGGTGCCGTCCCCGCACCGGTCAAGTACGTCCTCGACTCGCCGCTGTGGAAGGAACTCCCCGCGGTGAAGGCGGGCAAGGTCTACCCGTTCCGCTACACCGAGGCCGCCACCTACCGGGCCGCGACGTCCACTTTGGACGCTATCGACCAGGCGTTCGCGCCGCTGATCGAGAAGTGACCACCACCGGGCGGTCCGCGCTGCTCGGCGCCGCACTGCTCGGGCTCGTCGTGGTCGCCGTGCTGAGCGTCGGCATCGGCGCGCACGCCATCGCCCCCGGCGAGGTCGTGCGCGCCCTGCTGGGCGACGGGAATCCGAGTGACCGGGCGGTCGTCCTGGACATCCGGATGCCGAGGGCGGTACTCGCGATCGGGGTCGGCGCGGCGCTGGCCGTCGGCGGGGTGCTCGTGCAGGCCCTGTCGCGCAACGCCCTGGCCGAACCCGGCGTGCTCGGCGTGACCGCCGGGGCCGGGTTCGCCATCGCTGTGGGTTCGGCGTTCGGCCTCGCCGCGTCGGCACCCGCCGAACTGGGCCTGGCCGTGGTGGGCGCGTTCGGCGCCTCGGCGCTGGTGTACGCCGTCGGCAGCCGGTCGCCGTTGCGGCTGGTGCTCGCCGGGACCGCGCTGAGCGCCGTGCTGCTGGGCCTCACCCTCGGCCTGCGGCTGCTGTTCCCGGACACCTTCGACGTCTACCGGTTCTGGTCGGTGGGTTCGCTGGCCGGCCGCGAACAGGCGCCGACGACGGTCCCGCTGATCATCATCGGCCTGTCCCTGCTGGGCGCGTTCGCGGTGAGCCGTCAGCTGAACGCCATCGCGCTCGGCGAGACGGTCGCGCACACGCTCGGCGCGAACGTCGCCCGCGTCAGGACGATCACCTTGCTGCTCATCACGCTGATGGCGGGCGCGGCCACCGCGCTGGCCGGGCCGATCCTGTTCGTCGGGCTGATCGTGCCGCATCTGGCGCGGCGGGTGGCGGGCGCTTCGATCCCGTGGCTGATCGCGTTCGCCGCGCTGCTGGGCCCGGTCCTGATGCTGGTCGCGGACGTCGGCTCCCGGGTCCTGCTGCCGACCGGCGAGGTCCCGGTCGCGATCGTGACCGCGTTCCTCGGCGGCCCGGTGCTGATCTGGGCCGTCCGCAAATACGGGGCGGCACCGCTGTGAGCACAGTGACCTTGCGGCGCGGGCGGTTCTCCGCCCGGATCGAACGCCGCACCCTCTGGTTCCTCGCGGCGATGATCGTCCTCATCGCCGGGCTGACCCTGCTCGGACTCTGCTACGGCGCGGCGTGGGCGAGTCCCGCCCGCGTGTTCGCCGCGCTCACCGGTTCCGGCGGCGGCCCTGGCGTGGTCATCCGGGAATGGCGCCTGCCACGGGTCCTCGCCGGGCTGGTGTTCGGCGCCGCGCTCGGACTCGCGGGCGCGATCTTCCAGAACATCACCCGCAACCCGCTCGGCAGCCCGGACGTGATCGGTCTCGACGCCGGCGCCTACACCGGTGCGCTGTTCGCGATCACCGTGCTTTCGGGGACATCGACGCAGCTGACGATCGGTTCGGTGCTGGGCGGGGTGATCACGGCGGCCGTCGTGTACGCGCTGTCGCTCGGCGGCGGGCTGTCCGGGTTGCGGCTGATCGTGATCGGGATCGCGATCAACGCGATGCTGACCGCGTTCAACTCGTGGATCGTGCTGCGCGCGGAACTCGAGATCGCGATCGCGGCCGTCGGCTGGAACGCCGGTTCCCTCAACGGGGTCGGCTGGGGCGACGTCGCCATCCCGTTCGGGGTGCTCGCGGTGCTGTTCGTCGTGCTGTTCACCCGGGCACCGGCGCTGCACCAGGCCGCGCTCGGCGGCGAACTGGCGGTCACCACCGGTGTCCGCTGGGACCGGTTGCGGCTGGTCCTGGTGCTGATCGGGGTCGGCTGCACGGCCACGGTCACCGCCGTCGCCGGGCCGATCGCGTTCATCGCGCTGGCGGCGCCGCAGATCGGGCGGCGGCTGGCCCGCACGCCCGGGATCGGCCTGCTGCCCGCCGCTCTCACCGGCGCCGTCCTGCTGACCGGCGCCGACCTGGCCGCCCAGATGCTGCTCGCGCCGGAATCGCTGCCGGTCGGTGTGGTCAGCACCGTGATCGGCGGCGGCTACCTGATCTGGCTGCTCACCAAGGAGGTGCGGCGCTCATGAGTGCCCGCTTGACCGCCCGGGATCTGACCCTGCGCTACGGCGACCGGGTCGTATCGACCAGGCTGAGCCTCGACGTGCCCGATCGCGCGTTCACCGCCGTCGTCGGACCGAACGCCTGTGGCAAGTCCACCCTGCTGCGCGCGTTCGTCCGGCTGCTGCGTCCGTCCGGCGGTGAAGTCCTGCTCGACGGCAAGGACGTCGGCTCCTTCCACGGCAAGGGTTTGGCGCGGGAGCTCGGGTTCCTGCCCCAGGATCCGGTCGCGCCGGAGGACGTCCGCGTGCGGCAGCTGATCGCGCGCGGCCGGTTCCCGCACCAGTCGCTGTTCGCGACGTGGTCCGAAGAGGACGAACGCGCGGTGATCGAGGCGATGACCGCGGCCGGGGTGGCGGGGCTGGCCGACAGGCCGGTCCAGGAACTCTCGGGCGGACAGCGTCAGCGCGTGTGGGTGGCGCTGGTGCTTGCGCAGAAGACGCCGTACCTGCTGCTCGACGAACCGACGTCGTTCCTCGACATCGCGCACCAGTACCAGCTGCTGAACTTGCTGGCGCGCCTGCGCGACGAAGGGCGCACGGTGATCGCCGTCCTGCACGACATCAACCAGGCCTGCCGCTACGCCGACCACCTCGTCGCCTTGCAGGACGGCCGGATCGTCGCCGAAGGCGCACCCGCCGACATCGTCGACGCGGAGCTGATGAAGGAGGTCTTCGATCTCCCCAGTGTCGTCGTGCCCGACCCAGTGACCGGAACCCCGATGGTGGTGCCCTCATGCTGACCCTCACCGGCGCCCAGCTCGGAATCTGGACCGCGCAGCGCCTGGAACCCGACTCGCCCTATTACGTCGTCGGTGACGTCATCGAGATCGACGGAGATCAGCCGGTCGACCTCGGCGCGCTGGCCGAAGCGATCCGGGCGACCGCTGAGGAGGCCGACAGCCTGCGGTTGCGTGTCTTCGAGACCCCGGACGGCCCTCGTCAGCTGGTCTCCGCGGAACCGGTGCCCTCGCCGGAGGTCGTGGATCTCCGTGGTGTGGCCGATCCGGAGGCCGCGGCGCACGCGCGGGTGGAAGCCGAACGGCGCCTGGTCGCCGAGGCGTGCCGGGGAATGGTGGACCGGCCGCTGTTCTCCCATCTCGTCTTGAGGCTGTCGGAGTCGCGGGTGTGGTTCACCCAGCTCGGGCATCACCTGGTGTTCGACGGCTACACGGCGGCGATGCTCGCGCGCCGGACCGCGGCCCGCTACACCGCTTCGGTCCAGGGCAAGGACGTGCCGCCTTCGACGTTCGCCCGGTTCGCCGACCTGGTCGAGGCCGATCGCGAATACCTTGCCGGGGAAAGGTTCCTGCGGGATCGGGAGTACTGGCGCGAGCGGTTCACGCCGTTGCCGGACCTCGACGACGCCGGCAGCGCGTCCGGTCCGCCGGAGAACACGGTGACCGCGCGGGCGGTCCTGCCCGTTTCGGATGTGGCACGCCTGCGCGAGCTGGGCAAACGCGCCGGGACGACCTGGGCCGACGCGCTGATCGCCTGCTACTCCGCGTTCCTGCACCGTGTGCTCGGCTGGACCGACGTCGTGTTCGCGATGCCGCTGATGTGCCGCGAAGGAGCCGCGCTGCGGACCCCGGCGATGGCGGTCAACGTGCTGCCGCTGCGGGTCACGGTGCTCCCGGAAGACTCGGGGGCCGAACTGACCGCGCGGGTCGCGGGCGCGCTGAAGGAGATGCGCGGGCATCAGCGCTATCGCGGTGAAGACCTGCCGCAGGATCTCGCGGTGCCCGGCGCCGGGGCGCTGCTGCACGGTCGCGGCATCAACCTCAAGGCGTTCGACCTGAAGCTCGACTTCGCGGGCTCGCACGGCGTCATGCGCAATGTCGCGGGCGGGCCGCCCGAGGACATGGGCCTGTCCGTGCTCCCGACCTCCGACGGCGGGCTGCTGCTCGGCTTCGAGGTCGACGCGCGGACCCACGACCAGGCCGCCGTCGACGCCAAGCTGACCGCCCTGCGCTGCCTGATCACCGCGCTGACCGAACCGGACGGCCCGAGCGTCGGCGGCGTGGATCTGGTCCCGGTGGGGGAGCGGGACACACTCCTGGAGGCGTGGTCCACGCCCGCGCCTTCCTGCGACCTTGTCGGTGTACCTGAGCTGCTGGCCGGACTCGACCTGGAGCGGACGGCGTTGGTGTCCGGTGACGAACGGCTGACCGGTGGCGAACTCGTCACACGGGTGCATCGGCTCGCCCGGGCTTTGCGCGCTCGCGGTGTCGGGCCTGACGACGTCGTCGCGCTGGCCCTGCCGCGGTCGGCGGATCTCGTCGTCGCCCTGCTGGCGGTGCTCGACGCCGGGGCCGCGTTCCTGCCGCTCGATCTCGCCCATCCCGTCGAACGGTTGCGGGAACTCGCCGCCGATGCCGGTGCGGTGCTCACCGTGGCCCACGACCCGGAGATCGTGCCGGGGCCGCAGTTGCTGCTCGGCGAAACCGATCTGTCCACATTGGACGCTTTGCCGCTTTCATTGGCACGTCATCCGGAACAGCTCGCGTACGTCATCTTCACTTCGGGCTCGACAGGCCGTCCCAAGGGCGTCCTCGGCCGGGTCGGCGGGCTCGCGACACTGCTGCGTCATCACCGCGCGACCACGGTCGCCGAGACCGTACGCGCCGCGGGCAGGCGGCTTCGCGTCGCACACACCTACTCGTTCGCCTTCGATTCCGCGCTCGATCAGCTGATGTGGCTGCTGTTCGGGCACGAACTCCACGTCTACGGCACCGACGTCGCCCGTGACGCCGACGAACTGCTAGCCGCCTTCGCCCGCGACCGGATCGACGTCGTCGACACCACGCCGTCGATGGCGGCGCCGCTTGTCGACGCCGGGCTGCTCGACGGGCCGAACCCGCCCGCGCTGCTCGTCCTCGGCGGCGAGACGACCCCGCCCGCGCTGTGGCGCCGGGTCGTGAAGTCCGGTGTCCTTGCCCGCAACATGTACGGCCCCACCGAGGCCACTGTGGACGGTGCCGGATCCTGGCTGGACGACGGGGAAACGACCATCGGGACCGCGGTTCCCGGCACGGCGGTGCGAGTGCTCGACGCCGCGTTGCGTCCCGCGCCCGCCGGATCGCCGGGCGAGCTGTACCTCGCGGGACCGCATCTGGCGCGCGGCTACCTCGGGCGCCCCGGCGCCACCGCCGAGCGGTTCGTCGCCGATCCGTTCGGCGCGCCCGGCGACCGGATGTACCGCACCGGGGACCTCGTCCGCTGGGTGCCCGGCCGAGGGCTGGAGTACCTGGGCCGTCGCGACGGTCAGGTGAAGGTGCGCGGCCACCGCGTCGAACTCGGCGAGGTCGAGGCCGCGTTGGCCGCTGTTCCCGGGGTGCGCGCGGCCGCCGCCGCGGTGCGTGGACCACGGCTCGTCGGCTACGTCGTCGGCGAGGTCGTCCCGGACGAGGTTCGCGCCGAACTCGCCGGGAGGGTGCCCGAGCATCTCGTGCCCGGCGCGGTGGTCGTGCTCGACACGCTTCCGTTGACCTTCAACGGGAAGATCGACCGTGCCGCGCTGCCCGCCCCGCGCGCGGCGGCCGGGCGGACCGCGGCCACCGACCGCGAGCGGCTGCTGTGCGCGACCATCGCCGAGGTGATCGGCATCGGCGAGGTCGCCGTCGACGACGACTTCTTCGCGCTGGGCGGCGACAGCATCACCGCGATCAGCGTCAGCAGCAGGCTGCGCGCGCACGGCCTCGACCTGCGCCCGCGTGACCTGCTGGCCCGCCGCAGTTTCGAGGCATTGGCCGCGGCGAGCGCCGAGATCGGCGGACCGGCGGCGCCGCCGGACGAGCCGGTTGGTGAGGTGCCCGCCCCGCCGATCGTCCGCGCCCTGCTCGACCCGCATCCGGACGTCGCGACGATCGCCGGCTACACGCAATGGACCGCGATCCGGCTCGACGAGGACCTTCCGCCCACCCTGCTGATCGAGGGTGTCCAAACGCTGCTGGACCACCACGACGTCCTGCGCCTGCAAGTAGGTGACGAATTGCGGGTTCGCGAGCGCGGCGCGGTGAAGGCGTCCGACGTGGTCATCGAAACCACCGGTGACCCGGCCGAGGTCGCGGCGGAACTCGCGGCTTCGCTGGACCTCCGGACCGGAGCGCTCAAGGTCGCGCTGCTGCCGGATCACCTCGTCGTCGTGGTCCATCACCTCGCGATCGACGGTGTCTCCTGGCGCGTCCTCCTGCCGGACCTGCGCGCCGCCTGCGCCGGCGAACCGCTCGAACCCACCGGCACCTCGTGGCGGCGGCACGCGCTTCTCCTTGCCGAGCAAGGGGCTTCCGGCGCCCGTCGAGGCGAACTCGACCACTGGCGCGGCGCGCTCGACGGTCCGCGTCTCGGCCGCCGGCCGCTCGACCGGGCCGCCGACACGGTCGTGACAGCGCGGCGTTCGGTCACCCTCGCCTCACCGGAGCAGACCGACGCGGTGCTCAACGGCCTGCCCGCGGCCTACCGCGCCGGACCGGACGACGTCCTGCTCGCCGCGCTCGTGCTCGCCCTCCGGTCGTGGCGGGGTGCCCCGGTCGAGGCCGAAACCGTGTCCCTCGAAGGGCACGGGCGGGACCAGGACGGCCTGGACCTGTCGCGCACCGTCGGCTGGTTCACCGCCGAGCATCCGCTGCGCGTGCCCGCCGCCGCGGTGGCGGCGACCTCGGACTTCGACAGCGCGCTCGCGGGCGGCGACGCGGCAGGGAAGCTGCTGCGGGCCGCCAAAGAGGCCAAGCGCGCCGTGCCGGACAACGGCATCGGTTTCGGCGTCCTGCGGTATCTGGACCCGCTCACCCGGGACGAACTCGCCGCCTTCCCGCCGCCGGACGTCGTCCTGAACTACCTCGGCCGGTTCGCGGCACTGCCCGGGTCGGGCTGGCGGCTGCCGGAGGAGGACCCGTTCGCGGTCACCGAACCGGACGCCAAGTCGCTGGAACAGGTGCTGGCGCTGAACTGCTTCGTGCGGGAGGACGGACGTCCCCGGCTCGCCGTCGAATGGACGGCGGCCAGTGCGGTGCTCGACACCGAAAGTGTCGAGGCGCTCCATGAAGCGTGGTCCCGCGCGCTGGAGGCGATGGCCGCGCACGCCGCCCGGATCGGACCGGACGGCGGTGGGCTCACGCCGTCCGACCTGCCGCTGGTCGGCCTCGAACAGGCCGACATCGACCTGCTCGAACGCCTCGGCCGGGTCGAGGACGTCCTGCCCGCGACCCCGCTGCAGACCGGGCTTTCGTTCCACACCCTCGCGCGCGGCACCGAAGACACCGACGTCTACGTGGTGCAGGCCGTCACCCTGCTCAGCGGCGCGCTGGACGCCGACCGCATGCGGGAGGCCGCGGCGGAGGTATTGCGGAGGCATCCCGCGTTGCGCGCCCACCTGCACACCACCGACGCGGGCGAGGTCGTCCAGGTCGTGCCCGCCGACGTCACGCTGGACTGGCGATCCGCGAGCGTGTCACCGGACGAAGTCGCGGCCGAATGCCGGGCCGAACTGGACCGCCCGTTCGACCCGGCGGCCCCGCCGCTGATCCGGTTCCTGCTGCTGACGCTGGGCCCGGACGAGCATCGCCTGGTGCTCACCAACCATCACGCGCTGCTCGACGGCTGGTCGATGCCGCTGGTCGGACGCACCCTGCTGGCCACCTACGCCGAACTAGGCGGCGGCCCGGTGGCCCCGGTCGCCCCGCCGCTTTCGGAGTACCACCGGGTGCTCGGGGAACGCGACCCGGACGCGGCGCTGGAGGCGTGGCGTGAGGCGCTGGCCGGGCTCGACGAGGGCACACGGCTCGCTCCCGCGAGCCTGGAGTCCACTGTGGAGCGTCCCGAGCGGGTCACCGTGGAACTGGGCGGGGAGTTCAGCGAGCGGCTGCGCGCCTTCGCCCGCGAACGCGGGATCACCCCGACGACGGTGTTCCAGACCGCCTGGGGTGTCCTGCTCGCGAGGCTGACCGGCCGCCGCGACGTCGTCTTCGGGTGCCCGGTCTCCGGCCGTCCCGCCGATGTCCCCGGCGTCGAGCGCATGATCGGGCAGCTCGGCAGCACGATCCCGGTACGGGTGCGGTTCGACGCCGCCGACACCGCGGTCACCGTGCTGGAGCGCGTGCACACCGAAAGCGTCCGGCTCACCGATCACCACCACGCCGGACTGCCGGACATCCTGCGCGCGGCCGGCGTCGGCGACCTGTTCGACACGATGCTGGTGATGGAGAACTTCCCGCTCTCCAGTCGCGCCCGCACCACCCTGGCGCCCGGCCTCGACCTCGTCGGGGTCGACATCACCGACGCCACGCACTATCCGCTCACGGTGATCGTGCTGCCCGGCGACGAGTTCACCGTCGGCCTCGGCTACCAGCCGCAGGCGTTCACCCGTGACGAGGCCGAGTCCTACGGCCGCTGGCTGCGGGCCGTGCTGCACGAAATCGTCGCCGATCCGGCGCGGCCGGTCTCCCGGCTGCGCGCGCTCGACGCCGACGAAGAGCGCGCGATGCTGCGCCTCGGCGAAGGACCGGAACCCCGCCGTGAACGCGGCGGCATGCTGGCGGAGTTCGGCCGCTGGGTCCGCGAGACCCCGGACGCCGAAGCCGTCGTGTGCCGCGACCGGAGCCTGACCTACGCCGAACTGGACCGGCGGGCCAACCGGCTCGCGAACACCCTGATCGGCGCCGGGGTGAAACCGCAGGACCCGGTCGCGGTCCTGCTGCGCCGTGACGTCGACCTCGTGGTCGCGCTGTTCGGCGTGATCAAGGCGGGCGCGGTGCATGTCCCGATGGACCCGGACTACCCGGCCGATCGGCTCGCCTACATGCTCGGCGACATCAAGCCGGCCGCGGCAGTGTCCACTTCGGACGTCGAAGGTCTTCCGGTGGTCGACCCGGATGATCTGTCCACTGAGGACATGGATCCGGCCGTCCGGCTCGGCGACGACGCGCTCGCCTACGTCATCTACACCTCCGGGACCACCGGCAAACCCAAGGGCGTGGCGGTGCCGCATCGCGGCGTCCCGAGCCTGATCGCGCTGCAGGAGGACATCGTCGGGATCGGGACCGCCGAGCGGTACCTGCACTTCGCCTCGACGAGTTTCGACGTCGCCTTCTGGCAGTTCATGCTGCCGCTGCTGTCCGGCGGGACCTCGGTGATCGCGCCGGAGGAGGTGCGCGTTTCCGGCGACGACCTGCTGGCCTACGCCGCCGAGCACCGGGTCACCGGGCTCAACCTGCTGCCGTCGTTCCTCTCCGCGATGCCCGACGACGCGACCGTCGACCCGGACGTGTTCTTCGTCGTCGGCGCCGAACGGCTCGACCCGGAGCTGGCGCGGCGCTGGGGCGACCGGCGGGCCCTGTTCAACGCCTACGGCCCGACCGAGGTCACCATCAACTCGGTCACCTGGCACTACGACCCGGCCGACCCCGGCCCGCTGCCGATCGGCCGTCCGGATCCGGAGGTCCGCGCGTACGTGCTCGACGGGGGCCTGCTCCCGGTCGGCACGAACGTCACCGGCGAGCTGTACCTGGCCGGGCCGAAACTCGCCCAGGGCTACGTCGGCCGGGCGGCGCTGACCGCCGAGCGGTTCGTGGCGGACCCGTTCGGGCCGCCGGGGGACAGGATGTACCGCACCGGTGACCTGGTCCGCTGGCGGCCGGACGGGCAGATCGTCTTCCTCGGCCGCGCCGACCACCAGGTCAAACTGCGCGGGTTCCGGATCGAACTCGGCGAGATCGAGACCGCGCTGACCGCGCACGACGACGTGCGCGCCTCGGCGGTGATCGTCCGCGAAGACCGGCTGGTCGCCTACGTCGTCCCTGTGGACGGCGCCGAACCCGACCCGGCTGAGCTGCGCGAGTACCTCGCCGCCGAGTTGCCCGCGTACATGGTGCCGACCGCGTTCGTGCCGCTGGACCGGCTTCCGCTCGGCCCGAGCGGCAAACTCGATCGGGCCGCGCTGCCCGCGCCGGAAGCCCGCTCCGACGGTGGGCGTGAACCCGCCACTCCGGCGGAAGCCGTGCTGCTGCGGGTGGTCCGTGAACTGCTCGGTTCCGACGTCGGACTGGACGACGGGTTCCTCGACGCGGGCGGGGACAGCATCGCCTCGCTGCGGGTCGTGTCCCGCGCCCGTCGCGAAGGGCTGTATCTGACCGCACGTGATGTCCTCGAAGGTGGCACGGTCGCCGGGATCGCCGCGCGCTGTGGCGAGCCCGAACGGGCCGAGGAAGCCCACGCTGTCGGGGACGCCCCGCTCACGCCGATCATGCGCGATCTCTTGCGGCGCGCGGGAAAGGCGGCCGACGGGTTCTGCCAGTGGGTCGAGATCTGCGTGCCTTCGGCGGGCGACGTGACGCGGTGGCGCTCGGTGCTCGACGCCGTCTTGGCCCGCCACGACGTCCTGCGCGCGCATCTGGTCGAGGACGCGCTGCGCATCCCCGACGTCGGGGCTGTGACCAGCGCCGACGTGCTCACCACCGTCCGGGTGTCCGACGATCCGCGCGCGGTGCTGGACGCGCGGATCGAGCAGATCGTGGCCAGGATGGACCCGCGCACCGGGCCGATGCTGCGGGCGGTGCTGGTGGACGCGGGCGAGGAGCGGCCAGGACGGCTGCTGCTGGTGGCACACCACCTGGTCGCCGACGCGGTGACCTGGCGGGTGCTGCTCGACGACGTCGAACAGGCCTTCCACGGCAACACCCTGCACCGGCGCGGGCAGTCGTTCCTGGGCTGGGCGCGATCGCTGCGCGCGGCCACGCCGCATCGAGAGGACGAATCGCGGTACTGGCAAGGGATCGCCGCCGCGCCGGCGACCACGCTCGGCCGGACGCGGCTCGATCCGGCGCGCGACACCGTGGCGACCGCGCGGCATCACCGGATCGACGTCGGCGCGGACACCACCCACGCCGTGCTCACCGCCCTGCCCACGGCCTACCGCACCGGCCCGGACACCGTCCTGCTGACCGCGCTCGCCCGCGCGGTCGCCGCCTGGCGCGGAACCGAGGCCGATCTGCTCGTCGCCGTCGAGAGCCACGGAAGGCCGGGGCACACGCCGGACTTCACGGGCACGGTCGATCTGGCGCAGACCGCGGGCTGGTTCACCGCCGTGCATCCGGCGCGGATCGCCCCGCCCGCCGGACCGCTGCCGGACGCGCTGCGCGTCGTCCGCGATCACTTGCGCGCGGCGGGGGACGGCCTCGGCCAGGGAATCCTCGGCGTCGAAAGTCCGCGGCCGGAAGTGGCCTGGAACTACCTCGGCCGCTTCCCGGCGGCCCCGGTCACGGAAACCCCGTGGCAGCGGCCACCGGACGCCGATCCGCTCGGTTCCGGCGGCGGCGTCGAGATGCCGCTGCCGTACGCGCTGACGGTGAACGCGATGATCCCCGACGGCGGCACGCTCGGCGTCCGCATCACCTGGCCGTCCGCGCTGTTCAGCGAAGACGAGATCGTCATTCTGGGCGAGCACTTCCGCCGTGCGCTGGACGAACTCGCCGCCGACGTGCCGGGGCCCGGTGAGGTCATGCCGCTGACGCCGTTGCAGGAGGTGATCCTGCGCGAGTCCCGGACCGCGGAGGAAGATCCGTACCCGGTGCAGGCCGCGTTCACGCTGTCCGGTGACCTCGACGTCGAGGCACTTCGGGCGGCGGCGACCGCGCTGGTGCGGAGGCAACCGAACCTGGGTGCCGTGTTCCCGCCATCGCACGAAGTCCAGGTTGTCCCCGCGGAACCACAGGCCGGGTTCCGTGTCCGCGATGTGTCCGAATTGGACACAGTGGACACCGCACTGGACGAAGAGCTCGCGGAGCCGTTCGACCTGGCGAACGGGCCGCTGTGGCGCGTCACCGTGCTGCGGCAAGGGCCCGGCCGTCAGACGCTCGTGCTGACCAGCCACCATCTGCTGTCCGACGGCTGGTCCGCGCCGCGGATTCTCGGCGAGTTGTTCGCGCTGTACGCCGGGAAGCCGTTGCCGGAGCCGGTGCCGCCGGCCCGGTACACCCGCCTGCTCGCCGCGGCCGATCACTCAGCCGACGTCCGGGCCTGGCGGGCGGAACTCGACGGCCTGCCCGAAGGCGACCACCTCCCGCGCACCGTCGGCGCCGCCGAGCCCGCACTGTTCACTGTGGACGGTCCGCTGGTCGCGGAACTGACCAGGCTGGGCGCGGCACGCGGGCTCACCGTCAACACCCTGCTGCAGGGTGCCTGGGCGGCCGTGCTCGCGACCCACGCCGGGCGCCGGGACGTGAGCTTCGGGGTGATGACCTCGAACCGGACGTCCGATGTGGACGGTGTCGAGGAGATCATCGGCCTGCTGGCCAACAGCGTCCCGGTCCGCGCCCGGTTCACCGGGACGGTCGCCGAGGCGCTCGCCGACCTGCAGGCGAGGCAGCAGGCGATGGCGGGGCACCACCGGATGGGCCTGCCCGAACTCGCGGCGCTCGCCGGACGCGAGCGGGTGTTCGACAGTCTGCTGGTGTTCGAGAACTACCCGGTGGACCCGGCGAAGCTGCGCGAACCCGCGCCCGGCTTGACTGTCACCGGGACGAGGTTCCGCGAACGGACCCACCACCCGGTGAGCGTCACCGTCGTCCCGGGCGAGCGCGGCTGGGAAGGCGTGCTGTACGCACGGCACACCGACGCTCGGTCGCTGGCCGACGATCTGGTCCGGTTCCTGCGGGACCTGCCGTCCTGGCTGGACGGCGACGCCGCCGGATTCGTGGGGGAGCGGTGACCGTGCGCCCGATCGACGCCGCGCTGTGGCGCACGGCGGCCGTGCTGGTCCTCGGCACGTTCATGGCGACCTTGGACAGCACGATCGTCTCGGTCGGCGTCGGCACGCTCGCCGAGGAGTTCGGCGCGCCGGTCACCGGTGTCCAATGGGTGACGACGGCGTACCTGCTGGCCGTGGTCACCGCGGTGCCGGCGTCCGGCTGGCTCGCCGAGCGGTTCGGCGGCCGTCGCGTCTGGCTCATCGCGGTCGCGGTGTTCCTGCTCGCGTCCCTGCTGTGCGCGCTGGCGCCGACTTTGCCCGCGCTCATCGCCTTCCGTGTCCTGCAAGGGCTCGCGGGCGGCCTGCTGCCGCCGACAGGGCAGGCACTGCTGGCGCGCGCCGCCGGGCCGGACCGGATCGGCCGCGTGGTCAGCGTCGTCGGTCTCGTGCCGCTGTTGTCGCCGGTACTCGGCCCGCTGGCGAGCGGCACGATCCTCGCCGTCGCCGACTGGCCGTGGCTCTTCTACGTAAACCTTCCGGTCGGTGTGGTGGCGGTGATCCTGGCGCGACGCTGGGTTCCGGCGGGCGAACCGGGCGGCAGGGGAGACGGGTTCGACTTCCGGGGCGCGATGTTGCTTTCGCCCGGGCTCGCGGTGCTGGTGTTCGGGCTGACCTGGTTCGAACAGGGGAACCCGGTGGTCGCCGGGATCGCTGTCGCGGCAGGTGTCGTGATGCTCGCGGCGTTCGTCCGGCACGGCCTGCGGGCCGAAGCGCCGTTGCTCGATCCGCGGCTGTTCACCAAACCGCCGTTCGGGGTCGCCGCGCTCGCGCTGGTGCTGCTCGGCGCGTCGGTGTTCGGCACGATGTTCCTGCTCCCGCTCTACCTGCAGCGCGGCGCTGGACTGTCCACTTGGGACACTGGTCTGCTGCTGGTGCCCCAGGGCATCGGCGCGGCGGCCGGGTCGGTGCTGGTGACCCGGCTCGTCGACCGGATCTCGCCACGCACCCTGGTGCTGAGCGGGATCGGGCTGGTCGCCCTCGGCACCGCCCCCTTCACCCAGCTCGGCCCGGGTCTCCCGGACTGGGTGATCGCGGTTTCCCTGCTGCTGCGCGGTTTCGGCGCGGCGCTGATCGGCGCGCCGGTGATGACGATCGTCTACCGCCGGGTCGAACCCGCCCGGCTGTCCCGCGCGGCCGGGGCACTGAACCTGCTCAACACGCTCGGCGGCTCGATCGGCACCGCGGTGCTGGCCGTGGTGCTGCAGGCGCGGCTGGCCGCTCGCGGCCCGGACGTCGCCGCGGCTTTCGCCGACGCTTTCTGGTGTGTTCTCGGCCTCGCCGTCGTGGCGGTCGCCGGTGCGACGCGGCTGCCCCGCACCGGGGTGGCCGCCCCCGACAAGAAGAAAGGTCACGCGGATGCCTGACCAGGACACCCTGCCCAGCCCGGCCGAGGTGGCCATGAGCGACGTCGTGCCGGACGAGATCGCCCGGCATCGCGAAACCGTCGCGGACGTCCTCGCCCGGCGCGACTCCCGCCTGCTCGTCGTCGTGGGCCCGTGTTCCGTGCACGACGCCGACGGCGCGCTCGAGTACGCGCACCGGCTCGCCGAAGTGTCCGGACGGTTCGCCGACGACCTCGTCGTGGTCCTGCGCGCCTACCTGGAGAAACCGCGGACGATCGCGGGCTGGACCGGCCTGGTGCCCGACCCCACCCTGGACGGCAAGGGTGACCTCGCGGCCGGGATCCGGATCGGACGGCGGTTCCTGGTCGACGCCGCCGCGACCGGGCTGCCGCTGGCGTACGAGTTCGTCGACCCGTTCCTGGCGCCCTACTTCGCCGACACCATCAGCTGGGGCGCGATCGGCGCGCGGACCGTGGCCAGCCAGCCGCACCGGCACCTGGCGTCGTGGCTGCCGATGCCGGTGGGCATGAAGAACTGCGTCTCCGGACGGCTGGACACGGCCGTCGCCGCGGTACGGGCGGCCGCGCTGCCGCACGTGTTCCCCGGCGCCGCCGCGGACGGGCGACCGCGGATCCAGCGCAGCACCGGCAATCCGGACGCCCACCTCGTCCTGCGCGGCGGTCCGAAACCGAACCACCACGCCCACGCCGTCGCGGACGCCCTCGACGCGCTGACCACCGCCGTCCTGCCGCACCGGCTCGTCGTCGACGCGTCGCACGGCAACAGCGGCAAGGACCACAACCGGCAGCCCATGGTCGTCGCGGACCTGGCCGATCAGATTTCGGCGGGCAACGACGCGCTGGCCGGGGTGATGATCGAGTCTTACCTCGCCGACGGCAGGCAGGACGTCGGGTCCACGCGGCCGCGGCCGGATCTGAGCATCACGGACGCCTGCCTGGGCTGGGAACGGACCGTTCCGCTGCTGGAATCTCTGGCGTGCGCGAACGCGGTGCGGCGGCTGAGCGCTCCGCGGAAGGCCGGGGCGAAGGCGTGACTCGCGTGATCAGACGGCGAACACGCGTGACTGGATGCCGAACTCGCGAGAACTAAAGCGCTTCGAGGGCCTTCTTCATCTCCGGCACCAGCTCATCGCCCATTTTCTCGAACTGCCGCTTCAGGAAGGGGTCCGCGAGTTTCGCCAGCCCGTGGAACTCGATGGTGGCGTGATAGCTGATGGTCGTCGTGCCGCCTTCTTCGGTCACCGTCAGATCATCGGTGGACGTGGCGGTCTTGTTGTCGCCGACGAACACGATCCGCCCCGGTTCGAGCCGGTCCAGGCGGTAGGTGAGTTCGGTCTTCTTGCCGCGGAACTCGGACACGTTGCGCCACTGGGCCCCGACGACTATCGGGCCGGTGTCCGCGCGGGTGCAGGACACGGTTCCGGGGTCCCACGCCTCGGCGTGGGCGAAGTCCCGCAGGTAGTCGACGACGGTCTGGGCGGGAGTCGGGACGGTGATCGTCCGGTGCACGTGAACCACCCGGTAAACGGTACGCACCGGTACCGCACGCCGCAGTGTGGCCAGTGCCGGGGGAGTTGTGGCAGGTGCGGATAGTGAGAGGTGGGTGGAAACAGGGACACTCAACTTGGATCCACCGGTGTTGATGTGGTGTTTGGGGTGTGTCTGGGTACGCAAATGCCCTCTGGCTTGGGATGATTGTTCTTGCGACGGAACAA
>NZ_JBHRWK010000103.1:0-23484 GCF_042647925.1 Amycolatopsis speibonae
CCGATCACTGGTCACTCTGGCGACGACGCCACCAAACCCGCGCCCGCCACAGCCACTACCAGCGACAACGCAACAAACATCCCTCACTGCCGCTGTAGTACTAGTCAGGTGGTTGCTGGGTTGGTTGGCAGCCAGGGGTTTCCGGTGATGGCGTCGCGGAGTGCGGTGAGGATGTTGAGGCCGTTTTTGCGGGTGGTGGAGATGTAGGAGCGAACGGTGAGCCAGGTGGTGGCGCCGTGGTGGGTGCGCCATCCACCGGAGATCTTGAGTTGGGTTTTGGTCATGCGGATGTCGCGTTCGGCCTGGTTGTTCGTGAAGGGAACGGTGAGGTCGAACGCGAATCGCAGGACGTCGCCGCGGTATTTCTCGAGTCGTTCGAGCAGGCGGCGGGCCTGGGTTTGGGTGGGCCTGCCGCCTTTCGGGTGGCCTCGCTGGTTGCGTGGATGCAGGCCCAGGCCGGTTCGGACGTGGGTGTCGTAGCGGCCGGTCAGCGGGACGAGGACCTCGGGAGGGATCTCGTCGAGATCCAGTTCTCGGGCGGTGTGGGCGGCGGTGTTGAGCTCGTCGAGAATCTCGCTGAGCCCGGTGGGCCAGGTCTGCCCGGGATAGGTTTCGGCCGCGGCCTGGAGTTCCCGCTGGTGATGGGCGTTGCAGAGCGCGTGGGTGATCGGGTAGGTGCGGTAGGAGTGGTAACCGTCGTGGACCGCGATGCCGGTGAACCCGTCCAGGATCCCGAACCCATCGATCGCCTCGCGGCCGCGTTTGTCATGCAGGAAGTAGACGGTCAGCCAGGCGGTGCTGGACGAATGCAGCCACCGATTCCTGCTGAGGACCCGGATGCCGGTCTCGTCGAAATGGGCCACCGGCGCCGCCGCGACCGCGGCCCGGGTCGCCTCGACGAACGGGGCTAACTCGGGTGCGATCCGGCCCAGCACCGAGCTGACCCAGCCGGTGGACACCGCCATGCCGGTCACTTCGGCCAGTAACTCGGCGGCGCGGGAGATCGGGATGTGCTGATAGGCCAGAAGATACGCGGCCAGCGCGGTCAGGTTCGGGCCATAGCAGACCGGCGCGGTCGCCTCGGCGGGGGCAGGCGCGGTGGTGAGCACTCCGCAACGACACCGCTTCTGATACAGCCGGTGCTCGGTCACCACCGGCACGATCTCGGGCAGGTCATGCACCTGCCGGCGCACCACACCCACATCCGGACGGCGCGACAGCCCTGTCCCGCAGCCGCTACAGGCCGCCGGAACATGGTCAACAACAGTGTCGGGATTATCGACCAGTTTCAGGCTCGCGCCCGGCGTCCCGGGCTGTTTCCCTTGCCTGCGACCGGTCTTCCGCCGCAGCGACTTCGGTGCCGGCTTGGAATACACATCCTGCGACGGCGGTTTCGACGAATTCCGCGAGTTCGTCTTCAGCTGCCGCTCCAGCTCCCCGACCCGCGCGGTCAACCGCTCCACCTCGGCCCGCAACATCGTGATCGTCGCGGCCTGAGACGCAACCAGAGCAGCCAGCTCGTCATACGACGGACGTTCGCTCCCGGTCACGTGGTGATCATCGCAGCACGACAATCACCACGTGACCGGGGACCTGACTAGTTACCGACACTTACCACTCACGAGGTGCTGGGCCCGCTCCGTCGCAGCAGCCGTCGCCCGGCCTGCGCGATGGGCGTCCGGTGGGTGCCGCGTAAGCCACTTTCGGGACGTCAGAGGTCGCGAAAGTGGCTTACGCGACGCCTGATGCGACGGTGGGGCGCCGGTTCAGGGCAAGGCTTAGGTGCCTCCCCGGATTCCGGCTGCGGTCGATCGCAGGTCCGGTCCGTGAAGGCCTCCTTGCCTACCCTGAGGGTAGTGAAGGAGGCCTTCGCTACCCTCAGGGTAGGCACATGTGCCCCACGCGCACCAGCAGTCACAGCGGATGCGCGTGAAGGCCCCCTTCCCTCGGCTCAGCCGAGGAAACTCGACCTTCACGTACTTCGGGCGCCCAAAGTGGCGGTGGCGCGTCGGTCCAGTTCTCGTGAGTGGCAAGTCGCGTTAGAACGACACTTGCCACTCACGACCACCCGGACCCACCGCCCACCGTCAGCAGGAAGCGGAAACTCGCCACAACTGTCGGTGCCGCCCCGTACGGTCGCGGGATGAACCTGCGCTCAGCACTCTGGCTGCCGATCTTCGACGAGCTCGCCGACCCGGTGATCGTCGCGCGCCTCGCCTCCGAGGCCGAGGAAGCGGGCTGGCATGGCCTGTTCGTCTGGGATCACGTCCGCTGGAGCGAGCCGGTGCGCGCCATCGCCGATCCGTGGATCACTCTCGCTGCCGTCGCGTCCGCCACCGAGAACCTCGTCTTCGGTCCGATGGTGACGCCGCCGGCGCGCCGCCGTCCGGTCAAGCTCGCCCGCGAGACCGCCACTTTGGACCGGTTGAGTGGCGGAAGGCTGATCCTCGGCGCGGGGCTCGGCAGTGACCGTTTCGGCGGGGAGTTCTCGAAGACCGGCGACGAGCTGGACGATCGCAAGCGCGGCGAGATGCTGGACGAGTCGCTGGAGATCCTCACCGCCGCCTGGTCCGGCGAGCCCGTGCGGCATCACGGCGAGCACTACACGGTTGACGACATCACTTTCCTGCCCCGCCCCGTGCGCCCGGTTCCCGTGTGGCTGGCGGGTTTCCCCGGGAAGGTGAAGCCGATGCGCCGGGCCGCGCGGTACGACGGGTTCTTCCCGGTCAATCTGCCGCACGCGGACGAGTTCGCCAAGGCGGTCGAGACGATCACCGCGCTGCGTGAAGACGACGAGAAGCCGTACGACTTCGCCATCGGAGTTCCCGCCGGCACGGATCTCGCGCCGTACGAGCGGGCGGGTGCGACCTGGTGGATGGCCGAGTTCCCGTGGGACGACCTGTCCGTCGACGCGGTGCGCGGCGTGCTCAGGGAGGGTCCCGCTTGACCCGGTCTTTAATCACTCTTTACCGAGTGCGATACTGGACCGACGAGGGGAGTACTTCCCAAGGGTCTGCCCGGTCAGTACGGACACTCCGCCAGTGTCCCCGGGAGGCCGCCCCACCGGGGTGAAGGAGACCTCGAACTTCGAGTTCGAGGAGGCTCCATGTCCGAGTCCGTGGGATCGCCGGGGTTGTGGGCGGTCAGCATCGCCGTCCTGCTGGCCCTGCTCGTCGCCGATTTCGCCGTCACCCGCAAACCGCACGAGGTGTCGATGCGGGAGGCCGCCGGCTGGTCGGTCTTCTACCTCGCGCTCCCGGTGGTGTTCGGGCTCTGGCTGTGGCTCGAATTCGGTGGTGGCCAGGCGATCGAGTTCATGACTGGGTTCGTCGTCGAGAAGTCCCTGTCGGTCGACAACCTGTTCGTCTTCATGTTGTTGCTCGCCGCCTTCGCGGTCCCGTCGGTCGTCCAGCAACGCGTGCTGCTGTACGGCATCGTGGGCGCGCTGGTGCTCCGTGGCGTGTTCATCGCGGCCGGTGCCGCGATGCTTTCGGCAGGCACCTGGGCGTTCCTCGTCTTCGGCGCGATCCTGCTCGCTTCGGCGGTCAAGATCCTGCATGAGGCCATGTCCGGAGGGAGCGCCGAGAAGGATCTCTCGCAGCTGCGGTCGGTCCGGTTCCTGCGACGGCTGATGCCGGTCACCGACGACTACCGCGGCACCCGGCTGACCGTGCGCGAACACGGGCGCCGCGCGCTCACCCCGCTGGCCGTCGTGGTCGTCGCGGTCTTCGCCACCGACGTCGTGTTCGCGGTCGATTCGGTGCCCGCCGTCTACGGCATCACCGAAGACCCGTATCTCGTGTTCGCCACCAACGCCTTCGCCCTGCTGGGCCTGCGCGCCCTCTATTTCGTGCTCCACGCCGCGCTGGCGAAGCTGGTCCATCTGAACCACGGGCTCGCGATCATCCTCGCGTTCATCGGGGTGAAACTGGTCCTGCACTGGGCACACGGGATCTGGCCGTCCGTGCCGCAGGTCCCGACCCCGGTCTCGCTGGGCGTGATCATCGCCGTCCTCGTCACGGTGTCGTTCACCAGCCTCTACGCGCGTCGTCGCGAAGCGGCCAGGACGGCGAAGGAGTGAGCGATGATCACCGGACTCGTCGTCGGCTTCCTGATCGACGTGGCGGTCGCCGCGCTCTTTCTCGGCGCGTTGCTCCTGGTGTTCGCGGCGATGCGGCCGCCCCGGCCACCGCCGTGACCCCCGGCGCGGGCGTGTCGGCGGCGGCCGAACCGGCGGCGGGTCCGGTAAGGCCGGTAGGCTCCCGGAGGTTGAGAAGACAGCCGTCTTCTGTTCGCGCGCCGGGAAACCGGTGAGGAAAGGTGGCTGTCCGTGTCCAACGCCGTGCGTCACGGCGAGCAGTCCCCACCTCGTAGACCCTCACCGCAGCTGGATCGCCTGCATGTCCTGCTGATCGAGGACGACGACGGCGACGCGCTCCTGGTCGAAGAGATGCTCGCGGACGCGGCGGAGAGCCTCGAACGGGTCGTCCTCGACAGGGCGACCACGCTCGAACAGGTCCTCGCGCGGCCGATCACGGCCGACTGCGTGCTCCTCGACCTCCAGCTGCCGGACGCGACAGGCTTGACCGGCCTGACCCGGCTGCGGCAGCACGCGCCGTCGACAGCGGTGATCGTCCTGACCGGCCGCGAGGACGAGGCGCTCGGGGTTTCCGCGCTGGGGGCGGGCGCGCAGGACTATCTGGTCAAGCACCACGTCGACGGTCAGCTTCTGGCGCGGACCCTGCGCTACTCCTGGGAACGCAGCCGTGCCGAACGCGTCGAGCAGCAACTCCTGCAGCATCAGCTCCTGGCCAGGGAGAACGCGCGGCTCGAACGCGGCCTGCTGCCGACGCCGCTGGTGACCGATCCCCGGCTCGGCCTCGCGGTGCGGTACCGGCCCGGCCGCAACGGTGCGCTGCTGGGCGGCGACTTCTACGACGCCGTCGAGCTGCCCGACGGCACCTTGCAGCTGGTCATCGGGGACGTGTGCGGGCACGGCCCGGACGAGGCGGCGCTCGGCGTCGCGTTGCGGATCGCGTGGCGTTCGGTCGTGCTCGCCGGGCTGCCGATGGCGGAAACGCTGGCGATGGTCGAAAAGATGCTCCAGCACGAGGCGCTGGGCCCGCTGTTCGCCACCGTCTGCATGATCACGGTCGCCCCGGACCGCCGGTCGCTGCGGATGAGCCTGGCCGGTCATCCCCAGCCGCTGCTGATCGACGACTCGGGCGGCAGGCTGCTGTCCAGGGAGACACTCGGCCCGCCGCTCGGCGTCGCGCCGGGCACCGGGTGGCGGGAACTGACCGTGCCGATGGGGCCACGCTGGTCACTGCTGCTGTACACCGACGGCCTGTTCGAAGGGCGCGTCGAGGGCAGCGGGGAACGCGTCGGGCTCGAACGGATGGCCTCCGCGGCCTTGGAGAGCCTGACCGCCGGGGGCGGTTCCGCGGCGGCGCTCGACCAACTGATCAGCGAGATGGACGTCCTCCACGGCGGGCCGCTGGACGACGACGTCGCGCTGGCCCTGCTCACGTTCGATTCCGGGGAGCCGCCTCGATGAAGCCCGTCTGGTCGATCAGCCGCTGGGCCGCGCTGTCCGGGGTGATCACCACCCTGCTGCTCGGCGGCGCGATCGTGGCCGGGTCACTGGCCTTGACGAACCTCACCGATTCGCGCGCCAGGCTGCTGGACGTGACCGGTCCGCAGGTGCTGCAGTCCACGTCCCTCTCGACGGCGATGCTGAACCAGGAGACCGGTGTCCGCGGCTACATCCTGGCCGGGCGACGCGAGTTCCTGGAGCCCTACCGGGACGGGTTGAGGGCGCAGGACACGGCCGTCGCCGAGTTGCGGCGGCTCGGCGCCACTCCCGGCACCGCCATCGGTGACGACCTGGATCGGGTGCTGAGCGCCGCCACGACCTGGCGCCGGGCGGTCATCGAACCCGTGCTCGCCGGCGCTCCCGCCACCGGCGCGCAGGTGGACGCGAGCAAACCGCTGTTCGACGAGGTCCGCGGTTCCCTGGGCGCGTTGCAGAACCGCCTGGAAGCCGAACGGCTGGACGCGCGGGAGGACCTGTCGTCCTCGGCCGACGTGCTGCGCGCGATGCTCGTCGTGATCGCGATCCTGCTCTGTGCCGCGCTGGCTTTGGTCTTCCTTGTCCTGCAACGGAAACTGATCTGGCCGATCCGGCGACTGGCCGTCGAGGTGCGGGACGTCGCCACGACCGACATCCACCGCGAGGTCCGGGGTTCGGGGCCGAAGGAGATACGCGAACTGGCGTCCGATGTGGAATCGCTGCGTTCGCGGATCATCGCGGAGGTCACGGATCTGGAGCGCGCGCAGGAGACGATCGCCGTCCGGACCCGCGAGCTGGAGCGATCGAACTCGGATCTGGAGCAGTTCGCCTACGTCGCCTCGCACGACCTTCAGGAGCCGCTGCGCAAGGTGGCGAGCTTCTGCCAGCTGCTCCAGAAGCGGTACCAGGGGAAACTGGACGAACGCGGCGACCAGTACATCGGCTTCGCCGTCGACGGCGCGAAACGGATGCAGGCGCTGATCAACGATCTGCTCGCCTTCTCCCGCGTCGGTCGCCGTCCGGGGGAGCCCGTCCTGCTGGAGACCGGTGGCCTGCTGGACACCGCGCTGGGCAACCTCGACGAAGCCATTACCGAGTCCGCTGCCCGCATTACCCACCGGGACCTTCCCGCCGTGCTGGGGGAGAAGTCCCTCCTGACGGCGGTCTTCCAGAACCTGGTCGGCAACGCGATCAAGTTCCGCGGGGAGGAGCCGCCGGAGATCGAGGTCTCCGCCGAACGTGACGGCGCGGACTGGCGATTCTCCGTCACCGACAAGGGAATCGGCATCAGCGACGAGTACGCCGAGCGGATCTTCGTGATCTTCCAGCGCCTGCACGGCCGCGGCGATTACCCGGGCACCGGGATCGGCCTCGCGCTGTGCCGCAAGATCGTCGAGCACCACGGCGGGAGGATCTGGCTGGACACCACCGTCGCGGCCGGGACCCGGTTCAGCTTCACCCTGCCCGCAGTCCAGAACTCCAGCGAAGGAAACGAGCAAGCATGACCGAATCCCTGGAATCGATCCACATCCTGCTGGTCGAGGACGACCCCGGCGACGTCCTCATGACGCAGGAGGCGTTCGAGCACCACAAGATCCGCAACACTCTTTCCGTCGTCTCCGACGGCGAGCAGGCACTGCAGTTCCTGCGCCGGGAAGCGCCGTACGAGGACGCGGAACGGCCGGGGCTGATCCTGCTCGACCTGAACCTGCCCCGCAAGGACGGCCGCGAGGTGCTCAGCGAGGTCAAGGCGTCGCCGGACCTGCGCAGCATCCCCGTCGTCGTGCTCACCACGTCCGAAGCCGAGGAGGACATCCTCCGCAGCTACGACCTGCACGCCAACGCCTACGTCACCAAACCGGTCGACTTCGACCGGTTCATCGACGTGGTGCGGCAGATCGACAACTTCTTCGTCACCGTGGTGAAGCTTCCCCGCTGACCTCAGGGGAAGCGGAGCACGGTGCTCCCGGCCAGCACGAAGAACACCAGCACCACCAGGGTTCCGCTGTGCCCGCCG
This sequence comes from Amycolatopsis speibonae, assembly GCF_042647925.1. Classification (NCBI taxonomy): domain Bacteria; kingdom Bacillati; phylum Actinomycetota; class Actinomycetes; order Pseudonocardiales; family Pseudonocardiaceae; genus Amycolatopsis; species Amycolatopsis speibonae. The sequence goes on from NZ_JBHRWK010000103.1 coordinate 7,590, forward strand.
GACGAGCTGGTCACGACCTGCTCGACGGCGCCGGTCAACCGCACGCCGCAGTCCGCGACGACGGTGTGCTTGCCCGCCTCGATCCGCGTGAACTCGACAGCCGTGGTGAAGGCCCCGGTGACGTCGGCGTAGGCGCTGCCGACGCGGTCGCCGTCCGACGTCAGGGTGACGTGCTCACCGGGCAGACAGCCCTTGCCGGTCGCGGACAGCCTGTCGCCGGGCTGCACGCTCGACCGGTCGAGGATCAGGTCGTCCGGCTTCGGCGGGGTGCTGCTCGACGAGGGGACGTCCGTCGGCGGCGGGGGAGTGTCCGTTGTGGACGACGGGGTCGTCGTCGCGGGCGGGGTCGTCGTGGTGACCGGCGTGGTGGTCGTCCCCGGCCTGGGCGGGGTGGTCGGCGTGGTTATCGGAACGGTCGGCTTCGTGGTCGGAGGCACCTTCGTCGTCGGGGGCACCGTGGTCACGGTCCCGGTCACGCGGAAGGTCGCGTTCCCGGTCAGCAGTCCGCCGGTCCGCGCGTTCGTGCAGGTGCCCGAGACGGTGTAGCTGCCCGGTGTCGCGTTGCCCGGCACCGTCGTCCCCGCCTGTCCACTGGGGGCACTGACCGAGGTGATGGCCGCTCCCGCCCAAGTGAAAGAAATCGGTCCTTTGCACGGGGAGAAATTCCAGGAAATGGTGAAAGAACTCCCGGCGGGACCACTCGAAGGTTTCAAACCAACCGTCGATTGATAAGGGGACTGTTGCGCGTTTCCGGCTCCCACAAGGGAAAGCAGGAACAACAAGCCGGTCACGGTGCCGAGTATCAGGCGAACCACGATACGCATTGGGACGTCCCTCTCCGGTAAGTACTCGCTGTAGCATTCCGGACCAGTCGGCTCAGGAAAACAGGGGATGCGCAAAATGAGACGTGTCATCGCGGCAGGGGTTGCGCTGGGTCTGTGCGCGGTCCTCTGGGGATCGCCACCGGCCACTGCGGACAGTGCCGGCAGCGGCAGGCTCGACCTGGCGGTCACCCTCGACGACAAGCCGATCACCAACGCCACGGTGATGATCGATCCCGCGAAGCAGCTCGAACTCACCGTCACGGCGATCAACAGCGGCGAGACGTCGGTCAGGGTCCGCAGCGTCCGGGTGTCCGGCGTCGCGCTCGCCCTGACGTTCTTCGCCTACGACACCACGGCGCCGTTCGAGGTCCCCGCGCACAGCCGGGTCACCAGGATCTTCGTACTGGACATGGCCGACCTCTCCGGCCAGGCGATCGGGCTGCTCCCGTCCACGGTGGAACTGCTGGACGCCCAGCGCGGCACGCTCGGCGAGGCCGCCACGGTCGCCGACATCCGCGGCTCCTTCTGGTCCGTCTACGGCGCTTTCGGCCTGGCGATGCTCGTGCTCACCGTGCTGGCGTGGCTGACCGCCCTGCTCGCGCTCGCCCGCCATCGCCTGCCCGCCAACCGCTGGCGCCGCGGCCTGCGCTTCCTGCCCGCCGGATTCGGCACCGGGCTCGTCGCCGTCGTCTCGCTGTCGGTGCTGCGGCTCGTCCCGCCGGAGCCGGCGATCGAGATCCCGGTGGTCCTCGGCGCCGCCGTCATCGCGTTCCTGCTCGGCTACCTGACCCCGCATCCGGCACCCGGTCCCGAAAGCGACGAGACTGTCCGCCTTCCCGACGCCACCACGGAATTCAAGCGATGAGCGCGCCCGCCGAAGTCGTCGCCGCGCTGCCGCGGTACGAGATCGGGGCCGCGATCGGCCAGGGTGGGATGGGGGTCGTCTTCGCCGGCGTCCACCGTTCGCTGCGCCGTGACGTCGCCATCAAGCAGTTGCCGTGGGACGTGCTGAACCACGCCGTCAGCAGCGAACTCTTCGACCGCGAAGCGCGCGTGCTGGCCAGCCTCGACCACCCGCACATCGTGCCCGTGTACGACTACGTGCGCACCGGCCGCGAGCACCTGCTGGTGATGGAACGCCTCGACGGCGGCACGGTGCACAGCCGCTTCCAGAGCGGGGGAGTCGGCGCGGAGCAGGCCTGCGCGATCGGGCTGGCGATGCTCGCCGGGCTCCACGCCGCGCACGAGGCAGGCGTGCTGCATCTGGACGTCAAGCCGAAGAACCTGCTCTTCACCACGCAAGGCGTGATGAAGGTGGCCGACTTCGGTATCGCGAAGGTGATCAGCGAGGGCGCCACTCTCGTCACCCACGGTGGCGAAGTCCTCGGCACGCCCGCCTACATCGCGCCGGAGCAGGCGCTGGGCAACGCGCTGAGCCCGGCGGCCGACGTCTACTCGGCGGGCACTGTGCTCTACGAACTGCTGTCCAGGAAGCTGCCCTTCGACAACACGCGGGGCGCGATCAGCATGATGCGCCAGCACATGTTCACCGATCCGCGTCCGATCGACGGCGTGCCTTCGCCGGTCGCTGCGGTCGTCATGCGCAGCCTCGCGCGTGAACTCGACTCCCGGTACCGCGACGCGGAGACCTTCGCGGCCGACCTCGCCTCGGCCGCCACCGCCGTTTACGGGCAAGGCTGGCTGGAACGTTCCCGGGTGCCGGTTCGCCACCTCGCGCCGCGGGTGATCTCCGCGCTGAGCACGCCGGTCGCCGCGCCGGTCCCGGTGCCGGCCGGGGACGGTCCGACCCGTCCAGTGCACCGTCCCGCCCCGGATCCGACGCTGTCGGCGACCCGCGCGACGTTCGAACCAGAGTCTCAAACCACTGGCGGTTCAAACGCGGTGCTCTGGTTCCGGCTGGCCGCCGCGGTCGCCGCGATCACGCTCGTGGCGCTCGCGCTGCTCACCCCGGAACGGCTGCCGCACGAAGCCACGACGCTGAAGATCGACGGCGCGGCGGCCTCCTCGACGCCCGTGGATCTCAGCAAGACGTTCGCGGTGACCGGTGAGGGCAACCCTCAGCGGTTGACGCTCGACCTCTCGGCGGCGGGAATCCCGCTCGGTTCCGCGTCGGGGGTGCCGAAGCCCGACGGTGACGGCTTCCGCGCCGATCTCCGGTTTCCCGGCCTGACCCGGTGGATCGTCGGCGGTGCCGTCACCGCGACGGTGACGGCGGACGGCGTTCCCCAGACCTTCACGGTCGTCACCCGGCAGCATCCGCTCGCGAGCGCGCTCGGCGCCGGCAGCCTGATCTTGGCGCTCTTCGCCTTGGCGTACCTGGAATCCGGGCTGCGGACCCTCCGGAACGGCCATCGCCGGCGGGGCGCGCTCGTCGGCGGACCGGTGCTGGGCCTGCTGTTCGGCGCGACGGCGTGGCTGTGCGTCTCGGCGCTGCGGGTGCACGAACCCTCGGTGCTGTTCGGCGTCGGCTGCTCGATCGCGGGCGCGGTGGCGACAGGTTTCGTGGTCGCGGCCGTCCAGGCCCGGCGCACGCGCTGAAACCCAGGGGCGGCCCGTCGGCCGGGCCGCCCCCGCGCGGGGATCAGGACTTGCGGTGCTTGCCCTCGTCGTCCGTGACCTCGAACTGCTCCTTGCGGACCTTGCCGGACACCGTCTGGTCCTCGGTGACGGTCTCGGTCTTGAGCCTCGCCCGCTCGACCGCGACGGTTTCCTTGCTCACCACCGGCTTCTCGGCGTGCAGCACGACCTCCTGCTCGTCCTCGGCGATCTCGGCCTTCCCGCCGGAGGCACCGGTGATCGGCTCCCGTTCGATCCGCACCTCTTCGTGGCTGACCGGCACGGTGACCTGCTGTTCCTCGGTGACGACGTACTTGCGCAGCCGGACGTGGCCGGTCTCGACCTGCTCGGTGCCGACGTTCAGCCGCTCCTCGGAGCGCGTCATGGTGTGCTCGGCGTCCCGGTCCTGCTGCTTCCCGGCGGCCGCGTCCATTCCGGCCTTGCCGCGATCCGTGCCGCTCTTGCCCGTCCCGGCTCCGGCGGTGTCCATGCCGGGACGGCCCCGGCCCTGGGTCTTGTCGTCCATCCGCCCGTCCGGCGACGTCCGCGGCATCGGCAGCCCGTAGTGCTTGTACAGCTGCGCGCTCTCCTCCTGGGAGAGGTGGCCGTCGGCCTCGATCCTGGGTGCGTCGGAGACGGCGTCCTTGTCGACGCGGACGTGCACGCCGTCCCGGTCCGCGTGCGCACCCGAAAGCGGCACGAAGCTCTCTTTGGTGCCGAACAGGCCCGTCTTGACCGTGATCCATTCCGGCTGGTGCGTCGCGTCGGCGAGGTAGACGTTGCCGACCTTTCCGAGCTTGTTGCCGGTCGGGTCGACCACGGCACTGTCGATGAGTTCCTGCGGCTGCATGGTCTTCGCCATCGGTCCTGCTCCTCTCGAACGATGCTGCTGAGAAACCCACCGTCGGCCGGACGGATGATCACGGCAACCGTCGTGGTGCACCTGTGGGTGACCCCGGAAAGTGCGGGTTTGAAGCCGGACTCGCGGGTTAGGAGCGGCGTGTCGTCGCAGGTGGGAGTGGGTGCCCACGGGGTGACAGGCGGGCCTGGGGGATGGTGCGAAGGTGTGGACATTCCGTCTTCCGAAAACCGGATGCGCGGACCCCTGGTGTGTCCTACTCTCGTGATCGTGATGCAGCACCTGCTGTTCCTCTGAGGAACGACGCCTCCACCGGTACCCGCGAGCCGCGGTACCGGAGTTCGTTCTTCCTGCTCATCACTTTCGCTGGAGGCAGTTCCTTCATGTCATCCCCTCTTTCGCCCGCGCTTGTGCGCACGGCGCACCTCCGCCTGTCCGGCGTCCACGTCTCCTTCGGGGGACGGCCTGTGCTTTCCGGGGTCGACCTCGTCGCCGCGGCCGGTGAGCGCGTCGCCGTCGTCGGGGAGAACGGTCGCGGCAAGACCACCCTCCTCCGGGTACTCGCCGGTGAGCTGGCCGCCGATCGCGGCGAGGTCCACCGCTCGGGTTCGGCAGGCGTCGCCGACCAGCAGATCCCGCTCGGCGGGTCCGACACCGTCGGCGCGCTGATCGACCTCGAGCTGGCCACCGTCCGCGGTGCGCTGGCCCGGCTGGAAGCCGCCACCGAGGCGATCGGCGACGGCCGCCCCGGCGCGGACGACTTCTTCGCCACCGCGCTGGAGGAGGCCGAGGCCCTCGACGCGTGGGACGCGGACAGGCGGGTCGAGGTGTCACTGGCCGCCTTGAACGCTGTCGACGACCGTGATCGTCCACTCGGGACACTGTCGGTCGGGCAGCGTCACCGGGTCCGGCTGGCGTGCCTGCTCGGCGCCGGGCATCCCGTCCTGCTGCTCGACGAGCCGACCAACCATCTCGACGCCGCCGGGCTCGAGCACCTCACCGAGCGGTTGCGCGCGCAGCCGGGCGTGGTCGTCCTGGTCAGCCATGACCGGGCGTTGCTCGCGGACGTGGCCACCACGGTGCTCGACCTCGATCCGTCGAGCGACGACCGGCCACGGGTCTACGGCGGTGGCTACGCCGCCTATGCCGAGGCCCGCCTGGCCGAACGCGCTCGCTGGGAATCGGCCCACGCCGAGCAGATCGCCGAGCGGCAACGCCTGGCCGACGACCTGTCGGCGGCGCGGAACCGGCTGCGCGACAACTGGCGGCCGCCCAAGGGCACCGGCAGGCATACCCGCGCCACCCGGGCGCCGGGGCTGGTCCGCGCGGTCCACCGGCGGCAGGAGGAACTGGCCGGGCACGTGGTGGCGGTCCCGCCGCCGCCCGCCCGGTTCGCCATGCCCGAACTGCCCGAACATCGCGGCGCGACCTTGCTCCAGGCCGCCGGGGTGACGGTGGCCGGACGGCTCACGCGTCCGGTCGACCTGGCGTTGGAAAGCGGTGACCGGCTGGTGATCACGGGTGCCAACGGCGCGGGCAAATCGACGCTCCTGACCGTGCTGGCCGGGGAGCTGGAGCCGAGTACAGGCGCTGTCACCTGCTCACGGTCGGCGCGGATCGGGCGGCTGGGGCAGGAGTCCGACCTGCCGGGCGGCCGGACGGCGGCCGAGCTCTACGACGAACAGCTCTCCAGGGCGGGGATTCCGGGGCCGGGCCTGGGTGAACTGGGCCTGCTCGCCGGATACGACCGGCACCGGCCGGTGGCCGAACTGTCGGTCGGGGCCCGGCGGCGGCTGGATCTGGCACTGGTGCTGGCCCGCCGTCCGCACTTGGTGCTGCTGGACGAGCCGACCAACCACCTGTCCGCCACACTCGTCGACGAGCTGACCGCCGCGCTCGGCGCCACCCCGGCCGCGGTGGTGATCGCCACGCACGACAGGCAGTTGTCGCGGGACACGGAATCCTGGCCGCGGCTCGCGCTGTGAGCCGTCAACCGCGATGGGCGACGGTGTAGCGCACGGTCTGCGCCAGCACCACGCTCCCGTCGGGTTCGCGCAGCGGTTCGAGCTCGGCCAGCACGGACTGGCGCACGGCGTCGAGGCGGTCTTCCGGGATCAGCTCCCAGAACATCCGCTGGCCGTGCGACCAGGACCAGGTGATCCAGTGCCCGGGGTCGGCGAACTTCACCGGACAGACACGTTCCACGGACGTGACACCGGTGAAGCCCGCCGACTCCACGGCCTGGCCGAAAGCCTCGACAGTGGCGAACAGACCGGATCGGACGGCCAGGGTCCAGGCCAGCTCCGGCGGCACGAACGGTTTGAAGACCTCGCGCACGGACGCCCAGCGGGGATCGTCGGCGCCGAACGTGGTCACCCCCGCCCGGCCGCCCGGCTTGAGCACCCGGTGCCACGACCGCAGGCCCGCGACCGGATCCGGCAGGAAGAAGACCACGAAGGACGCGAGGACCACGTCGAAGGCGGCGTCGGGCAGCGTCGGTTCTTGGGCGTCCATAAGGGAAACCGAGGCGTTGACTCCGCGATCCTCGATGTCTTTCGCGGTGCGCTCGATCATCTCGGCGGAAAGGTCGATGCCCAGCACCGATCCGCCCTCGCCGACCCGTTCCGCGGCGGGGAACAGCACCGCGCCGCGTCCGCAGCCGACGTCCAGCACGCGTTCCCCGGGGACGAGCCCGACCCGGTCGAGCAGTTCCCTGGCGAACACGCCGAAGAAGTCGACTCCGAGTGCGTCGTAGGTCTTCGCCGTCCTGTCGAACAGCAGCGCCATCGCCTGCCGGGTGTACGCGCTCATGCGCAGGACGATGGCCCGGCGAAAACGGTGTTGTCAAACGGGATCGCGGGATTTGTCACGGCGCTCCGAGTGGCGGCGGCCGCGATTCGTGCCGGGGTCTCAAAGTCTCCTTCAGCCGCGCTAGAAGACGCGGGAAATCTGGGAAAGGACGATCAGTCCGCAGATGACGAGGTTCTTGATCTTGTGGTCGACCAGGATGGCCACGAACTCGCGGAGGGTGGCGCTCGGCCAGAAGTACCAGGCCGTCGGTGCGCCGATGACCTGGCCGTTCACCTTGGCACGGCGGGCGATGAGGGCGGCGCGAAGGACGTGGAAGTTGTTCGTGACCACCGTGCACCGGTAGTCCGCCTTCCGCTCCCGCATGATCTCGGCGCTGAAGGTGAGATTCTCGAACGTCGTCCGCGACCGATCCTCCAGGAGGATCCGCTCCCTCGACACCCCTTTCTCGACCAGGTAGTCGGCCATAGCGTGGGATTCCGGCAGGTCCTCGTCGGGCCCTTGCCCGCCCGAGGTGACCACCATCGTTTCCCCGCCGCGACGGGCCTCCGCGTCCACGACGCGTTTGGCGCGGTTCAGGCGGCCGGCCAGCAGCGGCGGCACCTGGTGACCGTCCAGCAGTCCCGAGCCCAGCACGACGACGAAGTCCACCCCCTTCTCGGTGCGGATGCGGCCGTAGACGATCGAGTACAGGAGGAAACAGACGAAGAGGAACGAGACGTAGACGAGGATTCCGTTGAGGCTGCCCCGGAGGATGTCGAGAGGTTCCCAGGCCAGTTGCGTGACCGTCGCGTTGAACACGATCAGCGCGCAGATGCCGATCCCCGTCAGCAGGGACAGCACGTTGGCCAGCCGGCGCCCCTCGCGGCGGAGCATGGTGATCCCGTTGCAGATCAGGAAGACCGTCAACGCGAGAACCGTCGGGATGATCAGCAGGATCACGCCGAGCGCGACGAAGCCCGCCGCCTCGGGTGACACCGAGGCGAGCAGCGCGAGGAAGGTGATGCCGAGGAACAGGAGCGCGAAGAAGAGGTAGAAGCCGTTCCTCAGCCGACGTCGGTCGCGAAGGAAGCTCACCAGGAACGCCGCGCAGCACAGGGCGGCGATGGCGAAGGGAATTGCGGCGGCCCTCACGGGATCTCCAGCTTCGAACGGGTTCGGCGTGGTCGCCGTCGGACGGGCACGCGGTGCGGCGGCATTGAAACACACGGCTGAGCCACCGGTGGTGCCTTCAGGCGGCGTGTCGCCTTTCCTTGCCCGACAGTGGTTATCGCGAGTGAGGTGAAGGTGTCTTAGGTACCTACTGGATTCCGGCTGCGGTTGCAGGCGCGGTCCGTGAAGGGGTTCTTTACGTGCCTCAAGCGGGCAAGGGCCCGGAACCGAGCAGGTCCAGGTGGTCGTGAGTGGTAAGTGCCGTTCTAACGGCACTTACCACTCACGACCACCCCGACCCACCGTTCACCCCAAGGTCATCGCTGGCGCTGGACCGGCCGCTCGTCCCAGACCGGCTCCGGGGTCTCACGCACCCGCCCGTCCGAGCCGAACACGAGATACCGGTCGAAGGAGCGCGCGAACCACCGGTCGTGCGTCACCGCCACCGTGGTGCCTTCGTACGCTTCCAGCGCCAGCTGCAGCGCCTCCGCCGAAGCGAGGTCGAGGTTGTCTGTCGGCTCGTCGAGCAGCAGGGCGGTGGCGCCGCCGATCTCCAGCAGCAGGATCTGGAACCGCGCCTGCTGGCCACCGGACAGCTTCTCGAACCGCTGGTCGCCCTGGCCGTCGAGTTCGTAGCGGCGCAGGATGTTCATCGCGGGCCCGCGGCTTCGCGCGTGGCCGGTCCAGAGGATGTCGACGAGCGTGTGCCCGAGCAGTTCGGGATGGGCGTGTGTCTGCGCGAAATGGCCGGGAACGACCCGGGCGCCGAGCTTCCACAGTCCGTCGTGCGCGACGTCCTCACCCGCCAGCAGTCGCAGGAAGTGCGATTTGCCGGAGCCGTTCGAGCCGAGCACCGCGACCCGCTCGCCATAGAAGATCTCCAGGTCGAAGGGCTTCATCAGGCCGCGGAGTTCGAGTCCTTCGCAGGTGACGGCGCGAACGCCGGTCCGGCCGCCGCGCAGGCGCATGGTGATCTTCTGCTCACGCGGGGGAGCGGCGGGCGCTCCGGCCTCCTCGAACTTGCGCAAGCGGGTCTGGGCGGCGTGGTAGCGCGAAGCCATCTCGTCGCTGCGCGCGGCGTACTGACGCATGTCGACGACGAGTTTCTTGAGCTGGGCGTGCTTTTCGTCCCAACGACGACGGAGCTCCTCGAAGCGTTCGAACCGCTCCGTGCGCGCCTGGTGGTAGGTGTCGAAGCCGCCGCCGTGCACCCAGACGTCGCCGCCGGCGGGCCCGGGTTCGACGCTGATGATCTTCTTCGCCGCCCGCGCGAGCAGTTCCCGGTCGTGCGAAACGAACAGCACCGTCTTCTGGGTCTCGCGCAGCCGCTCTTCCAGCCACTGCTTGCCGGGGACGTCGAGGTAGTTGTCCGGCTCGTCGAGCAGGAGGACGCCGCAGCCGCCGAGGAGCAGTGCCTCCAGCACCAGCCGCTTCTGTTCGCCGCCGGACAGGGTGCGCACTTCGCGCCAGCGCGCCTTCTCATACGGCAGGCTGAGCGCCGCCGTCGTGCATTTGTCCCACATGACTTCGGCTTCGTAGCCGCGAGCGTCGCCCCAGTCGCCGAGCGCCTGGGCGTAGGCCATCTGAGCCGCTTCGTCGTCGCGTTCCATCAACGCGAGTTCGGTCTCGTCGACAGCGCGGGCGGCGGCGCGGAGAGCTTCCGGCGACACCGACAGGAGCAGGTCCCGCACGGTCCGTTCGTCGCGCACCGATCCGACGAACTGGGGCATCACCCCGAGCCCGCCACTGATGGTCACCGAGCCGTTGTCAGGGGCGAGCTCACCCGAGATCAGCCGCAGCAGGGTCGTCTTACCCGCCCCGTTGGCACCGACGAGCGCGCATACGCTGCCCTCGCCCACCCGGAACGAGACGTCGCCGAGCAGCAGTCGCCCGTCGGGTAGGTAGTACTCGACGTGCGCGACTTCCACATGGCCCATTTCGACAGCCTGCCCGCGCCCCCGGAAATCACGCAACGCAATATTTCCGGTACTGTCGCCGACGTGGAGCGAACTTACCTCGGCGTGCGGCTCAAGCTGATGCTTGCGCTGTTCCTGCCGGAATTGTTCGTCGTGCTCCCGGTCGTCGGCGGGGTCAACCCGCTGAGCCTGGCCACCGCGCTGACAGCGTCGGTCGCGGTCGCCAATCCGCTCGGGCTGGCCGCCGCCCTGACAGCGTCCCTCGCCGTCGTCCTGCTCGCGCTCGCGGCGCATTTCCGCCTGGAACCGGCGGCCGCCGCGATGAAGGTGCGGGCCATCAGCCTGCGTGAACGCGCACAGCTGTTCCTGAGCCTGCGCGACCCCGACGCGCGCGGCCGCGTCCGTCCCCGGGCTCCGTCACCGGGCATCGCGGCTGCCTGACCTCTCCTCGTTCGAAGGTGAGGCAGTCACTTCTGCCCACGCACCTTCAAACGACGGAGTGACCCTTCATGTTCGATGTCTTTCTGTACCCTGTTTCCGCCATTCTCTGGTTCTGGCACAAGGTTTTCGGCGCCGTATCGAGTCCCGACTCGGGTCTGGCCTGGGTGCTGTCCATTGTGTTCCTCGTCTTCACCCTTCGCCTTCTGCTGATCAAACCCGCGCTCAGCGCGCTGCGCGCCGGCCGCCGCATGCAGGCGCTCGCTCCGCAGATGCGAAAGATCCAGGAGAAATACGGCAAGGATCGCCGCCGGATGGCGACGGAGGTCCAGAAACTGCACGCCGAAAGCGGTTCCAGCCCGTTGGGCGGTTGCCTCCCGGCGCTGATCCAGCTGCCGGTGTTCTTTTCGCTGTACTGGGTCCTGCGCGATTTCACCCCGGGTGCGCGGTCGAACCACGTTTTCGACCGCGCCGGGGTGGAGTCGTTCTTGAACGCCGATCTGTTCGGCGCGAAGCTCGGCAACTGGCTTTCGCAACCGGCGGCGGAACTGGCCGCGTTCGGCACGGACCACGCCCACATGATCGCGGTCGGGGCGCCGCTGATGCTGATCGCCGGCCTGGCCACGTTCTTCTCGATGCGCTCAGGCCTCGCCCGTCAGACGTCGACCGCCCCGCAGGCCGCGGGGATCACCAAGCTGATGATGTACCTGGCGCCGCTCGGCATGCTGGTCTCGGGCTCGTTCTTCCCGGTGCCGATCGGCGTGCTGCTGTACTTCCTGGCCACCAATGTGTGGACGCTGGGCCAGCAGCACTTCCTCACCAAGGTCGTCGACAGGGAAGAGGAGTCGAGTCAGGGACCGGTCCCGCCGGGCGGCTCTACCCTCGCCGCATGATGAGCCAGACAGCGGCGCGCTTCGGGGTGCCAGTGGCGGTCGCCGGGTTCCTGCTCGCGGGTTGCGGCGCGAACCCGCCGGAGCCCGCGCCGCCGCCCCTGCAACCCTCGGTGGCACCGTCCCCGACCGGCCCGGATCCGGCGCTGGTCTCCTGGGCGGGCGGGTACTGCGGCGCTGTCAAGGACATGCGGTTGATCGTCTACGGCCTGGCCAAGAGCTACGACATCGAGACCAAGGCGGATCTGCCGAAAGCGGCGGCGTCGCTGGAGAAGCTGGACACCGCGCTGACCGCGGCGAGCGCCGGACTCGAGAAACTGCCGCAGGTCGCGCCGCCCGCGCAGGAAGCCAACACGCTCGCGTCCGGTGAGCTGGCCTTCTACCGGAAGCTGCAGGGGAAGGTGACCGAGTACCGCACCCTGCTGCCGAGGGGCGGTGTCGAGTACGCCAAAGCCGCCCTCAACCTGAGCGGGGCCGACCTGGTTACGCACGTGCCCGCGGTCGAGACCGGCAAGGTGCCGGGGCTCGACCAGGCGATGAAGGCGAACAAGGCGTGCGAGCTGGTCGGCTAGATCACAGGGAATCGGTCGAGGAACTGTTCGGTACCGGCGTGTCGGGCAAAGCGCGATCGGGAATCATCTCGCTCTGCCCGGGAACTGTTCCCGGGCGGGTGGGTGTTCCCGGCGCCGTCCTGGCGCCGGGAACGCGTTTCAGCGTTTTCGCAGGTGGTGGCCCGTGAGGGACGCCTTGTTCCCGGCCAAGGCTGACGGTGTGCCCTCGAACACGACCTTCCCGCCGTCGAAACCCGCGCCCGGCCCGATGTCGATGACGTGGTCGGCGTGCGCGATCACCTGCTGGTCGTGTTCGATCAGGACGAGTGTCGCGCCGTCGTCGACGAGTTCGTCGCAGAGGGTGAGCAGCCGGTCGACGTCGCTGCCGTGCAGTCCGGCGGTGGGTTCGTCGAGGATCAGGCGCAGTTCGGCCGCGGGACCCGTGTCGGCGAGGTGGCGGGCGAGCAGGAGCCGCTGCCTTTCGCCGCCGGAGAAGGTGTCGAGGCTCTGCCCGATCGTCAGGTAACCGAGTCCGACCCGGTCCAGCCAGCGCAACCGCCGCGCGATCGGTGACTCCTCGCCGAACAGGGCGGCGGCGTCGGCGGGGTTCATCGCCAGGACGTCGGCGATGGTCCGGCCGTCCAGGCGCGCGGCGAGCGCCTCCGGGTTGAACCGGGTTCCGCCACAGGCGTCGCAGCCGGTCTGGACGTCGTCCAGGAACGCCAGGTCGGTGACGATGACGCCCTTCCCCTTGCAGACCGGGCAGGCCCCCCGGCCGTTGGCGCTGAACCACGACGGATGCTTCCCGGTGGCCTTGCCGAAGGCGTCGCGGACGGGTTCGGCGACACCGAGCACCGTGGCGGGGGTGGACCGGATGCCGCCGCGCAGCGGAGCCTGTTCGACGACGACGAAATCGGGATGCTGCCGGGGGAGTTCGCCCGTGATCAGGGTGCTCTTGCCGGATCCGGCGACCCCGGAGACGACGGTCAGGACGCCGAGCGGCACGTCGACGGTGACGTCGCGCAGGTTGTGGCTCCGGGCGCCGGAGATCGTCACGGTTCCCCGGGCGGTTCGGGGCCGCTCCCGGAAGCGAAGCGGGGCACGGAGGGTCCGCCCGGTTTCGGTGCCGCTCGTGGTGAGGTCGGCGGGACTGCCTTCGAACTGCACGCGGCCACCGCCTTCACCGCCGGCCGGTCCGAGGTCGATGACGTGGTCTGCGGCCGAGATGACCGCGGGGTGGTGTTCGACCACGAGGATCGTGTTGTGCGCGTCGCGGAGCTTGGCCAGCAGTTCGAGGAGCCGGTGCACGTCGTGCGGGTGCAGGCCGGTGCTGGGCTCGTCGAACACGTAACAGACGTCGCTGAGGGGGCTGCCGAGGTGGCGGACGATCTTGACGCGCTGGGCTTCGCCGCCGGACAGCGTTCTCGATTCCCTGGACAGGCTGAGGTAGCCGAGGCCGACGGACGTCAGCGCGTCGAGGCGTTCCCGTATCGCCTGCAGCAGCGGTGTCACCGTCGGATCGCGCACGGCCGCGACGACGTCGCGCAGGTCGCCGACCGGCAACGCCGACCAGTCCGCGATGGACCGGCCGTCGATCAGGCTGCCGCGTGCCGCCTCGGCGAGGCGGGTCCCGGCGCAGTCCGGGCAGAGGCCGCTGGTGACGACTCCGTCGAGCCCTTCCTGCTCCTCGGCGGTGAGGCGTGACGGCGTCTTGCGCAGGTACGAATCCCGCAGCCGCGGGACGATGCCGTCGAAGACGCCGTGCTTGGGGTACTCGGAGCCGGGGTCGTCGAGGGGAAGTCCTTCGGCGTGCAGCAGCGTTTCGACCGTCGCCTGCGGCAACCGTCTCAACGGGACGTCCGGGTCGGCGAGTCCGGAGTGGACGAGCCGTTTCCACCGGTAGGTCCCGGGGGCGAACGTCGGGAAGCGCACGGCGCCTTCTCGCAGGCTCAGTGTGCGGTCGAGCAGCCGGTCGAGGTCGATGTCGTCGACCACGCCGAGTCCTTCACAGCGCGGGCACATCCCGCTGGGATCGTTGAACGAATAGGCGGGCGAGAAGCCGGCGCCCGGCTTTCCGAGACGGGAGAACAGCAGGCGTAGCAAGGGAGCGATGTCGCTCGCCGTGCCCACAGTGGACCGCGCGTTCCCGGTGAACCGCCGTTGATCCACGATCGTGGTGAAGATCAGTCCGTCGATCCGGTCGACGTCGGCGGGCGGATGCTGCGGGAGCCGGTTGCGGACGAAGGCGGGGTACGCCCCGGTGACCAGGCGCTCGGCTTCGGCCGCGATCGTGTCGAACGCCAGCGACGACTTCCCCGACCCCGAGACGCCGGTGAACACCGTCAGCCGGTGTTTCGGCACGCGCACCGACACCTCGCGGAGGTTGTGCGTCCGAGCCCCTTCCACCGTGATCCATCGTCCGCGCTCATCTTTCGCCATGACGTCACGCTACGATGAGATGTGGCCGGTTTACGGCCACAATTATCGGGAGGCGTCGTGACCGCACCACGCGAACGGATGTTGCGGCTGCTGTCGCTCCTGCAGACCGGCCGGGCGTGGCCCGCCGCCGAGCTCGCGACGGCCATGGAAGTGCCGCCCCGCACCTTGCGCCGGGACATCGACCACCTCCGCGGCCTGGGCTATCCCGTGGAAAGCAGCCGCGGTCCGGGAGGCAACTACCGGCTCGTCGCGGGCGCCGCGCTGCCGCCGCTCATGCTGGAACACGACGAGGCGATCGCCACCGTGCTCGGACTGCGTCTCGCCGCCGCGGGCGGAACCGGTGTCGACCTCACAGCCGAATCGGCGGACCGCGCCGCCGCGAAGCTCCGGCGTGTCCTCCCGGCGGCGCTGCGACGGCGGACCGACGCGATGCTCGCCGCGGTCGAGTTCGGGAGCGGCGAACAGGCGCGGGTCACTCCTGAGGTTCTGAACCTCCTCGCCGCGGCCATCGCGGCTCGCCGGTGCCTCGAGTTCGCGTACACGGCGAAGGAGGGCCCGTCGTCCCGGACGGTCGAGCCGATGCGCCTCGTCCAGCTCGGCAGGCGGTGGTACCTCTACGCCTGGGACCTCGGCAGGCGGGATTGGCGGAGCTTCCGCCTCGATCGGATCGCCGAGCCGAAGACGACCGAGGTGGCATTCGAGCCCCGAAACCTTCCCGTCGACGACGTCGCGGGTCATCTCCAGGAACGCTTCCACAGCCCGAAATCGCTCCGGATCACGCTGATCCTCGACGTCGGCGCGAGCGAGGCCGCGGCCCGGCTGCACCGGGTCGACGGGAGCTTCGAGACGCTCGGCGAGGACAGCTGCCGGTATGTCGCGTACGTCGATTCCTTCGAGTGGCTGGCGGTCGTCCTGACGCTCACCGACATCGAGTTCACGGTGGAGGAGCCGGCTGAGTTCGGCGAGTACCTCGCGCGGACCGGGCGGCGGCTGCTTCGGGGGATTGGGCCGCGTCGGGTCTCGTGAAGTGGCGATTCGGGTTCTGACCGTCGTCACCACTCACGAGGTCTTGGACCCGAGCCGGTGGTGTCGTCCCTCCTGTCACGCGAAACCGCCCGGCAGTAGGTACCTGAGCCACTCTTGGCCCTGACCCGAATCGCCACTCACGAGGTCCTGGGCTCCGCACGGTGCGGCACCCGGGTCGCCTGAAGTACGTGAAGGACTCCTTCATTGCGCTAGCCGAGTGAAGGGGTCCTTCACGCGCAGCCGCTGTGACTGCTGGGGCGCGTGGGGCGAAAGTGGCGATGCTGGAGGTCGTGAAGGCCTCCTTCACTACTTTCAGGGTCAATGCCAGGAACTTAAGCGGCTCTGGGTTGGGCTGGGGTTGCTGTTGTGTTGGCTGTGTCCTGTTCGGTGGGGGTGGGTGCGGTGGTGACCCGGT
>NZ_JBHRWK010000104.1:0-7520 GCF_042647925.1 Amycolatopsis speibonae
ACACTCGACTACCGAACACCCCACGAAACCCGCATAAGCTATCGTCAAGACCACGCCCTCGTGGCATAAACCCCGGTGTCCGGCTCCCCGGGACAACCTCAGTCCAGGGATTTTCGTCCACATTGTCTGCCCGCGCACCGCGCCACGGTGACGTAATGTGGCTATTGCGTGGCCCTCAGTTGTTCTTGTCGAGGCAGCGCCCATCCTGAGGTGTCGCGTGACAGTGAAGGAAAAGCAGTGGCCCGCTCCTAGCTTCGGACCCGGCTTGCAGGAGCGGGCCACTGCCATGCCCGAGAGTTGAGGCCCATGGCTTGGGGCTGCCTCTGGAGTGTTCCGCTGATGGTTTCTTGATGCGTGGCGTCCGGCGAGATGCTGAACTGGGTCATGGCCGGACTCAGAAGGTCCGGCACTCGACGGACGCCACGCGTCGGGTCTGCCGGGAACTGTTCGCACTGGTCCGTGAAATTTGACCTGGTGAAAGGGCTTGTTGCATGGCGAAGAGGGTCAGCGTCGAGATCTTGGATGATCTCGACGGTAGCGAGGCAACTCAGACTCTGCCGTTCGCGTTGGATGGCGTGTCCTATGAGATCGACTTGTCGGATAAGAACGCGCAGGCGCTGCGGGAGGAGTTTGACCGCTATGTGGCTGCGGGCCGCCGGATCGGTGGACGGCGCATCAAGGTTGCGGTCGGCCAGTTGACAGATGGCGCCGCTCCCTGGCGTAGTGCGGCCTCGGGGACTGACCAGGAATATGACCAGCAGGTGCGTGCGTGGGCTGCCGAGAATGGCTATACGCTCTCCGACCAGGGCAGGATCCCGGGGGAGATCACTGAGGCGTTCGAAGCAGGCACTGTTGCCTCGCCGGTCGTTGAGCCCGAACCGGAGAAGCCCGAAGCGTGAGCGGGCGCCGGGTGGTGACCACGACTCGGCCATGGGGATGCGTCGGTGGCCATAGGCCGGCGAGATCCGCGGGCACTATCACGTCGTCCAGCACCACTAGCCAGCGGCGCTCCGTGGTCTCCAGTCAGTTCAGAAAGCGGTCGGCGGACGTCTCCGGATTGGTCGGGATACCAGCGATATCTATCGACGCCTGCGCGAAACCCGACAACACCGCGTCGCGCGAGGACGCCGCGACCCACACGAGCAGGTCGATATCCCCTGCCTCCCAGAGCTGATACCCGAATGCCGAAACAGCTGGGTTTTGCTTACCCCGCCCATGCCCGAACACACCACGACCGTCCCGTCGCCGGCTGTGGATGCGAGCGCCGCGTCCACGGGACGCGTCTGCCGGCAGTCCGCCGGAAGGGGAGGTCTGCCTACACGATGCGGGAACTCGATGGGCGGCGGTCCGTTTATCGTCACAGCCGCATGGAAGACACCAATGGCGCCATTGTTGACTTGGGCCGGTCCGGCACCGGAGACGGGTGGCGCTACGTCGTCTCCGGTGAGGTCGGGGGGATTGGTGGCTGCCCGAACGATACATGTGCGTTGAACGTACCGACCGCGCCGTGATTCGTGGTCACCGTATTCGCCGAATTGCCGATACCCTGCTCCACTAGATCCAGCAGCCTCTGCGCCGTTGTCAGGACGTGCTCGTCGGCCGCCGCTGCGGACTCGGTGAGCCTCACGCGGAGCTCGTCCGGTCGCAAGTCTTCAATGGCCACATCCTTACGGCCCAGTAGCGATTTCAACCGTGAGTACGAATCGGTGATCGCGCTCGTGGTCGTTGTGGTGATTCCGGCGGCGGCTCCAGCACTCAATGCCGCCATGATCAAGTCGACTCCCGGCACCCGCACGTTCCTCCCCATCGGCATGGTTCGCTCTCGATTGTGACAGCCGGTGACCGCCCATGGTGACCCTATCGTCCACCGTCACGCCATTGGCGTACCTCGAGTGATCTCGTGAGGAACTGCACCGGAACCTTGTCTCGGCCCTGACATCTGCTCGAAACCAGGCCCGACATGGTGGTATCTGTAGCAGCCGAGATCACGTAGAGTGAGCGGCGTCCGCTCTGCAGCTTGTCGCCGCAGTCGCCGGGTCCAGCTAGGGCTCATCTGACTGACTTTGGTTCTCAACACAGTGCGAGATGGCATATTTCCGATGTGGTGGCATCTCCTTCCTAGCGGACAAGTCGGCCTTCTCGATCTTCGGGTGGTGGTGCGTGACTTCCCGGGCGCTCTGGCCGTCGGACTGCTCGGCGTCTCTTGCGACTTGGCACGGACACCGACCTCGCGTTGCGTATCGCGCACCTGTCCGCCGCTCGCGCGGCTCGCACTCCACGGAACTTCGGCGGGTCGAACGCGCTCTGCGTGACGGAGCACAGAATCGCCTGGTGCGCTGAATGTGATCGAGGGCAGCTCGACGTGCTGTGGCGGGGGCAGGAGATGCCGATGAGGTCTTCGGACGAGCCGAGGACGCGGCCGAGCAGGCGCTCGCCGAACTACGGGCGGTCGTGCGCGGAATCCTGCCGCCGATGCTCGCCGATCGCAGTTTGATCGACGCGCCCGACACGCTCGCGGCGCGCCTGGTAGTCAGCGCCGGTGCCGCTCACAAGCACATCCGGAATATCTTCGCGACGCTGGACCGCACCCCTGACGACAGCGCCGACCGCCGGGTCACGGCGGTGTTTCACTACCTGAAAGACGTTCGCGGCGGGTAATGGCGACTGTCGCACCCTCGGTGCTGGGCCGTTCGTAGCGCCAAGAAGCCTTTCGGGCAGAGTAAGTGAAAGAAAAACTTCGCGGTTGTCCAGTCGGCGCCGGTTGCTGGGAAGATCCTGTCTCCTGACAGGCAGGAGACGGAACAGTGGAATCCCCGTCAACACCGACTCACTCCGGCGCCAGATCCGCGGATCAGTTGGCGACCGTGTTCGCCAACTTGGAGGGCTTTGCGCCCAGCCCGGCCGACCTCTACTTCGGATTCACTCTCCGCGTGTCCGGGCCGCGTCGGCCACTTGACGAGGTACGGGAGATGGTCGAATCCCGAGTGGCGCGTCTCTTCCCGCTCACAGAGAGATTGAAGGCCGACACGCCTCCCGAGTGGACGCGAGTTCCAGAGGTCGACATCCGATACCACGTGCGGGAAGCGCCGCGGCAAGCAACTGTCCACACGGCACACTCTCTTCTCGGCGACTGGCACGATCCATCGAGGCCGCCGTGGGGTGTTTGGCTGACCGAGCAGGGTGGTGACGGTACCTGGAATATCCATTACGTGGTGCACCACGCCCGGCAGGACGCCGGCGCGGCTCTACGGACGATCGTCGCCCTGCTTGGCGATGATGAGCCGCCGAGGTGGCGATCCGAGACCGGTGCGCGATCTTCGTCCAGGGGCTCGAAGGCCCTTCTGTCACTGCTTCCCGACTTGATGAAAGCTCGTCTATCGGCGGCGAAGGCGCCGCAAGCGCCTCAAGGTCGGGGCAGGGTGCTCGTCTGCGACGAAGTTCAGCTCGACCGCTTGACGGCGGTGGCGAGGGCCAGCGGCGCGACCGTGAACCAGGTGCACCTGGCGGCGTTCTCGGAGGCACTCGACGCTTGGCTGCCCGCGCAGGAGGAAGGTTCACGTCGGGATGTCTTGGTACCCGTCGAAACCTCCGGAACGTGCTTGTCGGACGATTTCGTCAACCACCTCGGCCTCATGCGCCTTGAGCTGCCAGTGTCCGGCTCAAAGCCGGATGAGCACCTTCGCCACATCGTCCGTGCCGCCGGTCGCCGTCGGACCGCGACACATCGGAAGGCATGGGGGCCCTTGCTGCACGACGCGTCTTCCCGGGCCGTCGGATGGGCCCTGCGGACCACGACGGATCCCACGAAGGTCGGCATGACGGCGTCCAGCGTGCGAGCGGAGTTCCCGCTTCGGCTGTTGGGGCTGCCGGTGCTGGACGTCACCGCGATTCCCTGGCTGCCTCCAGGACACTTGTGCTTCGCGCTGCTCGTCACATACGGCGACCGCGCCCGGCTCAGCATCCTCGCGCCCGAGGAAGCACCGGACCTCGCCGGTCTCACCCGGAGGTGGCGCGAATCCGTTGAGGCCCGTGCTGGAGCCATCGATGATTTCCCGGCCTCCTAACGGCTCGATCACGAATTCCATGACGTGGAACACGTGGCGTTTGAGCGGGAAGAAATCTGTATTTTCTCGAACGGGAACAATCGTCGAGGACGTGCGGATTCGTCCACCCGTAGCAGAGCGACGGTGAACGCCGATGCCACTATCGCGGAGAGGATCACCATGACCCAGACGACCATGTCGCACCCCGAGGTGGACAAGACGGTGGCGCTGACACCGGAGCTGATGCGATACGCACGGGATCAAGCCGGGCCACTGACCGCGGCCCAGCGCGAACTCATCGACGAGACAGTCGCGTTGGGCGCGATCGCGGAGATGCGGATTCCCTCCGAGCAGGGTGTGCTGCTGACCATGCTCGCGCGACTGACGTCGGCTCGGACGGTCCTCGAAGTGGGTACCTTCACGGGCTATTCGACCATGGCGCTGGCCGACGGGGTCGGTCCCGGCGGTGTGGTGTTCACCTGCGATGTCACCGACAGGTGGGCCGATATCGCGGCGGCGGCGTGGCGACAAGCCGGTGTCGCCGACCGGATCGAACCGCTGTTCGGCCCGGCGGGCGAGACGCTGCGCAGGTTCCCGGAGTTCCCCTTGTTCGACATGGCCTTCGTCGATGCCGACAAAGTCGGCTATCTCGACTATTGGGAGGCGCTCGTGCCCAGGATCCGCCCCGGCGGTCTGTTGATCGCGGACAACGTCCTCTATCAGGGCGAGGCGGCTTCGCTGACGGCGACGGGCAACGCACGTGCCATCAGGGAGTTCAACGAACACGTGCTGGCGGACGACCGGGTCGAGTCGGTGCTTCTCACCGTCGCGGACGGCCTCACCCTCGCGCGTAAGAAGACCCAGCGGCAGCGGGTGACACGATGATGAGGGCGGCGATGCTGCACGCACCCGGACGAGTGTCCGTGGAGCAGGTGCGCGACCCCAGGATCGAACAGCCGACGGACGCCGTCGTACGAGTGGTCGCCGCCGGGATCTGTGGCACGGATCTGCGTTGCTACCTTGGCAAGCCCGGACCGCTTCAGGGACCGCGTTGCGGGCATGAGTTCGTCGGCGTGGTCGCCCACGTGGGCGCTGCTGTCCGTACCGTGCGCCCTGGGCAACTGGTGGTCGCTCCGTTCATGTTCTGTGACGGCGAATGCGTCCGCTGTACTCACGGTCTGCAGAGCTCCTGTCCGCAGGGCGGGATGTGGAGCATCGCGGCGGGAGGCGCGCAGGCGGAAGGCGTGCGCGTTCCCTTCGCCGACGGCACCTTGGTTCAGGTGCCGTTCGATGAGAACGACGAGCGCATTCCGGCCGTGCTCACGCTGGCGGATGTGATGGCCACCGGCCATCACGCCATTCACGCAGGCGGAATATCCAGGCCCGCGACGGTCGCCGTGATCGGAGACGGCGCGGTGGGTCTGTGCTCGGTTCTGGCTGCACGGAGAGCAGGCGTCGAACGGGTCTTTCTGCTAGGACGCCACGAAGCGCGCTTGAGTATCGGGCGGAGGTTCGGCCTTACGGACGTGGTCACCGTCCGGGGAGCCGAGGGTGAGGCACAGGTGATCGAAGCCACCGGAGGTGCCGGGGTGGACTTGGTGGTCGATGCCGTCGGTGAACAAGACACGGTGGACACGGCCATGGCGATCTGTGCCGACGGTGGAGCCATCAGTTTGGTCGGTGGCCCCCACAGTGTCGTGGAGCCGATGGCTCGCTTCCTGCGCAACATCACCGTCACCGGTGGCCTCGCGCCCGCCAGGGCTTATCTTCCGGCCTTGCTCGATGACGTCATCGCCGGTGACTTGGATCCGAGCCCGGTCTTCGACCGCGTCGTCGACTTGGCCGGCATCGACCTCGGCTACCAGGCGATGGCGAACCGTCAAGCGACCAAGGTCCTCGTCAAACCGTGAAAGGGAGTTAAGCCTGTGAGGAAGGAACCAGTCTCCTCGACCGCCGGCGAACAGTTACGGCGATCCTCGCCACGAGTCCTGCTCACCGGCGGAGGCCACGGGTTCGGCAAGGCATGCGCCGAGCAAGTGGCCTCCTCAGGGGCTTCGGTATTTATCACAGGCCGTGACGGACAGGCGCTTGCCGAGACGGTGGACGTCATCCGCGGCAGCGGTGGAACCGCTGACTTCATGGTCGCCGACCTGGCCGACAGCAGCGCCGTAGCAGAAGCTGTCGACAAGGCGACACGTCTCTTCGGTGGAATCGACGTTCTGGTCAACAATGGTGCCACCACCGGCCCGATCGGACCACTGTGGAGCGTTGACGACCAAGCATGGTGGCACACCATGGAAGTGAATCTCCGTGGCGCCTGGTCGTTCACCAGCAAGGTGGTGTCCGGGATGGTCGACCAGGGCAGCGGGCGCGTCATCAACGTGGTGAGCCGTGCCGGACAGTATCGCTGGCCCTACGCCAGCGCGTATTCCGTCTCCAAGGCCGCCTTGATCTCTCTGACCGCGAATCTCGCCGGAGAGTTGCGCGGAACCGGTGTCACCGCGATCGCGTTCGACCCCGGCATCCTCGACGCCGGGATGACGAAAGCGCATTTTCAGCGGGGGCACACGGACAACCCTTGGGAGAATCGGATCCACGACTGGTTCCGCGCGGCGCAGGACACCGGCGGATTCACCGAGGTCGACGCGGCCGTACGGGCGTTGGAGGCTGTGACTAGTGGAGCCGCGGACCACCTGTCCGGGAAATATGTGACGACCGAGTCTTTGGGTGCAGGGCTGATTCCCGCCGCCCGGTGATACCGAAGGGCCGTGCCATCCGTGCGGCGGCCAGGCCGGGACCAATAGGTCGGCCGGTCACCGACGTGGATTGTCACGGATCGAGGGTTCGCGGACGAGCGCGTCGATGACCTCCTCGCGACGGGTCAGCGTTGTCACGGGCGAGTGAATTCGCCAACGGGGCGACACCGTTCCCCGGGCGCCCTTGTGCGAACCAGGCACAGGAAACTCCACCCCGATCCGCAGGGCGTGAGGATCCTGGACGAGATGCAGGGCCGGCCAGAGGACCGCACTTCCGTCTCCCCGTGGCACGGGTCATGGTCCGGTTCACGTATCCGGAAGGCACCAGATTTGCTGACGTGGTCGACGAGTATCCGCCCACGATCGCCGAAGGGAACAGACCGCCCGGTGTCCTCACCGACGACGGAGAACGTCAAGGTGGAGGCTGCTGCTGTCGAACACGCAGGGGTCGCCGGCGCTCAAGCCCCGGCTTGATCGACCAAGTGCTCGGAATACGCGGTCGCTTCGGGATGGGGACCGTACCCTCGCGGGATGAGATCGGTTACCGGGACCGAGCGCAAGTCGTCGACGAAGTCAGGAAACAACCTCGAGTCCTGGAACGACTTGACGTCGATCAGCGATGCTGTTGGTTTATTCGGGGTGGTGGCGTCTACGCTGGTCAGGGTCTTGTGATGATCGCGGATCTGTGGAGTGTGGCTGCTGATGTCGTTGAAGCCGGTGC
>NZ_JBHRWK010000105.1:0-182867 GCF_042647925.1 Amycolatopsis speibonae
CGAGACGATGTGTCCTGAGTCACTCGATGTCCCTTCCGACCGCCAAACCAGCGAGTCGATCTTGGTACACCTCTGGCTTACACGGTTGCCGTGACACGCCCCACGTGTGTGTGCTTCCGGGCGCAGCCAGCAGGTGACGTCCACCGCCAGCACCAGCCGCCCGTCCGCGGCACGAGGCAGCGACACCGCTGTCAGGGCGGTGCGTAACCGGTCGACCTCGACCTGGCCTCGGGCCAGCGCGGCATAACCGCTGCCATGCCCACGGCGATGCTCGCCCGCGAGTGAGAGCTCCGCGACCGAACGGACCGGCCCGTCAGCGCACAGCACCGCGTCGGTCAGCTCGAACAACGCGTCCGCCCGCCGAGTCAGACAGCGATAGAACTCCTGCCGCAACGCCGAGAGTTCCCCGACAGCACCCGCGTCCTGGACATGGTGCACACTGATCAACTGAAGCCCTTGGTAGATGATCTTTCCTCTGTCGCAAGAAGAATGATCAACCAAGGGCTTCACCCATGATCAACCAGGGGCCCAACCAGCCACTCAGACGTTAAAACTCAAGCTAGCTGTCTGCTTTGGTCTTGTCCCGGTGCTGCCCGGCGATATCCGCGTCGGGCGTGCACAGCGCGCACGGCGTGAACCCGAGCTGCCGCGCCTCACCGATGCCGAGCGGGATCGTGTCCCGGCTTTCGAGCCACGCGCACGAGGTCACGTGATAACGCGGGTACTCGTCGACGACGACGACCTCGGTCTCGAGTTCGGAGACGATCGCCACATCCGCGGGATCGCTCTTCTCCTCGCCGGGATCGCCGTTGCGCTGAGGCTCGGGAGTCTCGTCCGCGTCGCCCAGCTCACCGGCGGCGGGCATCAAGACGGTCTGCTCGGCGTCCTCGGACTTTTTCTCGTCGTCCGCGTCGCTCTTTCCGGCCGGAGTCGAATCCTCGACCTCCTCCGAATCTTCGGCGTCGGTCTCCTCGGACTCAGAGTCGGATTCGGCGCCGGCCTCGGCCGCGCGCTTCTTCCGCCGGCGCAGCCAGTCGAAGACGAGCAGCAACCCGGCGACGATGGAGAGACCGATGGAGATCCAGGCCCACAGGGAGTTCGCGGTGATGAGCGCCGCGACGAGCAGCCCCAGAGCCGCCAGTACCAGTACCAGGACGATGTAGAGCACGGTGAATTACAACACGAGCCGCAAGCGAAACGGCCCCGACCCTCCGGAGAGTGCCGAGGCCGTTCCACTGTGTAGAAATTTTGAGCAGCGGTAGAAATTTTGAGCAGCGTAGAAACTTTCGGGCCGGGTGAAAATCAGCCCGCTTCGGCCCGGGGGCCGAACGAGTAGCCCTGTCCGCCGCCCGAAGACGCCGCCGACTGCCCCGAGTTCGTCGAGGACGCCGACGCGGGAGCGGCCGAACCACGGTCGTCGAGCTCACGCAGCTGGGATTCGAGGAATCCGCGCAGCCTCGTGCGGTATTCCCGCTCGATCGTGCGCAGCTCTTCGATCTTCTTGCCCAGCGAGCCCTTCTCCGCGTTCATGCTGTTCATCGTCTCGGTGTACTTACGCTGAGCCTCGCGCTCCATGGTCGTCGCCTTGTCGCGCGCCTGGCGCTCCAAGGTCTCGGCACGGGTCCTGGCGTCGTTCAGCATGGTCTCGGCGCGGGTACGCGCCTCGTTCACCATCGAGTCCGACTTCGACCGCGCGTCCGACAGCAGCTGCTCGGACTTGGTCCGGGCTTCGGCGAGCATGCCGTCCGACTCGGTCTTGGCCTCGGCGGTGAGCCGGTCGGCCATTTCCTGCGCCAGTCCGAGCACCTTCGCGGCCTGGACGTTGGGCTCCCCGTTGTCCGGCACCATCGAGTGGGCCTGGGTCTGCTCCATCGCCGACTGCGGTGGTGGCACCGGCGCCAGGCGACGCGACGGCTCGTCGCGCGCTTGTGGCGGCGGGCCGACTGCTCCCGCCTTGGCGTTCTCGAGCTCACCACGGGTGGTCTCGAGCTCGTTGTCGAGCTGTTCGACCTGCTGCCGCAGCTCGTTGTTGTCCTCGATCAACCGGGCAAGCTCGGTCTCCACCAGGTCGAGGAACGCGTCCACCTCGTCCTCGTTGTAGCCCCTTTTGCCTATGGGCGGCTTGCTGAACGCGACGTTGTGCACGTCAGCGGGGGTCAACGACATCAGATCACCTCACGCACTCCATGGCCTGCAGGTCCACCCGGGCTTCCCCGAAAATCACCCTGGCGTTGCCAGCTGCATCGCAAAGAACACAACCAACAGCAGCACCATAATCGATAAGTCCAGTCCGACGCCGCCGATTCGTACGGTCGGGATGATTCGTCTGAACAGACGAACCGGTGGGTCGGTCACTGTGTAGATGGTCTCGAGCGTTACCGCAACCCCTCCGGCAGGACGCCACTCGCGAGCGAAAGCACGCACGAGTTCGACGACGATCCGTGCCGTCAGCAGGAGCCAGAAGGCGAACAGCACGTACCAGACGACCAGCAACACAGCATTCACGTAACCACTCTGCCATGCCTCGCGTCAAAAGACGCAGTTGACGGGCACGAGATGCCGATGAGTCGACAAAATCACATCCGGCTGCGCTCAGCGGTCACCGGGTGATCAGCCGCGCAGGAACAATCCGCCTTCGGCAATCCGCCGACGGTCCTCCGCGGTGACGTCCACATCGGGCGGTGAGAGAAGGAACACCTTGTTGGTGACCTTGTCCATCGACCCGCGCAAAGCGAAAGCGAGCCCCGCGGCGAAGTCGACGAGACGCTTCGCGTCCGCGTTCTCCATCTCGGTGAGGTTCATGATCACCGGGATGCCTTCCCGGTAGTGCTCCCCGATCGCGCGCGCCTCGGCGTAGCTCGTCGGGTGCAGCGTGGTGATCCGGCTCAACGGGTCACGCACCGCGGCACGGACCGGCTCGGTGACCGGACGCAGCCGCGCGACCGGTTCCGGCTGGCGATCGATCGCGAGCGCCCCGTGGACCGCCGGCTCCGGACTGGCCACGGAGCGTGACCGAGGCCGAGGCGCGGGCTCGTCATAAGTGTCATCGACGTCCCGGTAACGTCCACCTCGCGACCGGGCCGGTGGCTCGTCGTCGTAGTCGTACTCGTCGTCGGCGTACTCTTTTGAGGCGTAACCTCGCCGGTAGTCCTCTTCGACGTCATAGCCGTCTTCGTCCGCGGGCACCATCCCGAAGTAGGCCTTCAGCTTCTGCAGCGCGCTCATGCCTCTCCCTAGCCTTAGCCGCGTCCCGCACCGTACTCCCCCGCCCTCGCCGCCACTCCCCGTAACGACGAGACGGTATTCCCTAGGGCGAGGCTAAACCGCGTCCACCGAGCAACGCGGTTCCGACACGCACACAGGTCGAGCCGTGCGCGATCGCCTGCTCGAGATCATTGCTCATTCCGGCGGAGATCTCACGGGCATTTGGGTGGTCCTCCCGTAGACGCTCCGACGCACGAGCGAGCTTCTCGAACGCCTCTGAGGGGTCTGTACCCAGCGGAGCGACCGCCATAAGCCCTTGGAGGCGGATATCACCCACATGGGCTATCCGCTCCGCCAACTGGCCCAGTTCGCTCACCCGAGTGCCCCCGCGCTTCGGATCGTCATCGAGACTTACTTGAATGAGGACGTCCAACGGGTGATCGCGTTGCCCGGAATCGAGCGCCGACCTGGTCGCCTTTCCCAGCGCGTCGGCCAGGCGCTCTGAGTCGACGGACTGGACCTCGTCAGCCCAGCGCACGACCGATTTGGCCTTGTTCCGCTGCAGACTACCGACCATGTGCCAGCGGACGCGGGCGTCCGGGCGCAGACCGGCGACCTCTTCGGCCTTCGCCCCCGCCTCCTGATCGCGGTTCTCGGCGAGGTCGAGCGCGCCGAGATCGGCGAGCAGCGCGGCGTCGAGCGCCGGGAAGGTCTTGGTGACCGCGAGCAATTTCACTTCGTCGCGTTCCCGGCCCGCGGCCTTGCACGCGGCCGCGATCCGCTCTTCGACTTCGGCGAGGGAAGCGGCAAGCTCCCCCTTACGAGCGTCACTCACGACGCGTCCAGCCACGTGATCCCCGCGATCCGGCCGGTGGTGCCGTCGCGGCGGAAGCTGAACAGGGTCTTGTCTTCGTTGGTACAGCGCGGATCGAGGCCGATCTTGCCGACACCGAGGTCGGCCAGTTGCCGCCAAAGGCCGGCGCGCAGGTCGAGCCCCGGCGTGCCTTTGCGGGTTTTGCAGGCACTGCCGGGGACGTGCTTTTCGACGTCGGCGGCCATGTCGGCGGGGACTTCGTAGCAGTCGCCGCAGATCGCGGGACCGAGCAGTGCTTCGGTCCGGCCCGGTTCGGCACCGAGCGAACGCATCGCCTCGATCGCGGCGGGGACGACGCCGACCCTGGCGCCGACACGGCCCGCGTGGACGGCGGCGACGACACCGGCTTCGGCGTCGGCCAGCATCAGGGGCACGCAGTCGGCGACGAGCACCACGAGCGCGAGACCGGACTGAGCCGTCACGAGCGCGTCGGTCGCTTCGGCGGCGGAGGTTTCCGAGCCGTCGACGACGGTGGCGGTGCGGCCGTGGACCTGCTCCATCCAGGCCAGCCTGTCCTCGGCGAGGCCGAGTTCGGCGGCGAGGCGCTTGCGGTTGGCGTAGACGTCGCCCGCCTCGTCACCGACGTGATCGCCGAGGTTGAAGGTGTCGAAAGGCGGCCGGGAAGCCCCGCCGGCCCTTGTCGTCACGACCCGCCGTACGCGCACGCAATCCTCCTAGACCTGAGTGAAGGCCCCCTTCACTACCTTGAGGGTAGTGAAGGGGGCCTTCACGAAAAGCAGTGACGGGTGCTGTTACCTCCGCATGAAGGGAGGGACATCCACTTCGTCGTCCGAAGGGTCGTCGTGCACCGGGGTGGCGCGGCCGGGCAGGCTGCCGTGGGTCGAGTTCGACCCGATCGGCGAGTAGCCGCGCGAGCCGACGCCGGGCTGCGGAAGCCCACCGGACAGCGAGCCGTTGCCTTCGTTGCGGGCGGGCATCGGCGAGTGGGTGCGCGGCGGCGCGACCGGGTAGCCGTTGGAACCGGTCGACGGCACCGGCGTGGCACCCGAAGGCGGGCTCTGCACCGGCGTCGCCCCGCCACCGTTGACCTGGCCCGCCTGCGCGGACGCGGTCGAGTTCGCCCGGGAGCCGAACGTCGACGGGTCGAGCTTCTTGTGGGTCGGCGTGCCGGCGTCGAAACCGGCCGCGATCACGGTGACCCGGACCTCGTCGCCGAGCGAGTCGTCGATGATCGTCCCGAAGATGATGTTGGCGTCGGGGTG
Source organism: Amycolatopsis speibonae (assembly GCF_042647925.1). Lineage (NCBI taxonomy): Bacteria > Bacillati > Actinomycetota > Actinomycetes > Pseudonocardiales > Pseudonocardiaceae > Amycolatopsis > Amycolatopsis speibonae. The sequence goes on from NZ_JBHRWK010000105.1 coordinate 5,302, forward strand.
CGCGGACTCCTGCACCAGCGACGCGGCCTCGTTGATCTCGAACAGGCCGAGGTCCGACCCGCCCGCGATCGACAGCAGCGCGCCGTGCGCCCCGTCCATCGACGCTTCCAGCAGCGGCGAGTTGATCGCCTTCTCCGCCGCCTGGATCGCCCTGCCCTCGCCGCGCGCCGAGCCGATGCCCATCAGCGCGGAGCCCGCGCCGGACATGACGCTCTTGACGTCGGCGAAGTCCAGGTTGATCAGACCCGGCGTGGTGATCAGATCGGTGATGCCCTGGACACCCGAAAGCAGGACCTCGTCCGCGGAGCGGAAGGCGTCCATCAGCGAAACGCCGATGTCGCCCAGCTGCAGCAGCCGGTCGTTCGGGATGACGATGAGGGTGTCGCATTCGTTGCGCAGCTGCTGGATGCCGTCTTCGGCCTGCTTGCTGCGGCGCTTGCCCTCGAAGGTGAAGGGGCGGGTTACGACGCCGATGGTCAGCGCGCCGAGTTTGCGGGCGATCTGGGCGACGACGGGCGCGCCACCGGTACCGGTGCCACCGCCCTCACCCGCGGTCACGAACACCATGTCGGCGCCCTTGATGACCTCTTCGATCTCTTCGCGGTGGTCCTCAGCGGCCTTCTGCCCCACTTCGGGGGCAGCGCCGGCACCGAGGCCGCGGGTCAGTTCCCGGCCGATGTCGAGCTTGACGTCGGCGTCGGACATGAGCAGTGCCTGAGCGTCGGTGTTCACCGCGATGAACTCGACGCCCTTGAGGCCGACCTCGATCATGCGGTTGACGGCGTTCACTCCGCCGCCGCCGATACCGACGACCTTGATCACCGCAAGGTAGTTGTGCGGGGGCGTCATCGGGGCCGCCTTCCTGATCGTGTGTGCCCGTGCTGCCCGCCGGTCGCTGAACCTGGATCGAACCCTCGAGCTGAACCTCAGATTGAGAGTTATGTCAACTGCCGACGTTGAAGCAGGACGGTATGCACCAGGCAGGCTCGAATCCAGTAGCCACGCCGTGTGTCGCAAAGGTGTTTTGCCACAACATGTTCGCGGGCGCAAGAGCGAGACCCGGTCGCAGCGGCGAACGGCGGCCTGGTAAGAGCGGAGATCAGGTGGGCATCGACATGACCATGACGACGTCGTTCGACGGCGATCCGGTCGCCGAACCGCCTGCCTGTTCGACACTCAGCGCGAACTTCTCCGCCCCGCCGAGACCGTCGGCGACCAGCAGCGCACCGTCCTGACCACCGGAAATGAGCCCGGCGGGCTTGGGCGAGGTGCCCGGGTACATCAGCCACGCCTGGTACGTCCGGCCCGGATCGTTCTTCGGTAGCTGTGCCGCCATGAAGACGAGCCGGTCCTTCGCGCGCGACATCATCACGGTCCCGCCGCCCCCGGCGGAGGTCTCGGCGTGCCCGGTCCGGAGATCGGTGGCCGAAAGGACGTCGGCGACCGGGGCGTACCGGTCCGCGTACTGCGCGGCGCGTTCCCGCGCGGCGGTCAACTGGGTGTGGTTGTCGTAGGCGATGCCGCCGAACACGGCGGTGCCCGCCAGGCCGACGACGGCCGCCGCGGCCGCGGCGATCGCCCAGCGCGGGGCCCGACGGCGGTCCTTGACGCGTTCTCCGGTCTCGAAGCGCGTCTTCGGCGGCTGTTGCCTGGTCGCCATCGCCTCCGCGAGCACCCGGCGCTTCAGCCCGGGCGGCGGGTCTTCGGCCAGCGCGGCGCCGAGCCGGGTCGCGGTCATCTGCAGTTCGAGGACCTCTTGGGCGCACGAAGCGCACTCCCCGAGGTGCCGCTGGAACTGGGCACGCTCCACTTCGGACAGCGCGTCGACGGCGTAGGCCCCGGTGAGCGTGTGCATTTCGGGCATGGTCATGCCGTCACCCCCAAACAGTCCCGGAGCCTGATCAGGCCGTCCCGGAGACGGGTCTTGATGGTCCCGTGCGGGGTCTGCAGCACCTCGGCGACCTCGCGATAGGTATAGCCCTGGTAGTAGGCGAGCAGCACGGATTCCCGTTGCAGCTCGGTGAGACTGGTCAGGCAGCGGCGCACCTGCGAACGTTCCCAGCGGGCCGCGACGGCCTCGGCCACCTCGTCGAAGGGCCGGGCGCGGGCGGCCTCGAAGGTCGCCTTGACCTCGCGGTCCGAACTGGCCCGTGCCGAGCGGACGCGGTCGACGGCACGGCGGTGCGCGAGCGTCATGGCCCAGTTCAAGGCGCTCCCCCGCTCCGGGGAGTAGCGCGTGGCCGTGCGCCACAGCTCCACCATGACCTCCTGAGTGACCTCTTCGGACTGCGCGACGTCGCGCAGGATCCGCCGCACCAGGCCGAGCACCGGGCCGGCGAGCTTGTCGTACAAGGCGTCGAAGGCCCGCTCGTCCCCCTTCGCGACGCGGACGAGCAGGTCTTCGGCCGTCGGACCCGCCGGTTCGCCGTCCGGTGCGGGAACGGGCGCCATCCGGCGCGGACGTGCCGATTCATCCATCAAGCCTGCCTCCGGCGGTCTGCGGCGTGCGCTGGGACTGTGGTGTTATCGGCGCCTTCTTCAACCACAGTTTGACCCCATGCCGCCGGATCAGCGCGGAGACCCGGTGCGGCATGAGGGGGCGGGTGAGCAGCATGTGCACCAGCCACTTGGTGGTGGCGGGCCGCCGCACCCCGCGCAGCGACGCGGTCAGCGGCGTCTGTCCGCCCTGACGGAGGGCGATCTTGACCGAGAGCAGCGACTCCGGCCTCGGCACCTCCATCCGGTACTCCCCGTCCATCGACTGGAACGGCGAGACGTAGAACTCCTTGTCCGCGAGGGCGTTCCCGTCCGCGTCGGGGCGCAGGAGGTACGCGTGCCTGCCGCGGTAGGTGTTGTGGACCTCGGCGATCACGCATTCGAGTTCGCCGTCGGGCCGGTGGCACCAATAGAGGGTGATCGGGTTGAAGTTGTGCCCGAGCATCCGCGCGCCCGCGAGCATCAGCACCCGGCCGCCCTGGAGGTCGACGCCGCGCGCCGCGAGCCAGCGGTCCAATTTGGACCGGATGCTGGAGGTGTCCTCGGCCGCGAAGTGGTCTCGCGGGTCGAAGCGGGCGAAGGGGCGCAGCCACCACGGAAGCTTCGGTAGCGCGTCGAGGTCGACGAGCCACAGATAGACACGGTGGGCGAACGAGATCGGCGGATCATTGCGCCGGACATGCGCCACCGTGGAGTCGTAAAGCACGGCCATGACGGTCACCATCGCACTCCGAAGCTCTCGGCCGCGCGGACACCGGACGCGCAGCCGTCCTCGTGGAACCCCCACCCCTGGTACGCGCCGGCGAAGGCGACCGTGCCGTCGTTGAGTTCCGGCAGACGACGCTGGGCGGCCACGGATTCCGGCGTGTAGACGGGGTGTTCGTAGGTCATCTTGGCCAGCACCGAAGCGTCTTCGGGGGCGGTGCCGGGGTTGAGCGTGACGACGTAGCCGGTCGGTTCGTCGAGCCGCATCAGGCGGTTCATGTCGTAGGACACCTGGACCGCGCCCGCGTTCGCGCCGCAGGCCGGCGTGGCGTAGTTCCAGCCCGCCCGCGCCGACTCCGCCGTCGGGAGCACACCGGTGTCGGTGTGCAGCCACGCCTCGTTGCTGGAGTACCGGAACGAGCCGAGAACCTCGCGCTCGGCCTCCGTCGGCGACGCGAGCAGCTTCAGCGCCTGGTCCGCGTGCGTGGCCAGGACGACCTTGTCGAGCCGGTGCCGGGTGTCGGCGTCGTCACGGACTTCGATCCCCCGACCGGTGCGCTTGACCGAGCGGACCGGCGTCGACAGGTGGACGGCGGTCAGCTGCTTGGCGGCCAGGTCGACGTACTCGCGGGAGCCGCCGACGACGGTGCGCCAGCTCGGGGACCCGCCGACCGACAGCATCCCGTGGTTGCGCAGGAACTCGAACAGGTAGCGCGCCGGATACTTCAGCGTGTCGTCGCGGTCGGCCGACCAGACCGTCGAGACGACCGGGAGCATGAAGTGGTCGACGAAGTACTTCGTGTACCCGCCGATGGCGAGGAACGCGCCGAGGGTGACGTCCCCGGCCTCGGGCGATTCGAGGACGCGCGTCGCGTGCCGGTGGAAGCGCTTGACGTCGGCGAGCATCCGCAGGTAGCGCCCGCGGGCGACGTTGCGGGGCTGGGCGAACAGGCCTTTCAGCCCCTTGGCTCCGGCGTACTGGAGGCCGCAGCCGTCGCAGCGGATGCTCATGGACATCTCGGTGTCGCGGGTGGCGACGCCCAGTTCGGCGAACAGGCGGAGCAGGTTCGGGTAGGTGCGCTCGTTGTGCACGATGAACCCGGAGTCGACACCGACGGTGCCGCCGTGCGCGCTCGGGACGTCGTGGGTGTGCGCGTGCCCGCCCAGCCTGTCGTCGGCTTCGAACAGCAGCACTTCGTAGCGGCGTTGCAGCAGGTAGGCGGCCGTGAGGCCGGCCACGCCGCTGCCGATGACTCCGATGCGTAGACCCTTGGTGTGCACGAAAGGCATTCGGAACAGGGGCCGGGCCGGATTGGACCGGGTGAACCGGGGCATCATCCGACCCATCCTTTTCCTGTCCGGGGTCGAATGACGACTATGCCGAACAGTCCCGCGTCTCGCCTAGCCCCGTTCGTCGAGCGGCTCCTCGGTGGCTCGCTCCCGGTCGGTCTCCGTACCTGGGACGGCGTACGCGCCGGTCCACCGGATGTCCCGACCGTGGTCCTCCGCAACCGGCGCGCGCTGCGCCGTCTCCTCTACGCCCCCGGGGAACTGGGCCTGGCCAGGGCCTATGTCTCCGGGGATCTCGACGTCGAGGGCGACCTCGCCGACGGATTCCGCCGCATCTGGGCGCTGACCCGCTCGGGTGCCGTGCGCGGGGCGAAGCTCGGCCCGCGTGAGTGGGCCGAAGCGCTCCGGCTCGCGGTGGGTCTCGGCGTCGTCGGGGCGCCGCCCAAGCCGCCCGCCGAGGAGGCCCGGCTGTCCGGGAAGCTGCACACCCTGCTCCGCGACAAGTCGGCGATCGCGCACCACTACGACCTCAGCAACGCTTTCTACCAGCTGCTGATGGACGAATCGATGGCCTACTCGTCGGCGTACTGGACGTCGGAGGAAGACGGCTACGACCTGGAACAGGCGCAGTGGGACAAGCTCGAACTGATCTGCCGCAAGCTCGGCCTGCGGCCGGGGATGCGGCTGCTCGACGTCGGCTGCGGCTGGGGCTCGCTGCTGGTGCACGCGGCGAAGCACCACGGCGTGACCGCGGTCGGCATCACGCTTTCGGCGGAACAGCTGCAGCACATCCGGAGCCGCCTCGCCCAGCACGACCTGGAGGATCGTGTCGAGGTCCGCAGGCAGGACTACCGGGAGCTGACCGATGAGCCGTTCGACGCCGTCGCCACCATCGAGATGGGCGAACACGTCGGCGAGGAGAACTACCCCGAGTACACGCGGACGCTGTACCGGATGCTCAAGCCCACCGGACGGCTGGTCCTGCAGCAGATGTCCCGCGGCGCGGTGGCGCCGGGCGGCGGCGCGTTCATCGAGCGCTACATCGCCCCCGACATGACGATGCGGCCGCTGAGCCGCACGCTCGGGCATCTGGAGACCGCCGGCTTCGAGATCCGCGACGTCCACGCGCTGCGCGAGCATTATGTGCGTACGGTCCGGGCATGGGAGAAAACGCTCGAGAGCAACTGGGACGACGTCGTGGCGCTGATCGGTGAGTCCGGCGCGCGGGTCTGGCGGCTCTACCTCGTCGGCGGCGCGCTCGCGTTCGAGGAGAACCGGATGGGCGTCGACCAGATCCTCGCGGTCCGCTCGTCGGATCAGGGCTTGAGCGCACTGCCCGCCACCCGGGAGTGGTCCTGATGTCCCTCGGGGGGACCCTCGCGGTCACGGCGGGCACGACTCTCGTGGCCTTCGTCGTCACCTTCGGCATCGCGCGGTGGCGCAAGCGGTACGACACCGTCGACACGCTCTGGGGGCCGGGCTTCGCGCTCGTCGCGCTGGTCGCGGCCCCGCTCGGGGACGGGTCGGTGGCCTTGCGCGTGGTCACCGCGCTGCTGACCGCGGTCTGGGGGGTGCGTCTCGGCGTCCACCTCCACCTGCGCAACCACAAACTGCCCGAGGACCCGCGCTACGTGCGGATGGCGGAGAGCGCCGGGGAGAATCCGGCGCTCAAGCTGTTTGTCCGCGTGTACCTGGTCCAGGCGGTGGTGCTCTGGTTCGTCTCGCTGCCGGTCCAGTTCGCGATGTACGGCGATTCCTTCGGTGTGACGGCGTGGCTCGGTGTCGTGGTGTGGCTGGTCGGCTTCGGGTTCGAGACGGTCGGCGACGACCAGCTGCGCCGTTTCAAGGCCGATCCACACAACAAGGGGAAGGTCCTCGACAGCGGGCTGTGGCGCTACACCCGGCATCCCAACTACTTCGGGGACGCTTGCGTCTGGTGGGGCCTGTACCTGCTGGCGTGTTCGAGCTGGGTGGGGGCGGCGACGATCCTGTCGCCGATCGCGATGACGTACACGCTGGCCAAGGGCACCGGAAAACCTTTGCTGGAGAAGGGTTTGCAGCGCTCCAGGCCGGGATACGCGACGTACGTGGAGCGGACCAGCGGGTTCTTCCCGCTGCCCCCTCGCCGCCGACGTGTCTCCGGAGGTCGGCTGGCCAGGTGAGAAACGCGCGCGCGTTTCTTGTCGGCCGAAGGCCTCGGATTTGCGGAGGCGGGCCGCCGACAAGGCCGAGTGAGTGACCACCCGTACCGCGGCCCGGCTACGGAAATCCGACAGCGCGCTCAGGGAGACACCGCCGGCTCACTCCCCGGTGAGACCGTCGATCATTTCGCGCAACAGGTCGAGGTGGCCGGCGTGCCTGCCGGTCTCCTCGACCATGTGCGCGACCACGAACCGGACGTTGACCTCGCGATCCCCGCGGAAGGGGACCTTGTCGTCCAGGTCCATCCCCGCGACGATCTCGCGGCTCCGCTCGCACTCGGCCTCATAGACGGCGATCAGCTGCTCGATCGGGGTCTGCATGGCGACCCGGAACTCGGCGTCGGGGTCGGTTTCGAGAGCCTCCTTCCAGAGGTCCTCCTGCCCGTTGAGCACCACGTTGAACCAGTACTGCTCGACCAGGGTCAGATGTCCGAGAAGACCGGCGACGGTGGTCAGTTCGCTGGGCACGAGCGCCCGCCGGGCCTGCTCGTCGGTGAGGCCGGAGCATTTCCACACCACGGTGGCGCGGAGGAAGTCGAGAAAGCCGTTCAGCTGAGTGCGCTCGTCGCCGGTGAGCGGCGGTTCGGGACGCTTCGGTTCGTCGGTCATGGTCGTGCAGTCTGCCGGTTTCCTCCGATGATCCGCTAACGAGTTGCCCCGGGACGCCCTGTCCACCATCTGCCGCAGAGCCGTGGTCCATGTCCGAACGTGATCCCATCGTTCGAGTGAAACCAACGGTAGTTAGCGCCCAGGAAACATGACGACCACCCGCCCGTCATGTCAGGCTGGTGCAGTTGTGCCCCTAGCCGGAGCGTCAAGGAAAGGCAGATGATGTCAGGCCTGCAGCTGAGCGCACTCGATGTCGCTTTCCTTTGCATGGAAAGCGAAACGACGCCCATGCACATGGGCGCGGTGGTCACCTTCCGCCCGCACGGGCAGGTGCACGCGCGTAAGCTGACAACGCTGCTCGCCGAGCGGGCCGCGCTGCTTCCGAAGCTGCGTCAGCGCCCTCGCACCGCACTGTTCCCGCCCGGCGCCGCCATCTGGGCCGAGGACCCGGATTTCGTCGCCAGTGAACATATTTCACATCACCACCTGAGCTCCCTGTACGAACCGGACCCGCTCTCCGCCTACGCGTCGCGCTGGATGGGACGGCCGCTTGACACCGGGAAACCCTTGTGGGACTTGCATCTTGTCACCGGCCTGCCGGACGGCGAGTTCGCGTTGCTGCTGAAACTGCACCACGCGCTGACCGACGGAGCGGGTGCGTACGCCGTCGCCGTCGGCCTGCTCGACGGGCTACCGCGAGTGGCGAAGCGCACGCACAGCGGCGCCGTGCCGCCCGTCCCACGCTCCCCTGTGGACGCGGTCAAGGACGCCCTCGGCACCACCCTGGCCCAGGCCGGGGAAACGGCCGGGATCGCCTCTTCCGTCGTCCGCGCGACCCGTTCGCCGCTGTCCCCGATCAGCGCGCCGCCGTCGACCGAGCGACGGCTCGGTCTCGTCCGGCTGGACACCGGCGAGATCCGGCGGATCCGCCGGTCGCACGGCGGGACCGCCAACGATGTCGTGCTGGCGATCCTCTCCGGGGCCCTGCGCGAATGGATGATCAACCGCGGCCAGCGCGCCGACGACCGGACGCTGCGGGCGCTCATCCCGGTCAGCGTCCGCGGGCGGTCCGCCGAGCAACTGGGCGGCAACAAGCTGTCCGGCTATCTCTGCGACCTGCCTGTCGGCCTCGACGATCCGGTGGACCGGCTGAAGGCCGTCCAGCGCGAGATGAGCCGGAACAAGGCCGCGGGACCGGCGCGGGGGGCAGGCGCGTTCCCGCTGCTCGCCGACCGGATGCCGCCGATGCTGCACCGGCTCGGCAGCAAGGCCGCCGGGCTGGCCGCGCCGCTGCTGTTCGACCTCGTGGTGACCACGGTGCCGGTGCCGCCCAACCGGCTCACCCTCGACGGGACGAAGATCGACAGCGTGTACCCGTTCGTGCCGCTGGCGCCACGGCAGGCGATCGGGATCGCGGTGGCGACCTACCGTGACTCGGTCCACATCGGACTGCAGGCGAACGGGGCGGCGGTTTCGGACGTGGGCTCGCTGCGGGACGGCGTGCTCAAGTCCGCTTCGCGCCTGCTGGACACTGTTTAGCGAATGACATGAAAGGCCCTTTCATTGCAAATTTTGCAATGAAAGGGCCTTTCATGTCGCTTGAGGGCCGGGGTGGCGCTGACGTGATGCGTCGCGAAAGCCACTTTCGGGACGTCCGGTGTCCCGAAAGTGGCTTTCGCGACGCCTTGGGGTCTGGGCCTCGGCGATTGCAGGCGCGCGAAGGCCAATGTGGCGGATCAAAGTGAGGTGAAGGGGTCTTTCCTCGCATCGCATGCGGGGAAAGACCCTTTCATCCCCCGGCCGCTGGCTTACTGGTGCCATGGATGCGGATCGAGGTGCGGTGGCGGGTGTTTTGTGGTTGATGTGACTGATGGGGTGGGTGAGGTGTCGGCCGGGGTGGTCGTAAGTGGCAATTCGGGTTGTTGAGGGGTACGGCAAACCTGGCGTGTTTGTGGACGGTCGGCGGTGTCGCGAAAGCCACTTTCACAACATCCCGAGCCCAGCCGAAGGCTTGCCCTGAATGCTATGAAGGGGCCTTTCATCGCAACTTTTGCGATGAAAGGCCCCTTCATAGCACTTGAGAAACCAGGAGGCGTCAGCCGCGCAGCATCTCCGCGACCAGGAACGCCAGCTCCAGTGACTGCTGCGTGTTCAGGCGCGGGTCGCAAGCGGTCTCATACCGGCCGGCGAGGTCCAGATCCGAGATCTCCTGCGCGCCGCCGAGGCATTCGGTGACGTCCTCGCCGGTGAGCTCGACGTGGATGCCGCCCGGGTAGGTGCCGAGTTTGCGGTGCACCTCGAAGAAGCCCTGCACCTCGTCCACGATCCGGTCGAAGTGCCGGGTCTTGTACCCGGTCGAAGACTCGTGGGTGTTGCCGTGCATCGGGTCGCACTGCCAGATGACCTTGTGCCCGGACGCCTCGACCTTCTCGACGATCGCGGGCAGCACCTCGCGGACCTTGCCGTTGCCCATCCGGGCGATCAGCGTCAGGCGGCCGGGCTCGTTGCGCGGGTCGAGCCGCCGGACGTACTCGACGGCCTGCTCGGGCGTGGTCGTCGGGCCGATCTTGAGGCCGATCGGGTTGGCCAGCAGTTCGGCGAAGGCGATGTGCGCGCCGTCGAGCTGCCGGGTCCGCTCGCCCACCCACAGGAAGTGCGAAGACAGGTTGTACAGCTTGGGGTTCGCCGCGTCCGCGCGGTCCATCCGCAGCATGGACCGCTCGTAGTCCAGGAGCAGCGCCTCGTGGCTCGCGAAGATCTCGGTGGACTGGAGCGAGGTGTCGGTGACGCCGCAGGCCGACATGAACCGCAGGCCGCGGTCGATCTCGGCGGCCAGCGCCTCGTAGCGCTCGCTGGCGGGCGAGGACTTCACGAAGTCCTTGTTCCAGTCGTGCACCTGGTGCAGGTCCGCCATGCCGGCGCCGGTGAGCGCGCGCACGAGGTTCATCGCGGCGCCCGCGTTGGCGTAGGCGCGGATCATCCGGCCGGGGTCGGGCACGCGCAGTTCGGGCTTGGCGACGAGCGAGTTGATGATGTCGCCGCGGTACACCGGCAGGCCGAGCGCGTCGGTGCCCGCCGAACGCGGCTTCGCGTACTGGCCCGCGATCCGGCCCACCTTCACCACCGGCAGGCTCGCGCCGTAGGTGAGGACGACGGCCATCTGCAGCAGGGTGCGCAGGTTGGCGCGGATGTGCGGCTCGGTGTTCGACTCGAACGTCTCCGCGCAGTCACCGCCCTGCAGCAGGAACGCCTCGCCGCGGGCGACCATGGCGAGCCTGTCGGAGAGCCTGTCGATCTCGGCGGGGACGGTGATCGGCGGCACGCTCTCCAGCACGCCGCGGACACGTTTCGTCAGCTCGGCGTCCGGCCACTCGGGCTGCTGCGCGGCGGGCCGGGAAAGCGCGTCGTCGAGCCTGTCACGCAGCTCGGGAGGCAGAGGAGGCAGTTCGGGGAGCGTGTCGACGGGAACGTCCACTGTCCAGTTCACACGCACCAGGATATGCCCGGCCGAAAGCCGCCCGCCCACCGGGACGAAAGTCCCAAACGGTGGACGGGCGACGGGCTGATCAGGTGGCCTGCGCCTTGTTGTAGAGGTTCTGCGCGTCCGTGCCGAAGTACGGGCCGAACATGTAACCCGGCAGGAAGTTGTAGCCGAAGCTGTTCACCGAGGCCTGGACGCCCGCACCGGTCGCCTCGCTGAAGTCGAGGAACCACGGGCCGCCGCTCGAACCACCGGTCATGTTGCAGTTCATCCCGTGGTCCTTGGTGAGCAGGAAGTCGGTGAACGTACTTCCGCTGCAGTAGACCAGCTTCGTGCCGTCGTACGGTGCCGCCGCCGGATACCCGAACGTGTACATCGACTGGTTGCGGGCCTGGTTGAACGCGATGCCCTGCGCGCCGACGACGTCGGTCAGCTTCTGCCCGTTGAGTGGATTGACCACCGCCGCGCCGACGTCGTAGTTCATGTCCTCGCTCGCTTCCCACTGCGGAGTGGTCAGCGTGCTCTTCGCGGCCCAGGTGCCGTAGGGGGTGTTGCCGTTGTTATAGCCCGGAGCGAAGGTCCAGTTGGTGTGCCAGGCACCTTGGTACTTCACGCAGTGCCCGGCGGTGATCACGACGCTGCCGTTCGCGCTGGTGACCGCGTCACCGGAGCACGAGGCGTTCCGCCCGCCCATGGTGAAGAACACGCGGCCGGCGGTCTGCACGACCTTGCCCGCGCCCGTCCACGCGCCGCCTCCGTTGGGAATGCTCTGGATGATGGCGCTCTTGCCCTTCGCGACATTCTTCGGAGTGAAGGCGGGCGCGTCGACAAGCTGGTCGATCGGCACCGCCGACCTCATCCGTTCGGGTGTCCAGTAGGCCGCCACGGCCTGCGCGTCGACCGCCGCTTGATGGTGGGCGGGCGCGGCCTGCGCGGGACTCGCGACAGCCGTCAGCGCCGTCACCGCCAGCCCCGTGAGCGCCGCCAGGATCCCCGTCCGGAAAGCCGTCCTCTGCATGGCGTACCACCTTTCGCCACCGGTGAATTGCCGTATGACTTGCACGACATTTCGAAAGTATTTCTCCTGCTACCGTGCGTACAAGCGGCCGTTCGGCCGCATCCTTGACCGGCTATGGGCCGTTCGGCCGAGCACGATGTCGATCCCGCGCCGGTGAGACCTCACTCCGTCTGGGCGTCTGTGTCGCCACTCGGAAGAGTCAGCCTTGCTCGTGGGGATATCCGTGGACGGCTTCGCCCGGCTGAGCACGCATGTCTTGGCGCCGGTCGCCTGGACACTTCTGACACCGATCGCGGTCGTCCTCGGCGACCCCGGCGGCTTGGTCTGGCCGGCGCTCCTCGTACTGGCCGGGGCGGTGCTCGTGACTCTCGCCGTGGGGTGGGCGATCAATCACGGATTCGGCTTCAGGATCTCCCCGTACACGTCGCCCGAGTCCGCCGCGGTCACCGTGCTGACGTTCACCCTCGGATCGCTGATGCTGCTCGGCGGCCTAGTGGTGGCCTGGATGTGCTGGGCACGCGTCAAGCTGGGCGAAGACACCTTCGCCGAAACCGCCACCGGGGTCATGACAGGGATCCTGGTCGGCGGCCTCGGCTGGATAGGTCTGGCCGTGCTTCTGTTCTCCTGATCAAGCAGGGCAGTGCGAATCGGCGGCCGGGAGGACACCGTCCCGCAGGTACCGCACGACGAAGTCATTGCCGCAAGCGTTCTCCTTGGTGAAAACACCGTGCCCGCCGGCGTCGACCGTGACGAACTTGGCCCGCCCGCCCAGCGCCGAACGCAGTTCGCGAGCGCCGGACAGCGGCGTCGAGGGGTCGCGGAGGTTCTGCACCAGCAGGATGTTCGACGGGCCGCGGTCGTGGATCCGCACCGGACGCTCGCGCGGCTCCACCGGCCAGAACGCGCAGGGGGTGATGTTCGCGGCGGCCGGGCCGAACATCGGATGCGTCACGCGGGCGCGTTCGACCGCCTTTTGGTAGTAGCGCACGCTTTCCGGCCAGTCGGAGTCGTTGCACAGCACCTGGAGCTGGAGTGCGGCGTGGTTGTCGCCGTCGAGCGGTCCGGCCTGTGCCGAAACGGACGGCGCGGCCCATTGCGCCGCGAGGCCGGGGAAGTTCGCGTCGTCGTACAGCGCTCCCCAAGTGTCCGTCCGGACTCCCGGGCGTTCCTCCACCAGCGCGAAGAACTTCGCCGTCACCTCGGCGGGTGTCCGCCCGAGGTGGTAGACGTCGTCCCGCGCCGCCGCCCAGGCCGTGAAGTCGCCGAAGCGGTCGTCGAATCCCTCCGCGATCCGCTGGTGCGCCCGGACATCCAGCCCGTCGGGACCGAGGAGGCTGTCCAGTACGATCCGGTCCGTCTTCGCCGGGAACATCGACGCGTAGGAAGCGCCGAGGTAGCTGCCGTACGAGACACCGTAGAACGAGATCTTCCGCTCTCCCAAGGCCTCGCGGATCCGGTCCAGGTCGCGCGCGGTGTTGGCGGTGGTCATGTGCGGCAGGAGATCCGCGGTCTTCGACTCAGCGCATTTCCTCGCCACCACCCGGGATTTCGCCGCCTTCTCGACGACGTCACGCGGGCCGTCCGCGTACGGGCCGGTGAGGATGAACCGCTGGTCCTCGGTCAGATCGCAGGTCACCGGTGTGCTGTACGTGGTCCCGCGCGGGTCGAAACCGATGACGTCGTAGCTGTCGAGCAGGCCGGTGTGCCCCTGACGCTCCGCGAGTTGCGCGGGCATCGCCAGGCCGGGACTCCCGGGACCGCCGGGGTTCATCAGCAGCACGCCCCGGCGCTTCGGCGAGGTACTCGCCTTACGGGAAACGGTGAGTTCGATGGTCCGACCGCCGGGGTCGGCGTAGTCCAACGGCACCTTCAGTTTCGCGCATTCGAGGCCCGCGGTCGGTGAAGGTGTCATGCCGTAATCCGGACAGGGTGACGTCCACTTCAGTGCCGGAGCCGCATCGGCGGTCGCCGGGACGGCTACGGCCAGCGGCAGGAAAGCCAGTATCGCCAACGTTTTTCTCATGCCGGAGAGCTTGGCGCGACCGGCGGCCCTACCGCGTCAGACCGGAGCCTGATCCGGGACCTCGACCTTCGGCAGGAGACGGGGCTTCCTTCAGTACGCCTTCGGCCGGCCGCGTCTCCACGACGCGCGCGAAGCTGGGGCAGGTCCGGATGTCCTCGTGCGGACAGGCCAGGCCATGAGCGATCGCGGTCCTCGCCGCCTCGATCCGGGCGAGCCGCCGGTCGAGTTCGGCCAGTTTCCGCCGATGCGGCTCGCGCAAGGTGAAGCCCACATCCTGCAGCAGCAGGATCTCCCCGACCCGCTCGATCGCCGACGGCGGATACCTCCGCTGCCCGGAGACCCTGGCGGGAGGCGGCAGGGGGCCGATCTCCTCCCAGTAACGCAGGCCCGAGGTGGCGACCCCGGTATGGCTCGCCACTTCCCCGATCGTCAACTCGCCCATCTTGACTTCAAGCGTACTTGAAGCCGTTGACTCGATTCATGACGAAAACAGGCGGACATTTCACCGAACACGTATTCCCAAGCTCTTCCGGCAGTTCGGCCATCCCCGCGGACCGGTCGGGCAGGTGGCCGGCTGGGTCATGGCGAACAGCGAATCCAACCGGCGGCGCAACGGCTGGGTGGTTTCACTGCTGGAAATCCGGCCCACGGACCGGGTCCTCGAAATCGGCTTCGGCCCCGGTCTCGCCGTCGCCGAAGTGGCGGGCCTGGCGGGCCGGGTCCACGGCATCGACCATTCCGCGGCGATGGCGCGGAAGGCCACGCGGCGCAATGCTCGCGCGATCCGCGACGGCCGGGTCCGGCTCGTGCACGCTTCCGTGGATCGGTTGCCGGAATTCGGCGGGCCCCTCGACGTGATCCTGCCGGTCAACTCCGCCATGTTCTGGGCGGAGCCCGCCACGCGGCTACGCGATCTGCGACGTCTGCTCCGGCCTTCGGGACGCAGAGCGCTGGCCATCCAGCCACGGTGTCCCGGCGCAGACGGCGCCACCACCGAGCGGGCGGCCCAGGAACATCATGACCTGCTCGTCGAGGCGGGATTCACCGCGATCCGCGTCGAGACGCTCGACCTCGATCCGCCCGTCGCCTGCCTGCTGGCTGTCAACCCGGGATGAAGGTGCGCGCCGACGACGCTGTCGGCGCGCACCGGGATCAGACGACCGCGAGCGGCAGCGCTGTCGGGTGCACGGGAGCGGGCAGGTCCGAAGCGCCGGTGAGGTAAGCGTCCACCGCGCTCGCCACCGAGCGGCCCTCGGCGATCGCCCACACCACCAGCGAAGCACCGCGGTGCGCGTCGCCGCAGACGAACACGCCGGGCGAGGAGGTCTGCCAGTCCGCACCGCACGAGAGCGTGCCTCGTTTGGTCAGCGACAGTCCGAGCCCGTCCAGCAGCGGCATGTGCTCGACACCCTCGAACCCGATCGCGAGCAGCACGAGGTCGGCGGGCAGTTCCTCGACCTCGTCGTTGACCGGGATGACCTCACGCCGTCCGGTTTCGGGATCCTTCTGAACCCGCACCTGCTGCACTTCGACAGCGCGCACGTTTCCGTTCTCGTCGCCGGTGAAACGCTTCACCGCGACCGCGAACTTGCGCTCGCCCGCCTCCTCGTGCGCCGGGTAAGTGCGCAGGATGTACGGCCAGGTCGGCCACGGCGAGCGCTCGTCGTCCCTTGTGGACGGTGGCGTCGGGTACTGGTCCAGCTGTGTCACCGAAAACGCGCCCTGGCGGGTCGCGGTGCCGTACGAGTCGGCCCCGGTGTCACCGCCGCCGATGATGACCACGTGCTTGCCCGCCGCGTCGACCGGCGACGGGCCGTCACCCTCGACGTATTTGTTGGCCGGGACCAGATGCTCCATCGCCAGATGGATCCCGGACAGCTCACGGCCGGGCGTCGTCGTGTCGTCGCGGCCGCGCAGGGCGCCCACGGCGAGGACCACCGCGTCGTAACCGGCGCGCAGTTCCTCGACGGTCAGGTCGACGCCGACCTCGCAGCCGGTGACGAACTTCGTGCCCTCCTTGCGAAGCTGCGCGAGCCGCCTGTCGAGGACCTTCTTCTCCATCTTGAACTCGGGGATGCCGTACCGCAGCAGGCCGCCGAGGCGGTCGTCCCGCTCGTAGACGGTCACCTCGTGGCCGGCGCGGGTCAGCTGCTGCGCGGCGGCGAGCCCGGCGGGACCGGAGCCGACGACAGCGACCCGCTGCCCCGAAGACACCGCCGAGATCTGCGGCTGTACGTAGCCCGCTTCCCAGGACTGGTCGGCGATCGTCTGCTCGACCCGCTTGATCGAGACCGGCCCGCCCGACAACGGCGAGATCGACAGGACGCAGCCCGACTCGCACGGCGCGGGACACAGCTTCCCGGTGAACTCGGGGAAGTTGTTGGTCGCGTGGAGCCGGTCGCTCGCCGCGGCCCAGTCGCCACGGCGCACCAGGTCGTTCCACTCCGGGATCAGGTTGCCCAGCGGGCAGCCGGAACCACCGGAATGGCAGAACGGGATGCCGCAGTCCATGCACCGCGAAGCCTGCTTGCGCACCTTTTCGTTGCGCTCGGCGGGTTCTACTTCGGCGTACACCTCGCCCCAGGTGGCGAGACGGTCCTGTGTGGACTTCTTCTTCGGCTCTTCGCGTTCGTGCTTCAGGAAACCCGTCGGATCAGCCACGAGCGGCCTCCATGATCGCTTCGTCGACGTCGCGGCCCGCGGCACGTGCCGCCTTCGCCGCGTCAAGGACACGCCGGTAGTCGCGGGGCATCACCTTGGTGAACGCCGCCGAGCGACGCGGCCAGTCGCCGAGCAGCGACGCGGCCACGGCCGAACGTGTGAGGTCGTAGTGCTTCTGCACGGTCTTCTTGAGCCAGGCGAGGTCTTCGGCCGACGGCGTCTGAAGATCCACCATCTCCTCGTTGACCCGGCCGCGGTCGAGGTCGAGCACGTAGGCCTCGCCGCCGGACATACCCGCCGCGAGGTTGCGCCCGGTCGGGCCGAGCACCACGGCCTGGCCACCGGTCATGTACTCGAAGGCGTGGTCGCCGACGCCCTCGGCGACGACCACCGCGCCGGAGTTGCGCACGCAGAAGCGTTCGCCGACCTGGCCGCGCAGGAACATCTCGCCGCCGGTGGCCCCGTAGGCGAGGGTGTTCCCGGCGATGGTCTGGCCCTCCGCCGCGAACTTCGCGTCCGGATGCGGGCGCACGATGATCCGCCCGCCCGAAAGCCCCTTGCCGACGTAGTCGTTCGCGTCGCCGACCATGTCGAGGGTGATGCCGCGCGGCAGGAACGCGCCGAGCGACTGGCCGGCGGAACCGGTCAGCAGCACGTGGATCGTATCCTCGGGCAGGCCCTCGCCGCCGTAGCGGCGGGTGATCTCGGAACCGAGCAGCGTGCCGACGGTCCGGTTCACGTTCCGCACCGGCAGTTCCAGCCGGACCGGATGCGCGTCCTCAAGGGCCGCCTCGGCGAGCTGGATCAGTGTCCTGTCGAGCGCGTGCTCCAGGCCGTGGTCCTGCGTCCGAGTGCGCCGCTTCGCCCCGCCGTAAGGAGTCTCGGTCGGCATCTCGAAGATCGGCGAGAGGTCGAGCCCGGAGGCCTTCCAGTGCTCGATCGCCTTGTCCGTGTCGAGCACCTCGGCGTGGCCGATGGCCTCGTCGAGGGTGCGGAAACCGAGTGACGCCAACGTTTCCCGGACCTCTTCGGCGACGAACCGGAAGTAGTTCACGACGTGATCGGCCTGGCCGGTGTACCGCTTGCGGAGATCCGGGCTCTGGGTCGCGATGCCGACCGGGCAGGTGTCGAGGTGGCAGACGCGCATCATGACGCAGCCCTCGACGATCAGCGGCGCCGTCGCGAAGCCGTACTCCTCCGCGCCGAGCAGCGCGGCGACGACGACGTCACGGCCGGTCTTCATCGCGCCGTCGACCTGCACGGTGATCCGGTCACGCAAACCGTTGAGCAGCAACGTCTGCTGCGTCTCGGCGAGGCCGATCTCCCACGGTGTGCCCGCGTGCTTGAGCGAGTTCATCGGGGAGGCGCCGGTGCCGCCGTCATGCCCGGAGATCAGCACGACGTCGGCGTGCGCCTTGGACACGCCCGCCGCGACCGTGCCGACGCCGAGCGAGGACACCAGCTTCACGTGGATGCGGGCGTTCTCGTTGGCGTTCTTGAGGTCGTGGATCAGCTGGGCGAGATCTTCGATCGAATAGATGTCGTGGTGCGGCGGCGGCGAGATGAGCCCGACGCCCGGCGTCGAGTGCCGCGTGCGGGCGATCCACGGATACACCTTGTTCGGCGGCAGCTGCCCGCCCTCGCCCGGCTTCGCGCCCTGCGCCATCTTGATCTGGATGTCGTCGGCGTTGACCAGGTACTCGCTCGTGACGCCGAACCGGCCGCTCGCGACCTGCTTGATCGCGCTGCGCCGCTCCGGGTCGTAGAGGCGTTCGGGGTCTTCCCCGCCCTCACCGGTGTTGGACCGGCCGCCGATGCGGTTCATCGCGATGGCCATCGTTTCGTGCGCCTCGGCCGAAATCGAGCCGTAGGACATCGCACCGGTGTTGAAGCGCTTGAAGATCGCCTCGACCGGCTCGACCTCGTCCAGCGGGACGGGCTCGCGCGTGCCTTCGCGGAAGGAGAACAGCCCGCGCAGCGCGCCGCCCTGGCGGTACAGGCGGTGCACCTCGTCGGAGTACTGCTTGTACACCTCTTCGCGGCCGGTCTTCGTCGCGTGCTGCAACAGGAAGACGGTCTCCGGGGTGAACAGGTGCAGTTCGCCCTCGCGGCGGTACGCGTACTCGCCGCCGGTCTCGAGTCCACGGTGGACCCGGTCGGTCGGATTGTCCGGGTACGCGCGGCGGTGGCGCGTGGCGACCTCTTCGGCGAGCACGCTCAGCCCGACCCCGCCGAGCTTCGACGACGTCCCGGTGAAGTACTCGTCGAGCAGATCCTGGGCCAGCCCCAGGGATTCGAAGACCTGCGCCGCGGTGTAGGCGCCGACGGTCGAGATGCCCATCTTCGACATGATCTTCAGGACACCCTTCACGAGCGCCTTGACGTAGTTCCGGATCGCCGTGGCGGGCTCGATCCCGGTGACCGCGCCGGTCGAGATCATGTCCTCGATGGTCTCGAAGGCGAGGTACGGGTTCACCGCCGCGGCGCCGTAGCCGAGCAGCAGCGCGATGTGGTGCACCTCGCGGGCGTCGCCGGTCTCCACGACCAGCGCGACCCGGAGCCTTTCCTTGGTGCGCACCAGATGGTGGTGCACCGAGGAGACCAGCAGCAGCGACGGGATCGGCGCCATGCGGTGGTCGGAGTCGCGGTCGGACAGTACGAGCGTGCGCGCGCCCGCCTCGATCGCTTCGGAGGCCTCGCGCCGGACTCGCTCGATCGCGGACGCCAGCGCGTCGGCCCCACCGTCCACTTCGTACAGTCCGGAAAGGACACTGCACGCGAAGCCGGGGAGGTCGCCGTCGTCGTTGATGTGGATCAGCTTGGCGAGCTCGTCGTTGTCGATCACCGGATACGGCAGCTGCACGTGACGACAGGAGGCCGGACCGGGGGCGAGCAGGTTGCGCTCGGGCCCCATGATGCGGCTCATCGAGGTGACGAGTTCTTCGCGGATCGCGTCCAGCGGCGGATTGGTGACCTGCGCGAAGTTCTGCTTGAAATAGTCGTAGAGCAGCCGCGAACGCTGCGACAGCACCGCGGGCGGGGTGTCAGACCCCATCGAACCGATCGGCTCGGCCGCCTTGACCACCATCGGCGCGAGGAGGATCTTCAGCTCTTCTTCGGTGTAGCCGAAGGAAAGCTGGCGCCGCAGCACGGAATCGTGGCTCTGCACGATGTGATCGCGGTCCGGCAGGTCGGCGATCTGCAGCAGACCGGCGTGCAGCCAGCCCTCGTACGGGAGTTCCTTGGCCAGCTCGGACTTGACCTCTTCGTCGTCGACGATCCGGCCCGCCTCGGTGTCCACCAGGAACATCCGGCCGGGCTTGAGGCGGCCCTTGGCCACGACGTCCTCGGGTGCGACGTCGAGTACTCCGGCCTCACTGGCCAGCACGACACGGTCGTCGGCGGTGCGCCACCAGCGGGCGGGGCGCAGGCCGTTGCGGTCCAGCACCGCGCCGACGAGGGTGCCGTCGGTGAAGGTGACACAGGCCGGCCCGTCCCACGGCTCCATCAGGCTGGCGTGGAACTGGTAGAACGCACGACGCTGGGCGTTCATCCCGGCGTGGTTCTCCCACGCTTCGGGGATCATCATCAGCACCGCGTGCGGCAGCGGCCGCCCGCCGAGGTGCAGTAGCTCCAGCACCTCGTCGAACGAGGCGGAGTCCGACGCGTCGGCCGAGCAGATCGGGTACAGCCGGGTGAGGTCGCCGGGGATCAGGTCCGATTCGAGCAGCGCCTCGCGGGCGCGCATACGGTTGCGGTTGCCCCGGATGGTGTTGATCTCGCCGTTGTGCGCGACGAACCGGAACGGATGCGCCAGCGGCCACGACGGGAAGGTGTTGGTGGAGAACCGGGAGTGCACGAGCGCGATGGCGCTGGTGAGCCGGGTGTCGGTCAGGTCGGCGAAGAAGAGCGGGAGCTGCCCGGGGGTCAGCATTCCCTTGTAGACGATCGTCCGCGAGGACAGCGACGGGAAGTACGTGCCGCAGCCCGCGGTCACACTCTCGTTCTCGACGCGCTTGCGGAGGCAGAAGGCCAGGCGGTCCAGTTCGAGCCCGCCGGGACGGCGCCCGTCGGTCGCGGCTGCCGCGACGAACAGCATCACGAAATGCGGCATCACCGAACGCGCGGTCGGACCGATGCCGGCGCGGTCCGCGTCGACGGGGACCTCACGCCAGCCGAGGACGTCGAGGCCCTCTTCGGTGGCGATCCGCTCGATCAGGGCGACGGCCTTGCCCCGCTCCTCGATGTCCGAAGGCAGGAACCCGATCCCGGTCGCGTAGGTCTGGTGACCGTCGGCGTCCGCCTCGGGCAGCGCGAAGTCCACTTCCGCCCGAAGCAGCTCGTCGGGGAGCTGCACCAGGATGCCCGCGCCGTCGCCACTGGTCGGTTCCGCGCCGGCGGCACCACGGTGGTCGAGGTTCGTCAGCGCGGAAAGACCGTCGGTGACGATGCCGTGCGAACGTCGCCCGCGGACGTCGGCCACCATGGCCACACCGCAGGAGTCCTGTTCGGATTCGGGATCGTAAAGACCCTGTTTGCCTGGAATGGCGGAGAAGATCATGAAGGGACCTCCTTCGTCGTCTGTGCTCAGCGGCCGGACGGGCCGGCCGGGGGATGCGCACGGGACGACGATGGCCCGTTCGTTAGCGCGACTTTAACACCTGTGAAACACGTCGGCACCAGTTCGCCGGGCGAGAAGGCCCGTCGATGGGTAACGATCTGGACGCCCGGAACGACTGAGTTCCTGATGGGGTCGCGGTAGTTTGTTCCGCTAAGTATATGTCCTGTTCCGGGATGTCACGAGACACGGTGAGGCGACCCTAGTCACTCCGGACACTCTCCGCTCACTGGGACAGTGAACTAGAACGTGTTACAGTTCCGTGCATGATCCTGGACCGTTTCCGGCTCACCGACCAGGTCGCCGTGGTCACCGGCGCCGGACGCGGGATCGGCGCGGCGACGGCCGTGGCGCTCGCCGAGGCGGGCGCCGACGTGGTGATCTCGTCCCGCACCGAAACCCAGCTCGACGACGTGGCGGCCCTGGTCGCCGCCACCGGCAGGCGTGCCCACGTGGTCCCCGCCGACCTGAGCGATCCGGCCGCCGCGGCCGAGCTGGCGCGGATCGCGACAGTGGCATTCGGACGGCTGGACCTGGTGGTCAACAACGTCGGCGGCACCTATCCCCGGCCGCTGCTGGAAACCGGTACCGAATTCCTCGAAGAAGCCTTTCGCTTCAACGTCTCCACCGCGCACGCGCTGACCGTCGCGGCGGCACCGTCCTTACTGGAGGCGGGCGGGTCGGTCGTCAACATCTCGTCGGTCATGGGCCGCGTGACCGGCCGTGGCTTCGCCGCGTACGGGACGGCGAAGGCCGCGCTGGCGCACTACACGCGGCTCGCGGCGGCCGACCTCGCGCCGAAGGTGCGGGTGAACGCGATCTCCGTCGGCTCGGTCGCGACGTCCGCGCTCGGCGTGGTGGTGGGCAACGACGAGCTGCGCGGCCGGATGGAAGCCGCCACGCCGCTGGGCCGGATCGGCGAGGCCGAGGACATCGCGGCCACCGTCGTGTTCCTGGCGTCGCGCGCGGGCCGGTACGTCACCGGCAAGATCGTCGAAGTCGACGGTGGACTGCAGGCCCCGAACCTGGAACTGGGCCTGCCCGATCTGTAGGAGGCGAACGCCGTGCGCGTGGTCCAGTGGAGTACCGGGAACGTCGGGCGTCACGCGCTGGCGGGGATCGACGCCCGGCCCGATCTCGAACTCGCCGGGGTCTGGGTTTCGAGCGAGGCCAAGGCGGGCGTGGACGCCGGGGAGCTGGCCGGGCTCGGGCGCTCGCTCGGAGTCGAGGCGACGACCGACGCGGACGCGCTCATCGCGCTGAAACCGGATTGCGTGCTCTACACCGCGATGGCCGACGACAGGCTCGTCGAAGCCGTCGAGGACCTGAAACGGTTCCTGCGCGCGGGGATCAACGTGGTGTCCAGCAGTCCGGTGTTCCTCCAGTACCCCGAAGGTGTCGTCCCGCCGGAGCTGATCGAGCCGATCCGCGAGGCCGCCCGCGAAGGCGGTGCTTCGCTGTGGGTCAACGGCATCGACCCCGGTTTCGCCAACGACTGGCTGCCGCTGGTGCTCACCGGCGTGTGCGAACGGATCGACGAGGTTCGCTGTCTGGAGATCCTCGACTACTCGACGTACGACCAGGCCAAGGTGCTGTTCGACATCATGGGCTTCGGGCGGGAGATGGAAGACCTTCCCCTGCTGCTGCAGCCTGGTGTGCTGTCGCTGGCCTGGGGCAGCGTCGTGCGGCAGCTCGCGGCCGGGCTGGACGTCGAACTCGACGCCGTCGAGGAGGTCTACGAGCGGCTTCCGGCACCCGAGACGTTCGAGATCGCCTCAGGGACGATCAAAGAGGGCACTGCGGCGGCGCTGCGGTTCGAGGTGCGCGGCATGCGCGGCGGACGGGCGGTGTGCGTGCTGGAGCACATCACGCGCCTTCGGGGCGACCTCGGCCCCGACTGGCCGCAGCCGTCCGGGCAGGGCTGCTACCGCGTCCAGGTGACCGGGGAGCCCAACTACGTGCTGGACCTGCGCTTGGTCGGGACCGACGGCGACCACAACACGGCCGGGCTGAAGGCGACCGCGATGCGGCTGGTGAACGCGATCCCTGCGGTGGTTGCGGCTCCGCCCGGGCTGCTGACCGCGCTGGATTTGCCTCTGGTGACGGGGCGGGGCCTGGTCTCCCCCTGAGGCACCGAGCGCCGGGGTCGTGAGTGGTAAGTCGCGTTAGAACGACACTTGCCACTCACGACCGCTGGTCGTGAGTAGTGAAGGCCTCCTTGCCTACCTTGAGCGTAGGGAAGGAGGCCTTCACGGACTTGCTCGGAGCGCTACTTTTCGGCCTCGGGCTTCGGGTCCTCGGTCGCCTTGTCGGCGGCGGAGTCCCGGACCGTGTCCGGAGCCGCGGCGACTTCCGCGTGTGCTTCGTCCTTGGGTTCCGAAACCTCGGAGGCGGGCTCGGACTCGTCTTCGCGCGGCACGTCCTTGCTCCACAGCGTTTCCGGCGCTTCCCGCGGCCCCCGCTTGGCGGCCAGGACGAAGTACACGATCGCCGCGACGAACAGGAGGATCGAGGTCCACACGTTGACCCGCAGGCCCAGGATGTGGTTCGCGGTGTCGGTCCGCATCAGCTCGATCCAGAACCGGCCGGCGGTGTACCCGGCGACGTACAGCGCGAACACGCGGCCGTGGCCGAGGCGGAACTTCTTGTCCGCCCAGATGACCAGCAGCGCGACACCGAGGTTCCAGATCAGCTCGTAGAGGAACGTCGGGTGCACCGGGCTGTCCTGCAGCGGGATGTGCCCGATCGCGACGCCGTTCAGGAAGTCGTCCGGGTTGTTCACGTTGATGCGCTGGTAGATCTCCAGGCCCCACGGCAGGTCGGTGTGCGCGCCGTAGAGCTCCTGGTTGAAGTAGTTGCCGAGCCGCCCGATGGCCTGCGCGATCACGAGCCCCGGCGCGAGCGTGTCCGCCATCGCGGGCAGCGGGATCCCCCGGCGGCGGCAGGCGATCAGCGCGCCGACCGCGCCGAGCGCGACCGCGCCCCAGATGCCGAGGCCGCCGTCCCAGATCTTCAGCGCGTCGATCGGGTTCTTGCCCTCGCCGAAGTACAGCTGGTTGTCGGTGATGACGTGGTACAACCGCCCGCCGACCAGGCCGAACGGCACCGCGAAGACGGCGACGTCGATGACGGTGCCCTTCGTGCCGCCGCGGTTCACCCAGCGCCGCTCGCCCAGCCAGATCGCCACGATGATGCCGGCGATGATGCACAAGGCGTACGCCCGGATCGGGACCGGCCCGATATGCCAGACGCCCTGGTCGGGGCTGGGGATGGTCGCGAGGAACGCTGCCGAGGCGGTATTCACGTCGGCCACCGTAGCGCTTCATCCACTTCTGGGGACCGTCAGCCCTCGACGGCGGCCAAATAGCCTGCGATCAGCGCCGACGCGACCTGCCGGATGGCGGAGTCGGGCGGCAGGAACAGTTCGTCGTGCAGGCTGGGCGCGCCCGCGGTGTCGCCGAGGCCGACGAACATCATCAGCCCGCGCGTCATCCCGCAGTAGTGCGCGAAGTCGTCGGCGCCGAACGACCGGAAATCGGTGTCCACACCCGCCCCCGCCCGGACGAGCCGCCGGTGCGCGCGCCGGGTGAGCCCGGCGTCGTTGTGCAGCACCGGTTCGCACGGGCTGATCTCCAGTTCCGCCCGGCAGCCGTGCGCTTTCGCGGTGCCGTGGACGATCTCGGCGAGCCCTTCCAGCGCGAGGTCGCGGTCCTCGGCGCGCATCAGCCGCAGCGAGCCGGACAGGCGGGCCTCGTTCGGCACGACGTTCGCCGTCCGTCCCGCCTCGATCCGGCCGACCGAGCAGACCGCGCCGAACACCGGGTCGACCCGGCGGCTCGCGAGCTGCTGCAGGCTCACCACGAGCTGGCTGAGCGCGAGGATCGGGTCGCGCAGCAGGTGCGGGTAGCCGGCGTGCCCGCCCTGGCCGCGGACGATCACGTCGAACTCGTCCGTCGAGGCGTTGACCGGTCCGGGCACGGCCGACACGACACCCGCCGCGAGCCGCGGCTGGACGTGCGCGCCGATGACAGCGCCGACGCCGTACTCGGTGAGGACGCCGGAGTCGACGATGTCCAGCGCGCCGGACGGCGAAGTCTCCTCACGCGGCTGCAGGAGCGCGAGGATCGGCCGCGGTATCCCGACGGCGGCCGCCGCGCGGCAGGTGGCGACGAGCGCGGCCATGTGCACGTCGTGCCCGCACGCGTGCATCAGCGGCGTCTCCGAAGCCCACGGGACCCCGGTGCGCTCGGTGACCGGCAGCGCGTCCAGTTCGGTGCGCAGCGCCACCGCCGGTCCCGGCCCGCTGCCGGGGAACAGCACGGCGCGCCCGGTCTTGGCGACCAAGACCCCTTCGTCGGCGCCCAGCGCTTCGACGAGGACCCGCGTGGTGTCCTCTTCGTCCCCCGACGCGCGCGGATCGGCGTGCACCCGGTGCCGCAACCCGATCGCGGACGGCAGCTCCGCCTCGACCGCGGCCTCCCACCGGTCCTGCAGTTCGTCCAGTTCCGTCATGTCCCCTCCAGCCCGTACACCCGTTCGGCGTTGCGGTGCCCCACCAGCGCCACTATCCGATGTGCGTCCACTTCGGACAGTACGTCCGCGGTGAGCCCCGCGTACAGGAAATCCGACAGTCCCTGCCGGAACAACGCGGTGCCGAGGTGGTACAGCTCGGCCAGCCCGAACGCGTCCGTGGAGAACAGCAGCTTCCCGAACGGCACTATCTCCATTGTCTCCGCGATGATCTCGGGCGCACGGTGACCGACGTTGTGCGTCGCGAGCCCCACGTCCATGAACACGTGCTCGAAGACCTGCGCCAGATACGCGGCGTTCCGGTGGAAGGGATAGTTGTGCAGCAACAGGATCGGCACTCCGCGTGACCTTGTCGCCCGCAGCAGCCCGGTGAGCAGCAGCGGATCGCACCGGTGCAGGTCCACGTCGGAATCTCCGAAGCCGACATGGAACTGGATCGGCAAGGCCAGCTCGATCCCGGTCCAGACGAGGAACCGGTGCAGCACCTCGTCGGCGAGCCGGACCGGTTCGCCCGCCTCGATCCGGGCGAGCCAGCGGCCCGCCGCTTCGGCGACTTCGGCGTCCGTGGGCCGCTCCCCCGCCAGTTCGAGGCCGACCCGGTAGGCGGCGATGGACTTGAACCCCACCGCCGTCGTGGCACGTTTCGCCAGTTCCCCGGCGAAGGCCGAGGCGAACCCGGCCGCCGTGGTGGACTCGATCACCGCTTCGGCGACCTGTTCGAGCCGGACGATGTCCCGCGCGCGGGCCCCGGACAGATGCGCGAACTGCTCGGTCGTGGTCAGCGAGTCCGGCAGGAACCCGCCGTCGAGCAGGAACTCGGCCGTGCCGGTGGCGCGCAGGAATCGCGCGTTGACCTCGGCGGCGCCCAGTTCGGCGCGACGGGCGAGGTAGACCTCCGCGGGGACGTGCGGCGGCAGGTCCAGCATCGGGGCGCAGCGGGCCCGGACCGCGAGTCCGATCAGCGAGTCGAACAGGGTCGTGCCCAGTGACGAGACGGTGTCGGCCTCGGTGAGCATCTGCTCGAACTCGATCCGGCCCAGGTCTCCGGTGACGACGCCGTGGCAGTGGTGGTCCACCAACCGCGTCGCGGCCACGAACGGCAGGATCCCGGGTCCCGGCATGAGCGCGTCCCTTCTCGTGATCGACGAATCGCGCCTCACCCTATGGCCGGATCCGGGCATGGCAAGGGGCCCGCGATGAGGCCAGGATGAGGAACCATGGTGAACCGGGAAGAACTGACCGCCCGCGCGACCGCCCTCACCGCGGATCTCCGGGCGAAGGGTGTCGAACTCGTGGCGCTGACCTTCGTGGACAACGCCGGGATCGCCAGGGTCAAGGCGGTACCGCTGCGGAAACTGCCGTCCGCGGCCGCGTGGGGTGTCGGTGCTTCGAAATCCTTCGACTTCTTCGGTTACGACGACGTCATCACCGGCGGCGAGCATTCCCTCGGGCCGGTCGGCGACCTGCGGCTGCATCCGGACCTCGACGCGCTGACCGTGCTCGCCGGGCAGCCCGGCTGGGCCTGGGCGCCGGTGACGAAACTCGACCAGGAAGGCGAGCCGCATCCGCAGGACCCGCGCGCGCTGCTGGCGACGGCGGTGGAGCGGCTTGCCGCGCGCGGTCACCGGGCGAGGATGAGTTTCGAACTCGAATGGGTGGTCACCAGCGCCGACGCCCCGGACGATCCGACGTCCGCCACCGCGGGCCCGGCCTACGGCTACGCGAGGCTTTCCGAGCACGCGGACTATCTCCGCGCGCTGGTGTCCACTTTGGACCAGCAGGGGGCCGGGGTGGAGCAGATCCATCCCGAGTACGCCGACGGCCAGTTCGAACTGTCCGTCGGCGCCGCCGATCCGGTGCGCGCGGCCGATATCGCCGTCCTGACGAAGGAGACGATCCGCGCGCTCAGCCACCGGCACGGGCTGAAAGCGTCCTTCACCCCGAAGTTCGCGCCCGACGGCGTCGGCAACGGCGGACACGTGCATCTGAGCGTCTGGGACGGTGGGCGGAACCTCTTCTCCGGCGGGGAAAGGATTTTCGGGCTGACGCCGGTCGCCGAGTCGTTCAGCGCGGGCATCCTGCGGCGGCTGCCCGCGCTGCTCGCGATCGGGGCGCCGTCGGTCGTCAGCTATCTGCGGCTGGAGCCGCACCACTGGGCCGGGGTGTACGCCGCGTGGGGGCTGGAGAACCGGGAGACGCCGCTGCGGCTGGTGCGCGGGGTCGCCGGCAACCGTGAGTCGGCGGCGAACCTCGAGGTCAAATGCTTCGACCTGACCGCGAATCCGTACCTGCTGGCCGCCGCCCTGCTGTTCGCCGGGATGGCGGGTGCCGATGAGGAGGCGTCGCTGCCGGAGCCGGTGGACGTGGATCCGGGGACGCTGACCGAGGCCGAACGCGCCGCGCGCGGGATCGAGCGGCTGCCTCTGCGGTTGGAAGACGCTGTCGCGGCGTTCGAAGCGGACAAGGGCCTGGCCGCCGCGTTCGGCGCGCCGCTGGCGACGACGATCGTGGACGTGCGGCGGGCGGAGATCGAGCGGTTCGCGCACGCGAGCGCGAAGGAGGTCACCGAGGCACAGCGGTGGCGGCACTGACCTGTTAGCGCGTGAAGGCCCCCTTCCCGCGGCTGAGCCGAGGGAAGGGGGCCTTCACGCGCAATGAGGTTTAAGCGGGGGCGACGGTTTTCCGTACCCCGGCGGCCAGTTCGGCCGACAGTTCGCGGACCGCGTCGGTCCCGCTCGCCGCGGCCGTGACCAGCGCGGAGCCGACGATGACTCCGTCCGCGAACCCGGCGACCTGCGCCGCCTGCTCGCCGGAACGAACGCCGAGCCCGACACCGATCGGGAGTTCCGTATGCGCGCGGGTCCGCTCGACCAGGTCCTCGGCGTGCACGCCGACCTGGTCACGAGCCCCTGTCACACCCATCACCGCGGTGGCGTACACGAAGCCCGAAGAGGCCGCGACGGTCTTCGCGATCCGCTCTTCCGAGGAGGACGGCGCGACCAGGAAGATCCGGTCCAGACCGTGCTGCTCGGACGCCGCGATCCAGGCGTCCGCCTCGTCCGGGATCAGGTCGGGGGTGATCAGGCCGAGCCCGCCCGCGGCGGCGAGGTCCCGCGCGAAGCGGTCGACGCCGTAGCGGTGCACGGGGTTCCAGTACGTCATCACGACGGCGTTGCCGCCGCGCGAAGACACCGACTCGACGACCTCGAACAGGTGCTTGAGCTTGAAGCCGCCGGAGAGCGCGCTCACCGACGCGGCCTGGATGGTCGGGCCGTCCATCACCGGGTCCGAGTAGGGCACGCCCACCTCGACCAGGTCGGCGCCGCCGTCGACCACCGCGGCCAGCAGGTCCTTCGAGCCGTCGACCGTGGGGAACCCGGCGGGCAGGTATCCGATCAGGGCTCCGCGACCCTCGGCCTTGGTCTTCGCGAAGACGTCGTCCAGCCCACTCATGCGTTCTCCACCAGGCCGAAGTACTTCGCGGCCGTGTCCATGTCCTTGTCGCCGCGACCGGACAGGTTCACGATGATGAGCCCCTCCGGGCCCAGTTCGCGGCCGAGCACCAGCGCGCCGGCCAGCGCGTGCGCCGACTCGATCGCCGGGATGATGCCCTCGGTGCGCGAAAGCAGCTTGAACGCGTCCATCGCCTCGGCGTCGGTCACCGGCCGATACTCGGCGCGGCCGCTGTCCTTGAGCCACGAGTGCTCCGGGCCGACGCCCGGGTAGTCCAGGCCCGCCGAGATCGAGTGCGACTCGACGGTCTGGCCGTCCTCGTCCTGCAGCAGGTACGTCATCGCGCCGTGCAGGTTGCCCGGCGTGCCCTTGGTCAGCGTGGCGCCGTGACGGTTGCCCTCGATGCCCTCGCCGCCCGGTTCGAGACCGATCAGGCGCACGGAGGCGTCGTCGATGAAGCCGTGGAAGATGCCGATCGCGTTCGATCCGCCGCCGACGCAGGCCGCGACGGCGTCCGGCAGGCGTCCGGCCTGCTCCAGGATCTGGACGCGGGCCTCCTCGCCGATGATCTTGTGGAAGTTCCGCACCATCATCGGGAACGGGTACGGACCCGCCGCGGTGCCGAACAGGTAGTGCGTGGTGTCGGCGTTGGTGACCCAGTCGCGCAGGGCCTCGTTGATCGCGTCCTTGAGCGTGCGCGAACCCGTCTTCACCGGGATGACCTCGGCGCCGAGCAGCTTCATGCGGGCGACGTTCAGCGCCTGCCGCTCGGTGTCGACCTCGCCCATGTAGACGATGCATTCCAGGTCCAGCAGCGCGCAGGCGGTGGCCGTGGCCACGCCGTGCTGCCCGGCCCCGGTCTCGGCGATGACCCGCTTCTTGCCCATCCGCTTGGTGAGCAGCGCCTGGCCGAGCACGTTGTTGATCTTGTGCGAACCGGTGTGGTTCAGATCCTCGCGTTTGAGGAAGATCCGGGCGCCGCCGGCGTGCTCACCGAAGCGCTTGGCTTCGGTGAGCAGCGACGGACGGCCGGCGTAATCACGCAGCAAGCGTCGGAACTCGTTGACGAAGTCCGGGTCGGTCCTCGCCTTGTCGTATTCCGCCGCGACCTCGTCGACGACGCCGATCAGGGCCTCGGGCATGAACCGGCCGCCGTACGGGCCGTAGTAGCCCCGCTCGTCCGGGTCGTGCTCGCCGTGCGGTGTTTCGGTGTATTCGGTGGTCATCGGGAAGGCCTCGGGCACGCCGGGTGCGAACCGGCCGTGACCAGCTTGACCAGCGCGCCCTTCGGGTCGCCGGAAGCGACGAGGCCTTCGCCCACGAGGACGGCGTCGGCGCCGTGACCCGCGTAGGACATCAGGTCACCGGGGCCGCGGACTCCGGACTCGGCGATCTTGAAGACGTCCATCGGCAGGCCGGGGGCCAGCCGTGAGAAGACGTCCCTGTCGACCTCGAGGGTGTGCAGGTTGCGGGCGTTGACGCCGATCACCTTCGCGCCGGCTTCGAGGGCCTTGTCGGCCTCTTCGGCGTTGTGGATCTCGACCAGCGCCGTCATCCCGAGGGATTCGACCCGGTCCAGCAACGCGATCAGGGCGTTCTGCTCCAGCGCCGCCACGATCAGCAGCACCATGTCCGCGCCGTGCAGCCGCGCCTCGTGGACTTGGTACGGGCTGACGATGAAGTCCTTGCGCAGCACCGGGATGTCGACCGCCGCGCGGACCGCGTCGAGGTCGGCGAGCGAACCGCCGAACCGCCGCTGCTCGGTCAGCACGCTGATGACCCGGGCTCCGCCGTCCGCGTAGTCCTTCGCCAGCGCGGCCGGATCCGGGATCTCGGCCAGATCGCCCTTGGACGGGCTGCGCCGCTTCACCTCGGCGATGACGCCGATGCCGGACTCGCGCAGGGCGGCCAGCACGTCACGGGGAGGTGCGACCTGGGTCGCACGCTTCTTCAGTTCGTCGAACGGCAGAACCGCCTCGCGCTCGGCGAGATCGGCGCGGACGCCGGCGACGATGTCTTCGAGCACGCTCACCGGAGTCCCTCACCAGCCGTCGTACTCACGGATTCCTTCGCAAGGTCGCTCACAAAAACCTTCCCCTTCCCGCCGAAATGATGCTAACCCCCGCACGGATACGGCCTGGTTCCGGGTATGTCCGTTACTCCGAATGCCAACCGTGTCATCTTTGCCGGGAAAGATCCCCGAAACCCGCGAAATCCGTTGCCGTCACCGGGTCGCGGTGGGATCTTCGCCTTCGGAAAGCGCCTCCCACAGCTCGGTCTCCGGATCCTTCGCGGCCCGCTTCTTCGTCCCCGGCGCCGAGTACTTCGCGCCGAGGCGTGGCATCCGGCCCGCGCCCTTGATGGCTGCCAACCCGCCCGCGGCCACGAGAATTCCCCCGAGGATCGCCAGCCCGCGGGCTCCCAGCACCTGGGCCACGGGCAGCCCGTCGGCGAATCCGGTGAACGGGCCGTCCGCCACGCCGATCCACACCGCGGCGACACCGGACACGGCGAGTACCACTCCGAGCACCCGGCGTGGCCAACCACCGGTGGCGATCAGGCCCGCCGTACCCGCCAGCGCCAGCAGCGCGAGCGGAACCAGCGCGACGGCCCGCGTTGAACCGATTTCCGTGTACACCACGGTGCCGCGCACCCCGCCGTCACGGAACTCGGCGAACCACACGAGCTGTGAGGACCCCCACAGCGCGACCGCGCCCAGCAGCAGGCCCACCACGGCGATCCACAGTGGACGCTTGGCTTTCTTCGCCGGTGGGACGGCGCTTTCCGGGGCCTCGCTTTCCGGGACCGCGCTTTCCGGCAGCTCAGACACGGGTGCTGTCACCCGCCGGGTCGAGTTCGTCCGCCGCGATCATCGTCTGCGCCGCCGCGACGGCGGACAGCACGGTGCGGGCCTTGTTGAGCGACTCGTTGTCCTCGTAGTCGGCCACCGAGTCGGCGACCACTCCCCCGCCCGCCTGGACGTACGCGACGCCGTCCTTCATCAGCGCGGTGCGGATCGCGATCGCCGTGTCGGCGTCCCCGGCGAAGTCGAGGTAACCGACGACGCCGCCGTAGAGCGCCCTGCGGGTCGGCTCCAGCTCCTCGATCAGCTGCATCGCGCGGACCTTCGGCGCGCCCGAGAGCGTCCCTGCCGGGAAACAGGCGGTGACGGCGTCGAAGGCCGTCTTGTCGTCGAGGAGTTCGCCGGTGACCGTCGAGACGATGTGCATGACGTGGCTGTAGCGCTCGACGTCGAAGAAGTCGACGACACGCACGGTGCCGGGCTTGCAGACCTTGCCGAGGTCGTTGCGGCCGAGGTCGACGAGCATCAGGTGCTCGGCGCGCTCCTTCTCGTCCGCGAGCAGGTCCTTGGCGAGCTGGGCGTCCTCTTCCGGATCGGCGCCGCGCCAGCGGGTGCCCGCGATCGGGTGTGTGGTCGCGCGGCCGTCCCGCACGGTGACCAGCGACTCCGGGCTGGATCCGACGATGTCGAAGCCGGGCAGGCGCAGCAGGTACATGTACGGGCTCGGGTTGGACGTGCGCAGCACGCGGTAGACGTCCAGCGCGTCGGCCTGGGTCTCGATCTCGAAGCGTTGCGACGGCACGATCTGGAACGCTTCACCCGCCTTGATCGCCTCGACGGCCTTCTCGACGGCCGCGTGGAAGTCCGGCTTGGAGCGGCGGCGCGTGAATTCGGGCGCCGGGCGGTCGAAGACGGCGGCCGTGGCCGGGGCCGCGACGTGCAGCTGCTGGGTCATCGCGCCGAGGCGCGCGACAGCGTCGTCGTAGGCGGCATCGACCCGCTCGGGGGAGTCGTCCCAGTTGACCGCGTTGGCGATCAGCGTGACCGTGCCCTCGTGGTGGTCGAAGGCGGCCAGGTCGGTCGCCAGGAGCATGGTGAGCTCGGGGATGTCGAGGTCACGCTCGGCGAGCTCGGGGAGCCGTTCGAGCCAGCGGACGGCGTCGTAGCCGATGTAGCCGACCATCCCGCCGGTGAGCGGGGGCATGCCGGGCAGCTGCTCGGTGTGGAGCGCGGCGACGGTCTCGCGCAGCACGGTGAGCGGGTCGCCCTCGGTCGGCAGGCCGACCGGCGGGGTGCCGGTCCACACGGCCTTGCCGTCACGCACGGTCAACGCGGCGGGGCTGTCGACGCCGATGAACGACCATCGGCTCCAGGAAGCGCCGTTCTCCGCCGATTCGAACAGGAACGTCCCCGGCCGGTCGGCGGCGAGCTTGCGGTAGACCCCGATGGGGGTCTCACCGTCGGCGAGCACGCGGCGGACAACGGGGATGACGCGTCGGCCCTCGGCGAGCGCGCGGAACTCGTCGCGCGAAGGGCTGACCGAGCCGAGCCCCGACGGGCTGGCGTTTGCGGCGCTGACCATGGACCTCATTGTGCTGCACCGCCGGACGAGCGAGGACCGGGGGATGAATTCAAGGATTGTTGAATTTCGCGCCGGGTCCGTTCATGATGACGCCATGGCTGGTGAAGACACTACCGTCCGGCGCCGGGGACGGCGGCCCGGCGGGCAGGACACCCGGACCGCGCTGATCGAAGCGGCCCGCGCGGTGTTCGGCGAGAACGGCTTCGACGGTGCGACGGTGCGGGCGATCGCGACCCGCGCCGGCGTCGACGCGGCGATGGTCAACCACTGGTTCGGCAGCAAGGAAGGGCTGTTCGCCCAAGCCGTGCTGAAACTGCCGTTCGACCCGCACGAACTGCTCGCGGAACTGACGAACGGCCCGGACGAGGAGTTCGGGCGCCGGATCGTGCGGACGTTCCTCACCCGATGGGACGGCGCGGGCGGCGAGGTGTTCCAAGCGCTCGTCCGCAGCGTCGCCGGGCACGAACAGGCCGCGCTGGTACTGCGCAGCTTCTTCCAGAACTTCTTCACGAAGATCATCGCCGGACTCGGCTCGGACCGCGTCGAACTGCGGACCTCGCTCTGCGCTTCCCAGCTGGTCGGGATGGGGCTGGTGCGGTACGTCGCGAAGTTCGAGCCGATGACGACGAGCGAGATCGACCCGCTGGTGACCGCGATCGCGCCGACGGTGCAGCGCTACCTGACCGGGGACATCGACTGAGTCGGCCCGTGAGTGGCGTTTCGGCCCCTCGCGGTGCCTGCCGGCGAGGCCTTCACCACCAGGTGAACGAGCACCGCCGGGCAGTTCGCGTGACCAGAGGGGCGACACGTGTGTCTGGAGGGACGACACCTGTGATCAGACGGACGACACGCGGCGGGATCCGGCCACCAGCGTGTCGTCCCTCCAGCCACGCGAAACCATCGGTTCAGTCCGTGTCCGGCTCGATCTCCTTGGCGGGAACGGTGTAGAGCGTGTCTTTGTGGAACCGGCCGCGCAGGAAGATCACGATCATGTCCGTTCCTTCGCCGCCGACGAAGACGGGAGCCTTCTTGACCCGGGGCGCGATCCTCAGCGACCGTCGCGTGGCGAGGAATTTGTACTCGTTTTCGAAGAACACGTCGATCTTGGGGAACAAGCCGGTCCGGACCGTCGCCGTGGCCTCGCGCAAGCCGGTCCTCGACGCCGAGCGATACCGTTCGCGCCAAAGCCGGGCGGCGTACAGGCACATCGGAAAACCGAGGAGCGCGGAGAAAGTCAGAAAGGTCAGGAAACCGCCACCGGAATCGCCGCGGAGACTACCCCCGACCGTCAAGATCTTTTGGGGTCTCCTACCGCGTAGGACAGAAAGATCTTGTCCCGGTCTGGTACCTGTCCCTCGAATCCACGGGTACCGAGATCGTGTACGACTTCGCGCCGGCCGGATAGGTGAGTGTGACCGCGAGAGGGTTCGGTTTGGTGCGCCCTCTACCTGAACCCCGTTCCTCGTCATCTTCAAGGAATCCTGCCGAAGCAGGTCGACACTTATCAGACCGGCGACGAACAAGGCCAGCCAGAGCACCGACAAAGCCGGCTCGCACCTTTTGGCGCGAAAGTTTCTCGATCGGCGGAGTGGCCACTTCTTCGCGCACCGACTGCGCGGCGCGGCTTTTGACGGCGTCGACGTCCGCGGCGGACAGAGGCCGCCCGGCGATACGCGGGCGCCGTCTCGGACGGTCGCGCCCGGCTGGTCTTCTCCCCGGTTTCATGCGCTGAGGTCAGCCCGCGACCAGCACCGCGATCAGTGCCAGCGTGCCAGGCACCACCTGCACGAAGAAGATCTTCTTGCTCGCCGTCGCCGTCCCGTAGAGCCCGGCGACGATCACGCAGGCAAGGCCGAAGATCTTGAACTGCCAAGCGGTACTGCCGGTCGCGATCAACCCCCAGATCAGCGCGGCGGCGAGGAAACCGTTGTACAGCCCCTGATTCGCCGCGAGCGGCGCGCTCTCCTTCGCGAACTCCTCGGTGGTGCCGAAGGCGGCGCGGGCACGCGGGGTCGTCCACAGGAACATTTCGAGCACGACGATGTACAGGTGGATCAGCGCGACGATGCCGACCAGGACGTTGGCGACGACATTCACGGGTTCTCGCTCTCGTCGGCCAGCAGCAGCCGTTCGTCGGTGTCGAAACAGGTGTGCGTGCCGGTGTGACAGGCCGGGCCTGTCTGGTCGACGCGCAGCAGGACGGTATCGCCGTCGCAGTCGATCCGCACCTCGCGCACGTGCTGGACGTGGCCGGAGGTCTCGCCCTTGGCCCACAGTTCGCCGCGGCTGCGCGAATAGTAGGTCCCGCGCCGGGTGGTGAGGGTGCGTTCCAGCGCCTCGTCGTTCATCCACGCCATCATCAGGACGTCCGATGTGGAGTGTTCGACGACGACGGCGGCGATCAGCCCGTCGGCGTTGCGCTTCAAGCGATCCGAGAGGGCGGGGTCAAGCGTCATTCGTGGCTCCGAGAAGGTGCCGTTTCACCGGCATCGAGTTGAGCAGGACCGCCGTGTAGATGTACCCGGCGAACAGGATCCCGGAGACGATCTTCACCCAGAAGAGTTCCGCCGCCAGCATGGACAGGGCGTGCAGCAACGCGAACAGGAAGCTGACGCCGAAACCGGCGAACCGCGCCGAACGCATCCTCAGCACCAGCCCCGCCACGACGAGACCGCCGAGCACCACCGAGGTTCCCGGCAGCAGGAACGTCCGCGCGGTGGAATACGGCGCGAACATGAGGATCGCGGCCATCCCGACGTACGCGGCGCCGAGGCCGAGCAGCATCGCGCAGACGACCTTGACCTCGGTGGAGGCCTTCCACTTGTTCGGGATCACCGGACCACGACTCCCCCGGCGCGCAGGGCGCTCTTGACCTCACCGATCTTCAACTGTCCGAAGTGGAACACGCTGGCCGCGAGCACCGCGTCCGCGCCGGCCTCGACGGCGGGCAGGAAGTGTTCGAGCGCACCGGCGCCGCCACTGGCGATCACCGGGACACGGACGGCCGCGCGCACCTGGGTCAGGAGTTCGAGGTCGAAGCCGTTCTTGGTGCCGTCGGCGTCCATCGAGTTGAGCAGGATCTCGCCGACGCCGAGTTCTTCACCGCGCGCGGCCCACTCGACGGCGTCGATCCCGGTGCCGCGGCGGCCGCCGTGCGTGGTCACCTCGAACCCGGACGGCGTCGGTTCGGTGCCCTCGGGGACCCGGCGTGCGTCCACCGACAGCACGACGCACTGCGCGCCGAACCGGCGGGACGCCTCGCGCAGGAACTCCGGCCGCGCGATGGCCGCGGTGTTGATGCTCACCTTGTCCGCGCCGGTGCGCAGCAGCCGGTTGACGTCGTCGTTCGTGCGCACGCCGCCACCGACGGTGAGCGGGATGAACACCTGCTCGGCGGTCCGGCGGACGACGTCGAAGGTGGTCTCGCGGTCCCCGGAGGACGCCGTGACGTCGAGGAAAGTGAGCTCGTCCGCACCCTCGGCGTCGTACCGGGCGGCGAGTTCGACGGGGTCGCCAGCGTCGCGCAGGTCGGCGAAGTTGACGCCCTTCACCACACGGCCCGCGTCGACGTCGAGACACGGGATGACCCTGACTGCGACTGACATGGGGACAAGCGTAGTCAAGGGCGTTCTAAGCTCGCGGAATGGCACAGGCGGGGCGGCGGCCGGGGCAGAACGAGACGCGGGAGGAGATCCTCGACGCGGCAAGGCGCAGGTTCGCCGAACAGGGTTACGACGGGGCGACCGTGCGCGGCATCGCGGCCGACGCCGGGGTCAACGCCGCGTTGCTGCACCACTTCTTCGGCACCAAGCAACGGCTCTTCGCCGCGTCGATGAACCTGCCGGTCGACCCCGGTGAGCTCGTCCCCCGGATCCTCGAAGGCCCCGAAGACGAGATCGGCGAGCGCCTCGTCCGCGCGTTCCTCGGCCTGTGGCAGGCCCCGGAGGGCCGCGCGCCGTTCCTGGCCATGATCCGGTCCGCGACCACGAACGAGCAGGTCGCGACCATGATGCGGCAGTTCCTGGAGCGCGCGGTGCTGGCGCGGGTCGCCGAGGCGCGCGGCGTGCCGAAGGTCCAGGTGGCGGGGATCGCCGCGCAGATGGTCGGGTTCGCGCTGCTGCGCTACGTCATCGGGCTCCCGCCGCTGGTCGCCGCCTCGGAGGACGAGGTCGTCGCGATGCTGGCCCCGGTCGCGCAGTACTACCTGACCGACGGCGTTCACCGGCCGGACACCCCGCGCGGCTAGCTTCCCGAAGATGCGCATCGCCCTCGTCCCCCTTGTTGCGGCCTCCCTGCTCACCGGGGTGCCCGCCGAAGCGAGCCCGAACCCGTCGCCCGTGGCGCAGACCAGGGCGTTCGTCGACGACGCGGGCGCGGACCCGGCGAACGCCGACGCCGACGACCCGGCGATCTGGGTGCACCCGAAGGACCCTTCGGCCAGCGTCGTCCTCGGCACCCTCAAGGAAGGCGGACTGGCCGCGTTCGATCTGAAGGCGCGGCAACTCCAGCAGCTGGCCGTGCCGACGGGCGGGCGGTTCAACAACGTCGACGTCGTCGGCGACCTCGCTGTCGTGAGCGACCGCGGCCGGGACCGCGTGCGCGTCTACCGGATCGACCCCGCCGGTGCC
The DNA here is from genome assembly GCF_042647925.1 of Amycolatopsis speibonae. Lineage (NCBI taxonomy): Bacteria > Bacillati > Actinomycetota > Actinomycetes > Pseudonocardiales > Pseudonocardiaceae > Amycolatopsis > Amycolatopsis speibonae. Next base: position 43,400 of record NZ_JBHRWK010000105.1, read on the forward strand.
GCCGCGGGCTCACGGGTGCTGCGGGACGTCACGGATCCTTCCGCCGCACCGGTTTTCTCCGCGTCGGAGTCCGAAGTGGACGAGCAGCGGACGGCGTACGGACTCACCGCCGGACGCGACCCGCGCACCGGCGCGCGCTGGGTCGCGGTGACTCGGCGGCACGAGACCCGCGTGGCACTTTTGCGACTTGTCGACAAACCGGGCGGCACCGTCGGCACGGCGTCGATCGGCACGATCGACCTGCCGTCGGAGTTCCGGCTGCCGAACGGGAAGACGTGGTCGCCGTGCGGCGAACCGGACGAGCGCCCGCAGCTGGAAGGTTCGGTGCTCGACGTCGAGCACCGCGTGCTCTACACCGCGCAGGAGGACGTCGGGATCTGGCGGATCCCGGTGAACGGCGGCGGGTTCGGCCGTCCCGAGCTGATCGACGAGGTGCGTTCGTTCGGGGTGCCGCAGCGTTTCGACGAAGCGGCCGAGGAGTGCGTCGCCGACGGTCCCGACCCTGGTTTCGGCGGCAAGTGGCTGACCGCGGACGCCGAGGGGCTGGCGCTGGCCGGCGGCAAGCTGCTCGCGTCGAGCCAGGGCGACTCGCGGTTCGTGGTCTACGACAGCGCCGGCACCGCGCGGCGCGACTTCCGGATCGTCGCCGGCCGCGGGACCGACTCGGTCGAGCATTCCGACGGCGCGGCGATCACCACCCGGCCGCTGGGCCCACTGTTCCCGCACGGTCTGCTGGTGGTGCACGACGGCGAACGCCGTCCGGCCGCCACCGGCCCCTCGGGTGAGGAGCTCGCGACGACCGGGTTCGCCTTCGTCCGGCTGGAGACCGCCGTCCGGTGATCACCTTCACCCGAGAAAGTTCGGCTCCCGATGCATCAGCCCGGTGGTCCCGTGCGTCACTAGAGCGAGACCACCGGCTGAGGGGGACCACGTGCCTGCGACCTTCGACGAGTTCGTCGCGGATCGCCTGGACGGGCTCCTGCGCTACGCGACCGTCCTGACCGACGATCCGTACCTGGCGCAGGACATCGTGCAGGAGGTACTGCTGCGCGCCCAGCAACGCTGGACGAGGATCGACTCGCCACCGACGTACGTCCGCCGGATGGTGACCAACGAGTACCTGTCGTGGCGACGGCGCCTGGCGGTCCGCCGCGTGGTGCCGTCGTCGCCGGAGGTACTCGATCTGGTGAGCCCGCCGGTCTCCGATCACGCTGTCGAATACGACGAACGCGACGCGATGCTGGACCGGCTCGCGAAGCTCCCGCGCAAACAACGCGCCGCGATCGTGCTCCGCTACTACGAGAACTACTCCGACGAGGAGATCGGCGCGGTACTCCGCTGCACGACGTCGACCGTGCGCAGCCAGATCTCGCGCGCGCTCGCGACCCTGCGGGAAACCGATCCGTCCTCGTCTGTTCAGCCCACGGGAGCCCGCAAATGACCCGACTGAGTGAAGAGAACACCGAGGACCTGATCCGGGAGAGCCTCGACCACCTCGCGACGAGAGCGCCCGACGGGGCGGAGATCCGCGACGCGCTGGCCCAGCGGTCGCGAAGCCGCCCGACGATGGCACTGGCACTGGTCGCGGCAGCGGTCGCGATCATCGCGCTCGGTGTCCCGCTGGGCCTGCGGGCCTTCACCGCGGTCCCCCCGGCCGCGCAGCGCAACGCCGATTGGGCGGTGCTGCCGTACAAGCCCGGCTGGCTGCCCGACGGCTTCCGGGAAACGAGCCGGAGCGCGAAGCCCTATCCCGCACCGCAGATGCGGGAGTGGGGCGGCGGCGAGTTCGGCCAGATCCAGCTGACCAGCACGCCGTTGAGCGACGAACGGTCCGGGCCGTGGACGATCGCGCCCGCGCCGAACCAGATCATCGTGCGCGGCAAGGTCGGCATGGCCGTCGAGGTCTACGGCCAGGGAACGATGCTGACCTGGTCGCCCGACGACGTCTACCTGCTGACCATGAGGCTGCTCAACATCAAGGATCCGCGCGCGGTCGGCGAGCGGATCGCCGAAGAGATGGTGCCGGACAACCGCGCCCGGGTCTCGGGGGAACTGCGGTTCGGACGGCTGCCCGCAGGCCTGGAACTGTCGGGGGTGCGGACGTTCATGAAGGTCAGCGGGGGCGCGACCGAACTGGAAGCCACGCAGGCCGGGCAGCCCGCCTCGGCCGCGGTCGTGACGGCGTCGCTCAGCGGCGACCGGCCGGTGCCGGACGGCGCGGAACCTGTTCCCGTCAAGGTGAAGGGTCGCGACGGCAGCTACCTCCCCGAGCGGGAAGGGGCGCTCGGGCACCAGTACGGCGTGGTGGCCGTCCAGGTCGACGGCGGGCGATGGCTCACCGTGTCGGGCAAACGGGATCAGGCCGCGCTGCTCGACATCGCCGACAGCCTGCAGATCATTCCCGGGGACTACACCTGGTTCGGGAAACCGCCGGAATAGCGACGGCCGGGTGAGGGTTGTCGCCGGTATGACGGACACCTACCGCTCGATCGCGTTCACCGAATTCGGCGACTCAGGGGTCCTGCGTGTCCTCGACCGGGAGCTTCCCGAGCCCGGCCCCGGCCAGGTCAGGGTCGCCGTCCGGGCCGCGAGCGTGAACCCGATCGACTGGAAGATCCGGTCCGGGCTGATGGCCGCGGTGTTCCCGACGGAGTTCCCCGCCGTCCCCGGTGGAGACGTCGCGGGCGTGATCGACGCGGTCGGCGAGGGCGTCACCGCCTTCGCGACCGGGGACGAAGTCCTGGGGACCGGTATCGGCGGATACGCGGAGTACGTCCTCGCGGAGGCGGCGAGCTTGATCCGCAAGCCCGAGCCGCTGTCCTGGGAGCTGGCCGCGGCGCTGCCCGTGGTCGTCAACACCGCCTACCGCGCCCTCGACCTGCTGGACCTCCAGAAGGGCGAGACGCTGCTCATCGATGGCGCGGCGGGTGGTGTCGGCACGATCGCCGTCCAGCTCGCCGTCGCGCGCGGGCTCACCGTCGTGGGCACCGCGAGCGAAGCGAACCATGACTACCTTCGCTCCCTGGGCGCCGTCCCGGTGCAGTACGGCGAAGGACTCGCCGAGCGCGTACGCGTCGCCGCGCCGCAGGGCGTCGACGCGTCCTTCGACACCTCTGGGCGTGGCTCCCTGGCCACCCTCGTCGAGCTGACCGGCGGCCCGAAGCGCGTCGTCACCATCGCCGCGCCGGACGCGGCCGACCACGGCGCCCGCTTCACCTCGGGATCCCCCGCCGACCAGGTCCCCGGCTCGCTGGCCGAAGGCGCCGAACTCGCCGCCGAAGGCAAGCTCGAGCTGCCGATCGCCCGGGTCTACCCACTCGCCGAAGCGGCCGCCGCCCAGGACGAGAGCGAAACGGGCCACGTCCGGGGCAAGCTCGTCCTGGTGCCGTGAACCTTCCGGCGGCGGCGAGCTGGCGGCATCAGGAGTCGAGGACCGGTCTCGAAGTCGCGTTCTTCCAGGGATACGAAGGCGGCCTGCGGATCAGCGGCGCCACGACGGCGGTCGAGGACGGGAAGTCCTGGTTCGTGGAGTACTCGATCGCCGTCGACGCCGCCTGGCGGACGAGGCGGGCGGAGATCTCCGGCCGGTCGGCGTCGGGCACCCGGCGCACCGTGCTCGAATCCGGCGGCGACGGGCGATGGTGCGTGGACGGGGTCCCGGATCCGCGCCTCGACGGCTGTTTCGACGTGGACCTCGAGTCGTCGTCGATGACGAACACGCTGCCGGTGCACCGGCTGGACCTCGCTTCGGGAGCCGCCGCCGAGGCGCCCGCCGCGTATGTCCGGGCGGGCGACCTCGCCGTGGAGCGGCTGGAGCAGCGCTACCAGCGGATCGGCGACCTCGATTTCGCCTACACGGCACCGGTTTTCGCCTTCTCCTGCGTGCTGCGCTACGACGAGAACCTGCTGGTCGTCGACTATCCGGGTATCGCCGTCAGGGTCTCCTGAACCACGGCCTCTTGACTCGCGCTTCTCAACGGGCGCAGAATTAAACGTATGGCTAATTCGGCGATCTCCGTGACCGGCCTGCGAGTCGTCCGCGGCGGCCGCGAGGCTGTCAGGACCATCGGTTTCGAGACGCCGCGAGGCCGGATCACCGGCCTGCTCGGGCCGAGCGGTTGCGGCAAGACGACGCTGATGCGGGCGATCGTCGGCGTGCAGATCGTCGCGGCGGGCGAGGTCACCGTGCTCGGCCATCCCGCGGGCAGCCCGCCGCTACGGCGGCTAATCGGCTACGCCACCCAGAACCCGGCCGTCTACGCCGACCTCACCATCACGGAAGCCTTGCGCTACTTCGCCTCCGTCCTCCGCGCGCCGGTGTCCGATGTGGACAGGGTGATCGACGAGGTCGGGCTCGCCGACCACGCGGGCAGGCTGGTCGGCTCGCTTTCGGGCGGGCAGCACAGCCGTGCCAACCTCGCCGTCGCACTGCTCGGGAAACCCGAACTGCTCGTCCTCGACGAGCCGACCGTCGGCCTGGATCCCGTGCTCCGCGACGAACTCTGGTCGCTGTTCCGCGCTCTCGCCGACGGCGGGGCGACGCTGCTCGTGTCCAGCCACGTCATGGACGAAGCCGCGCGATGCGATCGCCTGCTGCTCATGCGCGAAGGCCGGATCCTCGCCGAAGACACCCCTGCCGGGCTGCGGGAACGCACCGGGACGACCGATCTGGAGCAGGCGTTCCTGCGGCTGGTCCGCGAAACCGAGGCGGCCCCGTCATGAACCCCGCCCTGACCCTGGCCACGGCCCGCCGCATCCTCCTGCAGCTCCGGCACGATCCGCGCACCGTCGCGATGCTGATCGTCGTCCCGTCGCTGCTGATGGTGCTGCTGCGTTTCGTCTTCAACTCCGAAGCGGTGTTCAGTCGCGTCGCCCCGGCTCTGCTGGGCGTCTTCCCGTTCCTCATCATGTTCCTGATCACCTCGATCACCACGCTGCGCGAACGCACCACGGCGACCTTGGAACGCCTGATGACGCTGCCGATCGGCAGGCTCGACCTCCTCTTCGGCTACGCGATCGCGTTCGGCTCGATCGCGATGGTGCAGGTCGGCGTCGCGACCGGGATCTCACTCGCCTGGCTGGGCCTCGACATCGCGGGCTCGATCGGGATGCTGCTGCTCATCGCCGTCCTCGACGCCCTGCTCGGGATGGCGCTGGGCCTGTTCGTGAGCGCGTTCGCGCGGACGGAGTTCCAGGCGGTGCAGTTCATGCCACTGTTCGTCCTGCCGCAGATCCTGCTGTGCGGGCTGTTCGTGCCACGCGGGGAGATGGGCTGGCTGCTCAACTGGCTTTCCGACGTGATGCCGCTTTCGTACGCCGTCGAGGCGCTCATCCGCGTCACCGCTTCGGGCATCGTGGACGCGACGCTGATCCGGAACCTGCTCGTCGTCGGGGCGTGCGCGCTGGCCGCGCTGGGCCTCGGCGCGGCGACGTTGCGGCGCCGAACGCCCTAGCCTCTGAACAGCCTAGACTCCCCGCATGGGATCGGAGTTCGAGCGGATCGCCGCCGAGAAGTACGTCATGCTGACCACCTTCCGCAAGAACGGCACCCCGGTGCCGACCCCGGTCTGGGCGGCCGGCGACGGTGGCGAGCTGGTGCTCTGGTCCGAGCGGAAGGCCGGCAAGGTCAAGCGCATCCGCAACAGCGGCCGGGTCGAGCTGCAGGCCTGCGACCTCCGCGGCACCAAGACGCACGGCGACGTCGTCACCGGTGAGGCACGGCTGCTGGACCTCGACGGGACCGAACGCGTGCGCAAGGTGATCGCGCGCAAGTACGGGATCACCGGGCACGTGACGATGTTCTTCAGCAAGCTTCGGGGCCCGAAGGACCGGACCGTGGGAATCGCGATCAAGCTGGCGGAATGATCCCGGGAACGGCTCATCGCACTTGACATTCTCGAACACATGTTCGATTATGGTGGTCCGGCAGTTCACCGTCAGCGACTCTCAGATGCCCGATTCGAGATCGCGGCACGGTAAGATGAAGCGAATCAGAGGAGGTGGTGGCCGTGGCCAGCGTGCGTGACGTGGCTGCCGCCGTGCTGACTCACACCGGCCCGATCACGACGATGAAGTTGCAGAAACTGCTCTACTACTCACAAGCATGGCATCTGGTGTTCCAGCACGAACCGATGTTCGACGAGAAGATCGAAGCATGGCCTCAAGGGCCCGTCACGCCGTCGATCTTCGCCGGGCACCGAAAGCAGTACCAAGTGACGAACTGGCCGAGCGGTCACGCCAGCGCGCTGACGGAACCCGAGAACGCGACGTTGACCTGGGTAATGGAAAAGTACGCGCACTACTCGGCCGAGACCTTGTCGCGGATGACCCACATGGAGTCCCCGTGGCGGATCGCCAGGGGAATAGTCGCCGAAAACGAGAAATCGTCCCAGGCCATCTCGCACGATCAGATGCGCCACTTCTACGCCAGGCAGATCGCCGATGTCGATGTCGCCGTCGCCCAAGCGGCGGCCAGTGCGGCCATGGAAGGCATCGATCTCGACGACGACTGGCAGCGGACAATCCGTGACGTCGCAACGAAAACGCGCACTGCCGACGACCTGGTCGCCGAAGAAATAGAGCGAGCCCGCCGGAAGTGAGCGATCCGTACAGCCTTCCCGGAGGGAAGTGCCTCGCAACAAGCTCGACATCGAAGAAGCAGAGGTCTTCAAACAGGCCGAAGCGCGCATCGTCAGTATTCGAGACGTCGGACTCGCCCGTGAAAGTCTCCCTGGTGAATACACCCTCGAACATCTACAGAGCTTCCACCGTGAGCTCTTCAAGGATGTCTACGACTGGGCCGGAAAGACCCGCACCGTGGACATCTCCAAGGGGGCGTCGCAGTTCTGCTCCTGGAGATTCGTCGACGAGCAGACGTCAGCGGCACTGGGGAAGCTCGAAGCCGATGGCTGGCTGCTCGGCCTGAACCGCGAGAACTTCCTCGAGCGCCTCGCTTGGTACTACTCCGAATTGAACGCCATGCACCCGTTTCGCGAAGGCAACGGGCGAACACTGAGAGCCTTCCTGCGGCAGCTGTCCGCCGCCGCGGGCTGGCGGCTCGACTGGTCCGCGCTCAACAAGGAAGACAACAACGCCGCGTCGAGTCACAGCCTGCTGACGACCAAGACGACCGAGCTGGTCAAAGTTCTCGCGCCCGTTGTCGTCCGCATGTGATCAGACCGCTCACGAGGCCTGGAGCGCCCGCAGTCCCGCCGCCATCGCCGCCGAGTCGTGGTCCGGCCCGCACCCGTCCACCAGGATCAGGTCGCCGGGGATGTGGTCCGCCCGCAAGTGCAGGATCTCCTGGTAAGCAGGCGACGCGTACCACTCGCGAGCCACGGCCAGGCTCGGGAACCCGATCATCACCAGCGCTCCCGGCCACTCCCCTTCGAGGGCTTCGACCTCGGCCCCGTGCACGAGGAACTCGCCGCCGAAGGGGTCGAGTGTGGCCTGGATCCGCTCCAGGTACTCGAAGACCTCCTCGGTCGGCGCACCGGTGGGGCGAAGGTGGGCGATGCCGTACGCGGTCATGATGTCCTCCCAGGTTTTGTTCTTCTGGAAGGAATCCTGACCGAACGCGGACGTGGCGTCGATTACCTGGGAGGTAAAGCTCAGAACTCCGCGACGGCGGCGAGCGCCTCGGGGAGGGTGAACGCACCGGCGTAGAGCGCCTTGCCGACGATGGAGCCTTCGACACCGTCGCGGGCCAGCGCGGCCAGCGCGCGGAGATCGTCCACACTGGACACGCCGCCGGAGGCGATGACCGGCGCGTCGGTGCGGGCGGCGACCTCGCGGAGCAGGTCGATGTTCGGGCCCTGGAGGGTGCCGTCCTTGCTCACGTCGGTGACGACGTAGCGCTGCGCGCCGTCGCGGTCGAGCCGGTCGAGGACCTCCCAGAGGTCACCGCCGTCCTGCGTCCAGCCGCGGGCGGAGAGCCGGTGCCCGGCCTCGGTGATCCGCACGTCCAGCCCGATGGCGACACGGTCGCCGTAGGAGGAGACGACCTTCGCGGTCCACTCCGGGTCCTCCAGCGCGGCGGTGCCGAGGTTGACCCGGCGGGCGCCGGTGGCCAGCGCGGCCTCCAGCGAGGCGTCGTCGCGGATGCCGCCGGAAAGCTCCACCTGGACGTCGAGCTTCGCGACGACCTCGGCGAGCAGCTCGCGGTTGGAGCCCTTGCCGAAAGCGGCGTCGAGGTCCACCAGATGGATCCACTCCGCCCCGTCACGCTGCCAGGCGAGCGCCGCCTCCAGCGGGCTGCCATAGGAGGTTTCGGTGCCGGCCTCGCCCTGGACGAGTCGCACGGCCTGGCCATCGGCCACATCAACGGCGGGAAGGAGCGTGAAAGTCACGCGCCCACTCTAAGCGAGGGTCTCGAGCCAGTTGCGCAGCAGGTGTGCCCCGGCGTCCCCGGACTTCTCCGGGTGGAACTGCGTCGCCCACAGGGGCCCGTTCTCGACGGCGGCGACGAAGTCCTGGCCGTGGTTCGCCCAGGTCACCTTGGGCTGCTGCCCGGCGAGGCCGGAGTCCAGTTCCCAGGTCCGCGCGGCGTAGGAGTGCACGAAGTAGAACCGCGTGTCCGCGTCGAGCCCGGCGAACAACTGCGAGTCCTCGGGGGCACGGACGGTGTTCCAACCCATGTGGGGGAGGACGTCGGCCTCCAGCCTGTCGACCGTGCCGGGCCACTCGCCGGCGCCCTCGGCCTCCACGCCGTGCTCGACGCCGCGTTCGAACAGGATCTGCATGCCGACGCAGATGCCCAGCACGGGACGGCCGCCGGCGAGGCGCTTGCCGATGATCTTCTCCCCCGACACCGACCGCAGCCCCTCCATGCAGGCGGAGAAGGCACCGACACCGGGGACGACCAGGCCGTCCGCCTCGAGCGCGGCATGGGGATCGGCGGTGACCTCGACGTCTCCGCCCGCGCGCTCGAATGCGCGTTCGGCGGACCGGAGGTTGCCGGACCCGTAGTCCAGGATCACCACGCGAGGAGTAGCCACGCGCCCAGGTTAGCGGACCGGATTTTCTGCGGATTCCCTGTTTCGACCTTCACTCGACTGGGTAATAAGTCCTCCGAGTGAAAGGCCGGCGCAGGACCGCCTGCACTTCTGGAGGAACGATGCGGGACGCCGACGAGCTGACTTGCCTGCTCCACGCCTGGCGCGAGGACATCGACAGCGTGCCTTTCCCTACCTTCGCGGAGCTGTTGATCCCCAAGCAGAAGCAGCGCTCCGCCCCTGCGGTGGCGGTCTCGGCATCGGTTCAGGTGACGAAGACCACCGGATGGCGCGATCGCTGACACTCGACTCCGGTCCGGTGTGTGGTTTTCTTCATGGAGCCACGCCTCACCGAGCCGACCAGGAGTGACCGCATGAGCAGCAGCCCGGATCCGCGCGACTTCCTCGATCTCGACGCCGAACTCTCCGCCGAGGACCGGGCCATCCGTGACGCCGTGCGCTCCTACGCCCGCGACCAGCTCTTGCCGAACATCGCCGAGTGGTACGAAACGGGTGCTCTGCCCGCCGCCGAACTCGCCAAGGGATTCGGGCGGCTCGGGCTGCTCGGCATGCACCTGGAGGGTTACGGCTGCGCCGGGACCAGCGCCGTCGCCTACGGCATCGCCTGCCGCGAACTGGAGGCCGTCGACTCCGGGCTGCGCAGCTTCGTCTCGGTGCAGGGTTCGCTGGCGATGTACGCGATCCACAAATGGGGCACCGAGGAGCAGAAGCGGGAGTGGCTCCCGCGGATGGCCACCGGTGAGGCGCTCGGCTGCTTCGGCCTGACCGAACCGGACGCCGGCAGCGATCCCGGCGCCATGCGGACCCGTGCGGTGCGCGACGGCTCGGACTGGGTGCTGAGCGGCACGAAGATGTGGATCACCAACGGGACCGTGGCCGACGTGGCGGTCGTCTGGGCGCAGACCGACGACGGCGTGCGCGGCTTCGTCGTCCCCACGGACACGCCGGGCTTCACCGCGAACGAGGTCAAGCACAAGCTTTCGCTGCGGGCCTCGCTGACCGCTGAGCTCGTGCTCGACGGCGTCCGGTTGCCGGAGTCGGCGGCGTTCCCCGAGGTCCGGGGGCTGCGCGGGCCGCTGTCCTGTCTGAACGAGGCGCGCTACGGGATCCTGTTCGGCGTCGTCGGCGCCGCTCGCTCCTGCTACGAAACCGCGCTGGAGTACACGCTGAGCCGGGAACAGTTCGGCAAACCGCTGGCCGGGTTCCAGCTCACCCAGCGCAAGCTCGCCGACCTCGTCGTCGAGGTCAACCGCGCCGGGCTGGTCGCGCTGCGGATCGGACGGCTCAAGGACGCCGGGACGCTGCACCACAACCACGTCAGCTTCGGCAAGCTCGCCAACGTCCGCTCCGCGCTGGAGGTCGCCAGGACCGCCCGCGCCATGCTCGGCGCCAACGGGATCTCGCTGGAGTACCCGGTGATGCGGCACATGTCGAACCTCGAAACCGTGCTGACCTACGAAGGCACCGAAGAGATGCACGCGCTCTCGCTCGGCCAGTCGGTCACCGGGCTCGCCGCCTTCCGCTGAGCTCCGTGTGTCCGAAAGCCGGACACGCTAGCGGAGGAATTCCTTGACCGACAAGGCGATCGAACCGGCGTCGAGGCCGTGGGCGAGGTCGTGGTCGGCCATCTCGCCGTAGATCCGAACCTCGGCGTCGCGCCGGACGCCGAGCGAAAGCAGCCGGTGCGGTGTCTCGGACAGCGCGCTCCCCACCGCGTGCGCGGACGTTCCCGCGAGGTAGGGCTCGACCAGCACGACGTCGGTGCTGCCCGCGGCCTCGACGGCCGAGCGCAGCCCGGCGGCGTCGAACGGCCGGATCGTCGAGGTGTAGAGCACGGTCACGTCGAGATCGGCGGTCGCCTCCATGACCCGGTCGAGCATCGGCCCGACCGCCACCACGACACCTCGGCCGCCTTCGCGCACCGTCCGCAGACCAGCGCCCAGAAGCGGTTTCGCGTTCTCCTGCGAGGAAAGCCGGAGATAGACCCGCCCGTCACCCGGGATGGACTCGAGCAGCAGCCGCCGTGCCTCTTCCGGGTGCCCCGGCACGTGCACGGTCCAGCCCGGCAACGTGTCGATGAGGGCGACGTCCCCGGGCGCCTGGTGTGTCCGCCCGGCGGTGGGCATGTCGTAGGACGCGCCCGAAGACACCAGCACGGCCCCGACGTTCTGGTGCCCGAGGTCGAGTTTGACCTGCTCGAACGCCCGCTCCACGAGGAACGACGAGAAGGTGTGGACGATCGGGCGCATCCCGGCCAGCGCCAGCCCGCCCGCGGTGCTCATCATCAGCTGCTCGCGGATGCCGACGTTGAGCACCCGGTCCGGATGTTTCCGGGCGGCGAAGGCGAGTTGTGCCGCGGAGATGTCGGCGAGCACGACGGCGACGTTCGGGTCGGTGTCGAGGACCTCGGTGACGGTGTCGAGGAACGTTTCGCGCATGTTCACGGTTTCAGGCCTTTCGCTCGACGGTCGCGATCACGGCGAGCGGCCGGTCCGGATGAGGTGTGGTGAAGGCTTCGTGGAGCGCGCCGTGGTCGCGGCCGTCGACGGTGCGGGTCGTCCAGCCCTCGATCTCGAACCGGCGCGCGATCCCGCCCGGCCAGCCGTGGGTGGCCGAGGAGTTGTCGATGACGACCGCGGTCAGTTGCGGCATGCCGATGCGGCCCGCGACCGCGATGGCCTCTTGATTGGAACCTTCGTCGAGTTCGGCGTCGCCGAGCAGGGTGACGACCTTGGCGTCACGGAATCCCTTGGCGCGCAGCCCGAACACGGTGCCGATGGCCAGCGGGAGCCCGTGCCCGAGCGAGCCGCTGGCGATCTCGGCGCCGGGCAGGCGGACCCTGTCGGGGTGGTGCCCCAGGCGCGATTCGGCCGAGGTCCAGTCCGCTAGTTCGTCCTCGCGGATGAAGCCCTTCTTCGCCAGCACAGCGTAGTAGGCCATCGGGCCGTGGCCCTTCGACAGCAGGAAGCGGTCGCGACCGGGATCGCGGAAGGTCTCCGGAGTGATGTCGAGCACGCGGTCGTAGAGCACCCACAGCACGTCCACAGTGGACTCCGCGGCGGCTTGATGTTTCTCGTCCCCGGTCATCAGCGAGATCAGCCGCGGCAGATCCTCGTAGCCGGTCTTGGTGTCGGTGGTCATGAAACGAGCGTGCAACCTCGACTTAGGTCGAAGTCAAGGCTAGCCTGGCGACGTGACGAGACTGGCTGAACACCTGAGCATCGGACAGGTCGCCGACCGCAGCGGCGTGCCCCACACGGCTTTGCGTTTCTACGAGGACAAAGGGCTGATCAGCTCGGAGCGTTCGGCGGGCAACCAGCGACGGTATCCGCGTTCGGTGCTGCGCCGGATCGCCTTCATCCGCGCCGCGCAGCGAGTCGGCCTCACCCTGGACGACATCAGCTCGGCGCTGGAGAGCCTGCCGAGGGACCACGCCCCCACCAAGGCCGACTGGGCCCGCCTTTCGCGGGGCTGGCAGGACGAACTCGACGCGCGGATCGACGCGCTGCAGCGCCTGCGGGACAGGCTGACCGGCTGCGTCGGCTGCGGTTGCCTGTCCCTGCGCAGCTGCGGGCTCTACAACGCCGACGACCAGATGTCCCGCTTCGGCCCCGGCGCGGGGAAACTGCGCCCGGCTTCCGAGGGCGGCATCTGAATTCCGTTGCCACCCGGGTACCGGATGTACGTCACTGGTACGCGAAATGGACAAGAAGAACCTCATCCGAGCCTCGAAACGGCTCTCCCGGCACCTGCGCCACGCGCCCGGTGACATCGGCATCACCTTGACCTCCGACGGCTGGGTCGAAGTCGACACGCTCTTGGCCGCTTTGCGGCGCAACGGCTTGAGTCTCACTCGCGCCGAGCTCGGCGAAGTGGTCGAGGGCAACGACAAACGGCGTTTCGCCTTCGACGAAGGCGGGCAGCGGATCCGCGCCAGCCAGGGCCACAGCGTCGACGTCGACCTCGCGCTGCCCGCCGCCACCCCGCCCGGCGTGCTCTACCACGGCACCGTGTCCCGGTTCCTGGACGCGATCCTGCACGAGGGCCTCCGGCCGATGAACCGGCACGCCGTGCAGCTTTCCGCGAACATCGAGACCGCGCGCACGGTCGGGGGACGGCGCGGCGTACCTGTCGTGCTCCTTGTCGACGCGCGGGGCATGACCGCCGCCGGGCACGAATTCCAGGTGAGCGCCAACGGTGTCTGGCTCGCCGCCGCGGTTCCGCCGGAATTCCTGCGCAAGCTTTCCTAAACGCTGCCGTTGTTCCGCAGGAGCCCCAGCGTGCCCACGGTGAACAGCCCGTTCCACTCCAGCGCTGCCGCGGGCGAATAGCTGGTGTAGTCGACCCGCCAGCCACCGTCTTCGTGCTGCCCGCCCGCGACACGGCGCAGATCCGCTTCGACGACCTCCGGCCGGAAAAGCTTCCGTGCCGGGCCGTCCGGCCGCGGGGCGAAGTCGAGCGGGCGCATGGCCTCGCCCTCGATCCCGCCGCCGACGGCGACCACGCCGTCGTCCGGGACGAACCGGGCGAGCTTCTCGACCAGGCGCGCGTCGCCCAGTGCGTCCACCAGCTTCATCGCGAAGGCGAGCACAAGCGCGTGCGGTGCCTCGTCGAGCTTCTCGATCTCGTCGAGGCAGTACCGCGTGGCCTTCGCCAGCCAGGGATGCGCGGCCACGGCGGGATCGTGCGCCGCGACGCGCTGCGCGGTGACCACGACGATCGCGGTGATCTGCAGCGAGGAGACCGACGGGTCCGCACTCGCCCAGAACGGCGCGCTGCCGAAGGGATCCGGCATCGGCACCGCGAACGGGATCCCGCCGTCGGGCAGGGAGATCGAGGCGAGCCAGTCGCAGAGTGCGGCCGCGCGCGGGCTGGTCTCCGGGCCGATGTCGGCGAAGACCTCGAAGGCGTGCAGCGCGCCGCCGGGCTGGCTGGTCGCCGAGCGGCAGTCTGGTTCGAGCCCGTGGCCGTAGCCGCCGTCGGGATTGCGGTACCCCTCCAGCGCGGCGAGCGCCGCCGCCGGGTCACCGTCCTGGAAGAGGACCTCGAAACGCCGCCTGTCGAGCAGACGGGCCTGGGTGGCCATGAAGGTGGCCGCCGACTTCAGATCGATGCTCATGAAGACAGGGTCGCGTGGATCGCGGCGCCTGTCTTGAACACATCGGTCACGTGGTGCGGCGGCGCGGGCGGTTGTAGAGCTTTCGGGCGACACTGAGGAGCGTTTCGCGCAGCGTCTCGTCGTCGAGCGACGCGACCTCGATCGAACCGCCGGCGACGGCGATCCCCGCCAGCAGCACCTGGGCCGTCACGATCGCGGTGAGATCCGGATCCGGGCCGACCAGGATCTCCAGCAGCCGGTTCTTGAAGCTGTCCGAGCTGTGCACGGATTTCTCGATCGCGCGGGCGATTCCGGGGTCGCTGGAGAACAGGGCGACCAGCGAGCGGTGTTGCACCACGAGGTCGACGAAACCGTCGAGCAGGTGGTCGATCTGCGCGCCGCGCGTGCGCTGGGCGCGGGCGTCGTCGACGATGCCCTCCAGCTCGCGCAACACGGGCTCGGCGACGGATTCGGTGATCTCCGCCTTCGTCTTGAAGTGGTAGTACACGGCCGCTTTGGTGACGCCGAGGGCGTCCGCGATCATCTGCAGCGAGGTGCCTTCCACGCCGTGTTCGGTAAACAACCGCAACGCCGTGTTCAGTAGTCGCGTGCGGGTGTCCTCCGCGTGGACGACGTCCATGATCCCTCCTCGTTCAGCCGTCGGAGATTACGTCAAGCGTGGCCGCCAGGCCAAACGAGTACTAGCCGTGCGGCTAGTCACACACTTGCCGATCGGCTTGTAGCTCCCTAGCCGATCGGCTAGCTTGGAATGAACCTGATCGAGTGAACGGGAGATGTTTGTGGCCAGCTTCCTGTACCGCCTGGGCCGGTTCTCGTTCCGGCGCCGGGCACTGGTGACGGCGGTGTGGGCCGCTGTCCTGGTGGCCCTCGGCGCGGGGGCGCTGACCCTGTCCGGCCAGCTTTCGAACTCGGTGACCATCCCCGGCACCGAGTCGCAGAAGGCGATCGACCAGCTCGCGGACCGGTTCCCGGAGGCCGCCGCCGGTGGCGCGACAGCGCGCGTCGTCATCTCGACGCCCGGCGACATCACCGACGCCGCCGGACAGGCGGCGATCGCGGGCCTCGTCACCGGCCTCAAGGACGCGCCGAAGGTCGCCGGAGTGGTCGACCCGCTGCAGGTGCAGGCGATCTCGCCCGACAAGCACGTCGCGCTCGCGCAGGTCAGCTACCGCGTCCCGGGCTTCGAGCTCACCGACACCGACCGCGATGGCCTGATGGCCGCCGCGAACTCCGCCAAGGCCGCCGGGTATACCGTGGACTTCGGCGGTGACGCCGTCCAGGCCATGCCCGCGACGAACGCCACCGAAGGCCTCGGTGTCGCCGTCGCCGCCGTCGTCCTGATCATCACCTTCGGCTCGCTGCTCGCGGCCGGGATCCCGCTGCTGACCGCGCTCATCGGCGTCGGCATCGGCATGGCGGGCATCACGACGGCGTCCGGCTTCCTGGAACTGAACACGAACACGCCGGTGCTCGCGCTGATGATCGGCCTCGCCGTCGGTATCGACTACGCGCTCTTCATCGTTTCCCGCTATCGGCACGAACTGACGCTCGGGCGGGATCCCGAGGAGGCCGCCGGACGAGCCACCGGCACGGCGGGCTCCGCCGTGGTGTTCGCCGGGCTGACCGTGATCATCGCGCTGGCGGGCCTGACCGTCGTCGGCATCCCGTTCCTCGGCGAGATGGGGGTCGCCGCGGCGATCACCGTCGCCATCGCGGTCGTCATCGCGCTCACCCTGCTGCCCGCCATCCTCGGGTTCGCGGGCGGCAAACTGGCGGGCGGCAAGATCCGCTTGCGCCGCAAGGAAAGCGAGACGACCCACGGCGAGCGCTGGGCGCGTTTCGTGGCCCGGCACCGGGTCCCGGTGCTGATCGCCGCGATCGCCGGGCTCGCGATCGTCGCCGTCCCGGCCGCGAGCATGCAGCTCGGCCTGCCGAACGACAGCACCGCCGCGCCGGACTCCACCCAGCGCAAGGCTTACGACACCGTCGCGCGCAGCTTCGGCGAAGGGGCGAACGGCCCGCTGGTGATCGTCGTCGACCTCGGCGGCAGCACCGACCGGCAGGCCGCGCTTCAGCAGGCCGCCGCGGGCATCGGCGGACTCCCCGAGCGGCCGATCGTCACGCCGCCGAAGACCAACCGGGACGGCGACCTGGCGTTGCTGACCGTCATCCCGAAGAGCGGCCCGAGCAGCACCGCGACCGAAGACCTCGTCAGCGACATCCGCGGCTTGAACACGGGGCTGGGCACGGCCACCGGCGCGTCGCTGGCGGTGACCGGCCAGACCGCGGCCAACATCGACGTCTCGGAGAAACTCGCCGACGCGATGCTGCCCTACCTCGCGCTGATCGTCGGGCTCGCGTTCCTGTTGCTGATGCTGGTGTTCCGCTCGATCGTGGTTCCGCTGAAGGCGACGCTGGGCTTCCTCGGCTCCGTGGTCGCGACGTTCGGCGCCGTGGTGGCGGTGTTCCAGTGGGGCTGGCTCACCGACCTGCTCGGGGTGAAGACGACCGGGCCGATCATGAGCATGCTGCCGATCCTGCTGATCGGCGTGCTGTTCGGACTCGCGATGGATTACCAGGTGTTCCTGGTGACCCGGATGCGGGAGGAATACGTCCACGGGGCCGACCCGCAGCAGGCGATGGTCACCGGCTTCCGGCACGGCTCCCGGGTCGTGGTCGCCGCCGCGCTGATCATGATCAGCGTGTTCGCCGGGTTCGTCCTCGCGGAGTCCTCGCTGATCCAGTCGATCGGGTTCGCGCTGGCCTTCGGGGTGCTGGTGGACGCGTTCGTGATCCGGATGACCATCGTGCCGGCGCTGATGTCGCTGCTCGGACGTGGCGCCTGGTGGCTGCCGAAGTGGCTGGATCGCGTGCTGCCGGACGTCGACGTCGAAGGCGAGAAGCTCGCGAAGCAGCTGGACGCTCCTGACGAGCGTGAGCTGGTCGACGCCTCGAAGTAAGTAAGTACGTGAAGGCCTCCTTCACTGCGCTAGACGCAGTGAAGGAGGCCTTCACGTACTGCGTGCCTCTCCCAACGCGAAACCGAGCAGGTTCAGGCCACGCCAGCGTTCGGCGTTGTCGACGTGCGGATGGTCGGCCGCGAGCCCGATGCCCCAGACGGCGTCCAGCGGACTGGCCTCGACCAGCACCCGGTTCTTGGTGCCGAGCAGGAAGTCGCGCAGGGCCGGGTGCTGCCCGAACTTGGCGACCGTTCCGGCGAGGACGATGCCGTAGCGCTCGTCCTCCCAGCGGCCCTGCTCGAATCCCCGTACTTCGCGCCCCAACGCCTTGGCTTCACGCGGATGCCGGGCTTTGAGGATTCGCGCGGCGCTCTCGGCGTCGTCGAACAGGAACGCCTTGCGCCACATCATGTAGTGCTCGGCCGTCGGAAACGTCTCGCCGTCCGCGGTGAACCGGGCAGGCCACCACTGACTGAAGCATTCCGGCCCGATCGTGCCGTCACGCCGAGGCTGATGACCCCAGAAGAAGAGGAACTTGACGCGGCTCCCCGATCGCTGGAGCCGGACGACTTCGGCGACCGTGCGCGGGTTTCCGGACATGACGGACAGCATGCCCGCCGCCGTCACGGCACGCAGCCGATTTACGCGGTGGTCAGGACAGCCAGGCGATGGCGCCGCCGACCGCAAGCACCGCGCCGATCCCCAGGACGACGGCCATGAACTTGACGCTCTTCCAGGTCGCGTAGACGCCGCCGATCAGGAAGCCGCCGAGCGCGAACAACAGCACGGCGATGGTCGTGTTACTCATGCCCGCCAGGCTGCCACACTCGCGGCCACCCGACCTCGCCGGGTGCGACCCCACGCAATTCGTCCTCTGGATGCGGTCCTTGCGCGTGCAAGTACCGCATCCAGAGGACTAAACGCGGGGTCAGAGGACACCCTTCGTGGACGGGATGCCGCCCGCCCGCGGGTCCGGCTCGGTGGCGGCACGCAAAGCGCGCGCGACGGCCTTGTACTCCGCTTCCGCGATGTGGTGCGGGTCCCGGCCGTGCAGCACCCGCACGTGCAGCGCGATCTGGGCGTGGAACGACAGCGAGTCGAACACGTGCCGCGTCAGGACGAACGGGTAGTTCCCGCCGATGGTGAAGCTGTTGAACTGTTCCGGCTCGCCCAGGTGCACGCAGTACGGGCGCCCGGAGACGTCGATCGCGGCGTGCGCGAGGGTTTCGTCCATCGGGATCCACGCGTCGCCGAACCGGCGGATGCCGCTCTTGTCGCCGAGCGCCTGCCGCAGCGCCTGGCCCAGCACGATCGCGGTGTCTTCGACGGTGTGGTGCGCGTCGATGTGCACGTCACCGGTCGCCTGCACCTTGAGGTCGAGCGAGCCGTGCACGCCGAACGCGGTGAGCATGTGGTCGTAGAACGGGACACCGGTGTCGATCTCCACCTGCCCCGTGCCGTCCAGGTCGAGCTGGACCGAAATGGACGATTCCCTGGTGGTGCGATCCACCTTGCCGACGCGACTCATCGCGGCACCTCCTTGCTGGCCTCGAGAAAGGCGTCGTTCTCTTCCGGCGTCCCGATGGTCACCCGCAGGTGTCCTTCGATGCCGACGTCCCTGATCAGCACACCGTTGTCCAAATAGGACCGCCAGGTCGCGGGCGCGTCCGCGAACCGTCCGAAGAGGACGAAGTTCGCGTCGCTCGGGACCGGCGTGAATCCCAAGCCCAGCAACGCTTCCACCACCCTGTCGCGTTCGGCCGCGAGTTTGGCGACCGAGGCGAGTGTGGCGTCCGCGTGCCGCAGCGCGGCCCGTGCGGCGGCCTGCGTGAGCTTCGAGAGGTGGTACGGCAGCCGCACCAGCTGGAGCGCGTCGACGATCGCGGGCGCGGCCGCGAGGTACCCGAGCCGTCCACCGGCGAACGCGAACGCCTTGCTCATCGTGCGCGACACGATCAGCTTCGCCGGGTACTCCTCGAGCAGTTCGACGGCGCTCGGCTGCGACGAGAACTCCGCGTACGCCTCGTCGACCACCACGATGCCCGGCGCCGCATCGAGCACCCCGCGCAGCTCACCGAACGGGATCGACCCGCCGGTCGGGTTGTTCGGGCTGGTCACGAAGACGATGTCCGGACGGCGTTCGCGCACCAGCGCGGCCGCCTTCTCGGTGTCGAGACTGAAATCGTCGCGGCGCGGCACCGGCAGCCAGTCGGTGCGGGTGCCCGCCGAGATGATCGGGTGCATCGAGTACGACGGCTCGAAGCCCAGCGCCGACCGGCCGGGGCCGCCGAAGGCCTGCAGGATCTGCTGCAGGATCTCGTTGGACCCGTTGGCGGCCCACACGTTCGACTCCGACACCAGCACGCCGGTGGACACCGCGAGGTAGTCCGCGAGGTCCTGCCGCAACGCGACGGCGTCGCGATCCGGGTAACGGTGCAGCGAAGCCGCCTCGGCGCGGACGGCCTCGGCGACGTCGGCCACCAGCGCGTCCGGCGGCGGGTAAGGGTTTTCGTTGGTGTTGAGCCGGATCGGCACGTCCAGTTGCGGGGCGCCGTACGGGGTCTTGCCCCGCAGGTCCTCCCGCAGCGGGAGCGCGTCGAGCGTGATCTCCTCGCCGATGCTCATGCCCGCTCCCCCTCGAACCGCGCCGTGATGGCCTCGCCGTGCGCGGGCAGGTCCTCGGCGTTCGCCAGCGCGACGACGCGGCCGGCGATCTCGCGCAGCGCGTCCTCGCTGTAGTCGACGACGTGCACGCCCTTGAGGAAGCTCTGCACCGAAAGCCCGGACGAGTGCCGCGCGAACCCGCCGGTGGGCAGGACGTGGTTCGACCCGGCGCAGTAGTCGCCGAGCGAGACCGGCGCGTATGCCCCAACGAAGATCGCGCCCGCGTTGCGCACGCGGGCCGCCACCGCCCGCGCGTCCGCGGTCTGGATCTCCAGGTGTTCCGCGGCGTACGCGTCGACAACACGGAGGCCGTCGTCCACTCCTGATACCAGGATGACGCCGGACTGTTTGCCGCCCAAGGCCTCCGTCACCCGCTCGGAGTGCTTGGTCGCGGCGACGCGACCGGTGAGTTCCTTGTCGACGGCGTCCGCGAGTTCCTCGGACGTGGTCACCAGCACGCTCGCGGCGAGTGGGTCGTGCTCGGCCTGGCTGATCAGGTCGGCGGCGACGTGCACCGGGTCGGCGGTCTCGTCGGCGAGGATCGCGATCTCGGTCGGGCCCGCCTCGGAGTCGATGCCGATGATGCCGCGCAGCAGCCGCTTGGCCGCGGTGAGGTAGATGTTGCCGGGCCCGGTGACGATGTCGACCGGCTCCAGCGTCGCGCCGTCGGTGTCGGTGCCGCCGTACGCGAGCAGCGCGACGGCCTGCGCGCCGCCGACGGCCCAGACCTCGCCGACGCCGAGCAGTTCGGCGGCGGCCAGGATCGTCGGGTGCGGGAGCCCGCCGAACGCGGCCTGCGGCGGCGAACACAGCACGAGCGTGCCGACGCCGGCGATCTGCGCGGGGACGACGTTCATCACCACGGTCGAGGGGTACACCGCGAGCCCGCCCGGCGCGTACAGCCCGACGCGCTCGACCGGGATCCAGCGCTCGGTGACGGTGCCGCCGTCGACGACCTCGGTCGTGACGTCCTGGCGGCGCTGGTCACCGTGGACCTTCCGGGCGCGGACGATGGACTCCTCCAGCGCCTCGCGGACAGCAGGGTCCAGGTTTTCGAGCGCGCTGGTGAGCTCCGCGGCGGCCACCCGGACGCCGGCGGGACGGACCTTGTCGAACTTCTCGGTGTATTCGAGAACCGCTTCGACGCCGCGATCGCGGACCGCCTCGACCACCGGCCGGACGTGATGCAGCGCCGCGTCCACGTCGTACTCGGCACGCGGGAGCGTGCTCCTGAGTTCGGCAACGGACGGGACCTGTCCACGCAGGTCGGTACGGTTCAGCATGAGTCAAGGGTACGAGGTGGCCCGATCGCCCCGAGCAGGCACACTGGGGTGGTGACCAGCGATCCCACGATGAGGGAGGCCGTCGTGCCGCGAATCGGGTTGTGCCAGCTCACGACCGCCGAGGATCCCGAAACGAACCTGAAGCTGATTCGCGAAGGCGTGGCGGCCGCGGCGGCCGACGGCGCGCGGATCGTGGTCTTCCCCGAGGCGACCATGGCGCGTTTCGGCATCCCGCTGAAACCCCTCGCGCAACCTCTGAACGGCCCCTGGGCGTCCACTGTGGCGTCCATCGCCGAAGAACACGGCGTCGTGGTCGTCACGGGCATGTTCACGCCGTCGCCCGACGGGCGCGTGAGCAACACGGTGCTCGTCACCGGCGCCGGGCAGCACTTCGGCTACGACAAGATCCACCTCTACGACGCGTTCGGGTTCGCCGAATCCGACACGGTCGCGCCGGGGACGGCGCCGGTCACCTTCGAGGTCGACGGCGTCACCTTCGGCGTCGCGACCTGTTACGACCTCCGCTTCCCCGAACTGTTCCGGAAGCTGGCCGACGACGGCGCCGACATCGTCCTCGTGCCGACGTCCTGGGGCGCGGGCGAGGGCAAACGCGAGCAGTGGGAGGTCCTGGTGCGCGCCCGCGCGCTCGATTCCGGCTGCTGGGTCCTCGGCTGTGGGCAGGCCGATCCGGCCACGACGTCGACCCCGGTGAACCCGAAGGCGCCGACCGGGATCGGCTACTCGACGGTGTCCGACGGCTTCGGACGCGTCCACACGCAGCTGGGCGCCGGTCCGGAGCTGGTGGTCGTCGAGGTGGATCCCGCCGTCAGCGAGAAGGCGCGGGCGGCGACGGGGGCACTGGCGAACCGTCGCCTTTAGCGTCCACAGACCGCTCGAAGAAGGATTCGAGCACCACGATCGTCTGCGTCCCTGTGACGCCCTCGATGGCGTACAGCCTGCGTAGCGACGCTTGGAGCTCCTCGGTGGTCGGCGTGCGCACCTTCACCAGGAGCGAGGCCGGGCCCGCGATGATGTGCGCCTCCACGACCTCCGGCAACGCCTCCAGCGCGGCCTTGGTCGGCGAGTCGCCCATCCAGGAACCGGCCTCGACCAGCACGAACGCCATCACCCCGCGACCGACCGCCGCCGGGTCGACATCAACGGTCGTGCGCCGGATGACGCCCTGTTCGCGCAGCTTGCGCACCCGCTCGTGCGCGGCGCCCGCGGACAGTCCGACCGCCTTGCCGAGCGCGGCATACGCCTGAGTCGCGTCCTGCTGCAACTCGGTGAGCAGTATGCGATCCACCTCATCCATGGGTTGACCATATCAAGTTCAGCAGTTCATGATGATTGCAATATCTCATTCTGAGTTCTGGGGTTTTCATGGACAAGGTCAAGGCACACTTCGAGGTCCTCGACGAACGGTTCGCCCGCGTCAACGGGGACGAGTGGATGCGGCGCCTCCACACCGGCTGCCGGTGGACCGAGGGGCCCGCCTACTTCCCCGCCGGCCGGTACCTGGTCTTCAGCGACATCCCGAACGACCGCGTCCTGCGGTGGGACGAGACGACGGACGCGGTCGGCGTGTTCCGCGAGCCCGCCGGCTTCCACAACGGGCACACCGTCGATCGCCAGGGCAGGCTCGTCAGCTGCGAACAGGGCGGCCGCCGGGTGACCCGCACCGAACACGACGGCACGACCACGGTGCTCGCGGAGACCTACCAGGGCAAAAAGTTCAACAGTCCCAACGACGTCGTGGAGAGTTCGGACGGCGCGATCTGGTTCACCGACCCCAGTTACGGGATCGACAGCGACTACGAAGGCCATCAGGCGGACAGCGAGATCGGCGCCTGCCACGTCTACCGCGCCGACCCGGTGGACGGCTCCGTGCGGATCGTCGCGGACGACTTCTCCCGGCCGAACGGGCTCGCGTTCTCACTGGACGAATCACTGCTCTACATCGTGGACACGCGACAGAATCCCAGCCACATCAGGGTTTTCTCGGCGGAGCAGGGACGGCTCTCCGGCGGCGCGATCTTCGCGACCTGCGACGCCGGTGTTTTCGACGGGGTACGGCTGGACGCCGCCGGGCGGGTCTGGGCGGCCGCGCACGACGGCCTGCACTGCTTCGCGCCCGACGGCACGCGGATCGGGAAGCTGCGCGTGCCGGAGGTCTGTTCGAACCTGACCTTCGGCGGGCCGCGACGGAACGACCTGTTCATCACCGCGTCCAGTTCGGTCTACACGCTGAGGGTGAACTTCTCGGGACCGCGGTCCTAGCGCAGCAGGCCCTCGCGGATCGCCACGCGCACGAACCCGGCCCGCCGCCGTTCCCCGGTCTTGTCCCGGATCCGGTCGAGATAGGACCGCACCGTCCGCACGCTGATGTTCAGGATCTCCGCCACGTCGATGTCCCGTTCGCCGGCCGCGACCAGGCGCAGAACCTGTTTCTCCCGTTCGGACAGCACGATCTTGGGGCCGGCGTGGCGATCTTCGCTGTCCTGGATGATCATTCCGGCCAGCGTCGGCGACACGTACGCGTTGTCGTCGGCGATGGTGCGGATGGCGCGCAGGAGTTCGTCGCCGTCGACGTCCTTGGAGAGGAAGCCCTTCGCCCCGGCCTGCATGGCGCCCAGAACTTCGGGCTGCTCGGCGTGCGCGGACACCACGAGCACCTTGTGCCCCATCTGCCCCACTTCGAGCACCGCCGCGGCATCCTGGACGCCGCGCAGCTTGAGGTCGAGGACGACGACACTGCCCGGAGGCTGCTCCTGGACGGCGAACCGCGCGACGGAATCGGCGACGGCGCCCAGCTCGATGTCGGGCGCTTCGGTGAGGACGCGCGCGACGGCGTCCCGGTACAGCGGATGATCCTCGATCACCCCGACGTTGATCGGCGTGGTGCGTTTCGGCTGCTGCTCGTCTGCGTTCACCGGCGTCCTTCGAATCCGCCCGCGTCGTCGCGGGGCGCGACCGGCCGAGACGGGCCGGGCACCTCCGGAGGAGACGCGAGCCCGAGCTGGATGGCCTTGCGGACCAGACCGGCCCGCCTTCTCTCTCCGAGTTTGTCACGGATCCGGTCCAGATAGCCGCGGACAGTCCGGACCCCGATCCCCAGGATGCGGGCGATGTCGACGTCGCGTTCGCCCGCCGCGACCAACCGCAGGACCTGTTTCTCCCGCGCGGAGAGCGCGACGTCGGGAGTCCGCACGGGACGGTCGGCGTTGTCCTTGATGATCATTCCGGCCACCACCGCGGAGACGTAGGCCCGTCCCTGCGCGACCGTCCTGATCGCGATCAGCAGTTCGTCGACGTCGACGTCCTTGGACAGGAATCCCTTCGCGCCGGCGGCGATCGCGCCGAGCACCTGTTCGGGCTCCGCCTGCGCGGACACCACGAGCACGTGATGGCCCAGTTCGCACACCTGCAGCACGGCCGCCGCCCCGGCGATCCCCGGCAGGCCGAGGTCGAGCAGCACCACGCTGCCGGGCGGCTGCGGGTGGACGTGGAACCGGGCGACCGAA
Source organism: Amycolatopsis speibonae (assembly GCF_042647925.1). Classification (NCBI taxonomy): domain Bacteria; kingdom Bacillati; phylum Actinomycetota; class Actinomycetes; order Pseudonocardiales; family Pseudonocardiaceae; genus Amycolatopsis; species Amycolatopsis speibonae. The sequence continues at coordinate 67,964 of NZ_JBHRWK010000105.1, forward strand.
TCGACCACGGCGCCCAGTTCGATCCCCTCGGCCTCGGCGAGGACCCGGACCACGGCGTGCCGGTACAACGGATGGTCTTCGATCACCGCGACGTCGACCCGGTCGGTCTCCGGCCTGTCTTCAGTCATCTGCACGTTCCCGCTCACCCCGTCCCACCTGCCGCGGACACCGCACGGCCCGCCTGCGCCGGATCCAGCGCGGGACCGCGCGGAACCAGTGCCAGCAATCCATTCGGAACCGGTTGCCGGTCGGCTTGGCCGTATCCGAGGGAAGCGAGTGCCTCAGTGCTCGCCACCGGGTACTTCAGGCCCGTGTCGGTCACGACGTAGACCGTGCCGGAACCGGATTCCGCCACCACCGCGCCCCCCGACGGAGGCACGAAAACCGCGTCGGCGACCAACGCGTCCGTGCGCGCCGTCACCGGGATCGCCTTCGCACCTTGCGGCAACGGGACCTGTGCGGAGATAACGATTCGAGAACCCTGCGCGCATAACGTCACGGACTGTCCGGTAACGGGCGCTTTTCGCGGGATCCGGTCCGGATACTCCGCGGGATCGGCCCCGCCCGCCCTCGCCGTGCCGACCTTCGGCACCGCGGCGACGTCGGCCGCGCGGACCGCGACGGGGGCCGGGACGCCGGTGTAGGCGTCCGCGTTCTGCGGGGTGTTGATCAGCAGGCTCGCCTCGGTCTGGCCGATCGGTTCGAGCCCTTCGGCGCGGACGAGGTAGTACGACGTCGCGTCCTTGGGCGACGCCATCGCGTCGATGACGCCGAGCACCGAACCGACCTTCGTCGCGGTGCCGCCCACCTTCGGGCCGGGCCGCCCGGCGTCGTCGACCGCGCGGTAGGCCAGATCGCGTCCGGCGGCGACGGTGCCGATCCACCGGGAGGACACCGCGATCGCCGGATAGGTGTCGAACTGCAGAGCCGTGGCGGCCTCCGCGGTGAGCTTGTAGCGGCGTCCCGCGGTCACGAGATACCGCTCGCCCTCGGGGACGCGGACCACGACGGCCTGGTCCTTCGGCAGGTCGACCCCGGCGGCGGGTGCGCCGAGGAGCACCGTCGTCTCCGGTTCGGCCGACGCGGGCGCGTCCTGGGTCGTCCGCGAGCAACTCGTCCACGGGGTGTTCACCAGCGCGGTCGCCGCGGGCAGCGAGTCGGGGGCGCCGGGGATGCCGATCTGCGCACCGCGCGGCGCCTTCGCGAGCTTGTCCGAAGGGACGGTCACGGTGGCTTCGCCGTTGCCGCCCGCCATCAGCCGCGCGGAGGCGTAGTTGAGCACGGGGTGCAGCGCGCCGTCCTGCCCGAGGATGTAGCGCGCGCCGGTGCCCTCCTCGACGATCACCTTGCCGCCCGCCAGCCAGTCCTTGCCGCCGGAGGGGTTCAGCAGGCCGATCACGCCGAAAACGGCGGTGACGAGCAGTGCCACACCGAGGCCGCACAGGGTTCCGATGACCAGCCTGCGGCTCGGGGCGACCGGGTGATTGGCGTCAGCCGAGACCAGTGCCGAAACCAGTCTCCTGCGGAGGAATTGGTAGGCCTGAATCTGGTCCCGCTGCGTCCACACGCTCCCGTCCCCCGCCGTTCGTGCCCACCTCAGTTCGAGGGTGCTCACGTTAAGTTCCGGCGTCACCGCGCGGTGAGGGTATTTTTTACGCCCCTCCCCCGTGTGGGGCGCGGCTAACGTCGGGCGCGTGCACGGAGGAGGGGAATTCCTTGTCGGTTGAAGCCCCGGCGGTGGGGACGCCCCGCCAGGCCCCGGAACAGACGCCCGCTCACGGCGTCGCGGGCGCGGCGCCGCTGCCCTGGCTGCTGCCGATCCGCCCGCTGCAGGCGGCGCTCTGGGAGATCGCCGGGATCGCGATCCTGCTGGCCTTCACCCTCGACGGGATCCCGCAGGCCGCGCGGATCAGCATCGCCGCCGGCGGCGGCGTCCTCGTACTGACGACGTCGGTCCGCTTCGCCGGACGCCACGCGGCTGGCTGGCTGCTCACTTGGGCCGGCTACCGGCTGAAGCGCCGCGACAAGCACGAGGTCCCCGATCCCTTGCACCGGCTCGCCGGTCCAGTCCGGGTGCGTCAGCACGTCGACCGCGCGGGCAACCGCTTCGGCGTCGCCGAGGTCGGTGACGGCTGGAGCGCCATCGTGCGGCTCACTCCCGGCGCCATGCAGCCCGGGCCGGACAAGCTGGCCGGCATCTTGCGAGATGCGTACGCGAAACCCGGGATTCCTTTGTCCAGCGCGCAACTGCTGACCTGGACAGTCCCCAATGGACAGTCCCTGCTGCGGGTCCGCTGGCTCACCGTCCGGTACCGGCCCGAGGACGCGCCGATCGCGGCGCTCGCCCGCGGCGGCGGCGAACTCGGCGCGCTGCGGAGTACCGCCTGTGCGGCGCTGGCGCTGATGGGCGAACTGGCCGAGGCCGGCTTCGAGAGCACGGTGCTGGAAGCCGGTGAGGTGGCGGAAGAACTCCGCGTCGCGCTCGGCAGTGGCCAGGACGCGCCGGTGGCCGGCTGGCGTTCCTGGGACTGGGGTGGTGCGTCGCAGGTCTGCTACCGGCCCCGGTCGGAGCGGGATCTCGCGCGGACACTGGATCTTCACGTACCCGGCTCGGCGTTCACCGCGACTTCGTACACGCTGTACCGGTCCCCCGGCGGACGGGAGAAGTCCGAGGTGACCATCCGGGTCGGCGGGCGGCCGGGAACGGAGACTGTGCGGCCCGGCGGGATCGCGGTGACCCCGCTGCACGGACGGCACGCGGCGGCGGTGCGGCGCACCCTGCCGCTGGCGCTGGAGGACTGAGGGGACTGTCCGTGAAGGATTCCTTTCCTCTCTGAGGGTAGGGAAGGAATCCTTCACGGACGTAAACGCAGTTATCGGGCCGAAAGGCAAAGGTGTCTTGTCGGTCGGGGTGAAGGGGACTTTCACGCATCGCATGCAGGGAAGGTTCCCTTCGCATCACGTCCGCAAGGGTTCCGGCGTCCTGAGCAGCGACGCGGAATGTCCTGAAGGGCCCCTTCAGGACGTTGAACGTCTTAAAGGGGCCCTTCAGGACACGACGTCGAGTCACCGAACCCCAGCTGCCCCGACGTGGCATTAGGGGCACTCACCGTCCCCAATGCCACATTCGGCGCACACCTCAACGGCGCGCCACGTTTGCCTTACCCCTCAATAAGTCCTCTGGATGCGATCCTTGCGCGTGCAAGTACCGCATCCAGAGGACTAACTGCGTAAAGGGTGGGGTCAGCCCCGGACGGCCTCGTAGACCCCGGCGATCATGCCGACGAACGGGATCAGCGAGAGCAGCACCAGGAACTCGACGATGTCGAGAGTCCTTGCCCAGTAAGGAGAACGGCGCCCCTTCGCGACCCGCGTCGCGTAGGTGAGACAGACGCCCGCCGCGACGACGACAGCGCAGCCCGCGGCGAAAACGAACGACCTCGGCCCGCCCACGGCGAGCCAGAACCCGGCCGACGCCAGGGAAGCCGCACCGAAACCGATGAGCACGAGCCGCTGCGAACGGCCCGCGAAAGCGCGCGAACGCAACATCAGCGCCAGTCCCAGCAGCGCGCACAAGCCCGCTTCCCAAGCCCCGCCGGAAGACGCCAGCACCACCGAAGCCGAAACCACGGTGAGCCCGAGCGCGACGAGCAGCCCGGTCAGCAGCGCCTGCGCGTAGGTCGTGCCACCGATCATGTCCTCGCCGAGCGAGGCGTCCTCGTCGGCGCGGAACGCGTCCATGTCGTCGGGCACCCGGGGCAGCGGGAGCCTGCCGAGTCGCAGCGCCAGCATCGGCGCGACCGCGGCCAGCGCCGTCGCCACGACGGCGACCACGGCGGCCGCCGAAACCGGGCGGACGTCGGCCAGCAGGACGATGGCGGTGGTGATCGCGCCGAGCCCGGCCGACACGGTCACCGCGACGAACCACGGCAGCCGGTCCGCCACCGAAACGGCCGCGATCACGCCGTACACGGTCACCACGGCGAGCCCGGCGCCCAGCGGCCCGGCCGACAGGGAGAAGAACGGATGCGGCGACAGGATCGACATCCCGGCCAGCAGTGCCGCGCCGACACCGGCGAGCGCGCCGGCCGCACCGGCCTCCGCGTCGCCGTACGCGCGGCTCAGCGCGCCGCCGCCCAGCACCAGTACCAGCGCGAGCAGCCCGGTCCCGATCGGCGCCAGCACACTGCCGGACGCCGCCGCCTGCACCAGCAGGCCACCGGCGAGCAACAGCACCACGGACGCGACGATGCCCGCCTTGCGCGCCACCGACGGCCCCCACCGGCCGGTGCCCGCCTCGGCGACGCTGGCGATCGAATCGACGACGTCGTCGAACAGCAACGGACCCCGCGGGCGTTCCCGCGGGGTCAGGTGGAGGACTTCACCGTCGCGCACCTGTGCCGCGGCGACCGTGAGCCCGAGCGCGAGCGGAGCGCCGCCGAGCCGGGACAGCACCCAGCCGGGATGCTCGGCCGACGCCTGCCCCGACGCGCCCGCGAGCCGCACGAGCTGCGGGACGAGCTCGGCGAACGTGCTCTGCTGCGGCAGCGCCACGTCGACGCGCGCCCGCGGTGTCACCACCGTGACGCGCCGGGTGGAGCCGGCGATCGCGGCCGTCATGCTTCGATCGACTTGGCGGACTCGATGACCGGGGCGAACTTGGCGCTGCTGGCCTCGGCCAGTTTCTGCAGCCCGTTGTTGACCGCCTCCAGCACGATCTCCGAGATGTTGCGCGCGTCGTACTGGCGCAGCGCGCGCGGGTCGATGTCGATCGAGGTGAACCGGCCGTCACCGCGCAGCACGACGGTGACCTCGTTCTGCCGCGAGTGCGCCTTGACCTCCATCGCCTCGACCGAACGCTGGATGCGCTGCACCTCTTCGGTCTGCTTGCGGACCTGGTCCAGCAACTCGTCCATGTCCGGCATGGCGTAGGGGTCGGTGGTCACGAGTCTTCTCCTTCATCTGCGGTGAAATCCCGCCGGACGTGGACGCTGCCCACGAACCGCCGGAAGTCGTCGCCGAGGCCTCGGGCCGCCTCGGGCGTTGCGGTGCAGGCGATCTCAAGGATCAGCCGCTCGGCCGGGCTCTCCCCCGGCACGGTCAGCTGCACCTGCGTCTGGACGAGGTCCTGCCCCTCGCCGGTGCGGATGCGCAGCACCTGCGTCACCCCCGGCGCGATCCCGGTGCCGATCACCTTGCGCCGCACCACTTCGAGCGCGGCCATCGACCGGCCGAGACGTTCGACGGCCTCGTCGGCGATGTCGGTGATCTGCGCCGGATCGGGTCGCTGCCCGACGCTCAGGGTGATGTTCGGGGTGAAGTCCTCGTGCGTCCCGGAACGCACGGCCACGAAGACCGCGCCTTCGGCACCGACGGACGACGGCTCCACGGGCACCCACCCGTCGGGGATGTCGAATCCGAGCGGGAGGGAAACCCGGTCCTGCGTCGCCATCGCACTCATCCCCGTCACCACGTGCCCACGTAGGAGACCGCGTCGTCCCACGCCTCGCCGACGGCGTCCGCCGCCTGGCCCGCCGCGCCGCTCACCGCGTCGACGGCGACGCCGCCGTACTCGCCGACGGTGTCCGCGATCTTCGGCAGGTCGATGTCGATCTTCGCGCCGATCCCGGCACCGAGGCCGAGGGCGACACCCGCCTTGAAATTGACCTTGATGTGCCCGGCGTCGTAAACGGCCTGGCCGTCGAGCTGTGCGCCGAGTCCGTATTGGAGGGTGCCGCTCGCGCCGACGCCCACTCCGGCCACGTCCGCCGCGAGCTCGCCTTCGACCTTACCCCCGACGAAAGCGTTGGCGTGCACGCCGACACCGTGCGCCCCCGCCTGGAGCGAACCGTTCACCTCGCCGCCGACGAACGCGGTCCCCTTGGCGCTGCCCGAAGCGACGCCCCATTCCTTCTTGCCTTCGAGTTCTTCCTTGAAGGCGGCCAGTTCGGCGTGCCCGGACGCCTTGACGTCCCAGCCCTGCGAGGAGACCTTGGCGTCCCACCCCGGGGTGAAGCCGTCCTGCTCCTGCTTCCACTTGGCGTAGGTGATCTCAGTGTTGCCCCAGGCCTTGTCGCGCAAGCCGTCCGGCTTCGGCCTGCCGAACGGCGTGTCACCGGCGCGCGGGGCGCGAGTGCCTTCGAGACCGTCCCAGGTGAGCTTCTTCCAGCCGGAATTGCCGAACCAGGAAGGGTGCGAGCGCGGGCGCTTGCGACCGTCGAGCGCGTCACCGTTGAGCCAGTACAACGGGCCACGGCCCCATTTGCCGAGTTCGTGCTCGATCCGGCCGGTGCCCTCCGGCGGGAACAGCCGCGCGAGTTCTTCGCTCAGCTCGTCGGCGATCTCCCGCGCCGCCTGCGCGGCACGCTCGCCGAGCTGGCGGGCGGCGGAGATGAACGCGTTGACCGCGTTCGCGTTCGCCGTCCGCGCCTGACTGGTGAGCTGCGCGGCGTACTGGTCGAACTGGGCGAGAATCGAGTCCACACAGGACTTCGCGCCCTGCAGGGCCTGCGCGCCCGCCCGCAGCCGGTTCGACTGGTCGCTCAGTTTCGCGCCGAGCTCACCGAGCTCCTGGCTCGTTTTAGCCGCGGACGCCGCGAACGCGGTGTACGCGTCGCCCTCCCAAGACGCGTTGAGCTCCTTCGCCGCCTTGCCGATCTCGTCCGCCCTGCCCGAAACCGTCGACGCCCGCTCGCCGCACCGCTGCCCCGCCGCGCTCAGCGACGAGGGATCACCGGTGACCCGCCGCTGGTACTCGACCACGAGCCGCCGGTAGTTCGACAGGATCGAGCTGACGACACCCGACGCGTCGACCACACCGCTCCCCGACACGGTTTACCTGCCCTTGGTCGATGAGTCAGCTACAGCGTTGTCTACGTCAATGTCGATGTGCTGCTCGAAGTGCTTCCCGCCGTAGTTCATGTCGATGTCGATATCGATGTCCTGCCCGCCCGGTGCCTGCACGCTGGACTTGCCGGTGCTCAGGTCGGTGGTGATGGTGACGGTGTTCCCGCCACCCGCGCCCGCGCCCGGCAGCGCTCCGCCGTTGGAGCCGGAACCGGAGCCGCCGCCCGCGGGTCTGTCCACCGGGATCCACGAGTCGGCACCGCCCGGCCAGTTCCCCTGGGAGCCGTTGCCGCCCAGGGCGGGCGGCCGGTACTGGGTGAACGGGGGCGTCTCGCCCGGCGTGGTCCCGCCACCGGAAGCGCCTCCCGCGCCGCCACCGGAACCGCCGATCGCGGCCTGTCCCGAACCGCTGGCGACCGATCCCGGCGCCTGCGGGTTGGTGACCGGGGTGCCGGCGACCCCCGAGTTACCCGCCGCGCCGTTGTCCCCGGCGTCGTTGTGCCCGAACAGTTTCTGGACCTCGCCGATGATGGAGGCGATCTGGGTGATCTGGTTCGCGAGGTCGACCACGCCGAGCGCCTTCAGCAGCGCGCCGATCGCGGTGATGAACGCGCGCAGCGAAGCACTGGTGGCGGTGGAAAGCGCGACGGCGGCGCCGTAGGTCCACGGATTCGACATCAGACCCGCGACCGTCGGGTTCACCGCCGAGACCACCGCCTTGTAGGCCGTCTGGGCGGTCTTGATCAACGTCCCGGCCATGCCGAGCAGTTCCGCGCCCTTCTGCACGACCTGCACGATCTTGGTCAGCGAGTTCAGGGAATCGGTGATCTTCTTCATCGCCGAGTCCGACGCGCCACCGGACCAGATCTTCTTCAGCTGCTCGGCGGCCTTCGTCACCTCGTTGTACATGGTGAGGAACTCGTTGGCCTTCTTGAGCACCTCGAGCACGTGCTTCGCGATCTGCTCCGGCTGCCCGGTGAGGATCTGCGGCAAGATGGTGATCGGCCCGCCCGAGCCCGCTGTCGCGTCCATCGCGCTGGAATTGGGGTAAGTCAGCATGTCACTCCTCCCGGAAGTCAGACGGAAGCCGGGCGGTAGACACTGACCTTCGCCAGGCCGTTGATGTCCGCTTCGACGATTCCGTGGTTGTAGAGCAGCCCGCCTTCTCCGGCGATGGCGATGATCGGCTTGCTGTCGGAGAACAGGAGCGGTTCCACCACGACGACGTCTCCGCTGTGCACCCCGCCTGGCACGTCGCCGAAGTTTCGCGCCGTACCGGCGTAGACCTCGATGACCCCGGCCCGCGCCTGGTTGTCGGCGTCACCGGCCAGCCAGTCGTTGAAGTCCGAGACACCGTGGAACCGGGTGTCGGTGATCGGGTGGTCGCCGAGCTGCCCCAGCCGCGCGTCCCCCAGGTAGCGCAGCACGTTCCCGACCGAAGACGGCTCGCCGTTGCCACCGGCGCTGTCGTTGATGGCCAGCGTCGCCAGCTCGGAGGCGTGCGAGTTCCCCCAGATCGACGACGTCGATCCGGCGCCGCCACCGGGGCGGCCGCCGTATCCGCCCGCGACAGCCTCGTCCGCGGCCTGGTAGGCGTCGGCGCTGCTCTTGATGAAGCCGTTGATCTGCTGCAGCAGTTGCAGGAGCGTGCGGACCGCGACCACCTGCTGGCTCTGCATCGCCGTGTTGGCCGCCGCCACCGCGCTGCCGAAGGTGGCGAACGACATCGGCTGGAGGACGGTGCGTTCGAGGTCGGCGACGACATTGATGCCCTGCATGATGATGCCGCCCAGGTTCCCGACCGCCGAGCGCATGGCCTCGGGCTCCGCCCGGTACTCGCCCGTGCCGACCATGGCTCTCCTTTTCTCGTTCCCCCACGTCTGCGCCTGTTCCAGCAGCGTAAGTTCGCCACCAGACGTGGGCGGACGGCAAAAGTACCCACCGCGGGGGCGGCACGAGTGGCCAGAATGATCGGCAGGATTACCCACAAGCGGCCAGAAAGACCCTGATGAGCGCCACTCGCGACCGCCTGCCGGCTCTGGGCGAGCAGCCCGGTGAAATCGTCCTGCAGTCCCCGCCGATGCTGCCGAAGGGCTCCTCCGGCGGAGCCATGCAGCTGTTGATGTTCATGCCGATGATGCTGGGCATGGGTGCCATGTCGTTCGTCTACATCGGACGCGACGGCGGGGTGATGACGTACATCTTCGGCGCGTTGTTCCTCACCGCGATGGTGGGCATGGTGGTGATGTCGCTCGGACGCGGCGGCGCGGCGAAGAAGGCGCAGATCAACGAAGAGCGCCGGGACTACCAGCGGTATCTCACCGGATTGCGTGGCCAGGTCCGCGAAATCGCGGACAGCCAGCGCGCGGCCATGGCGGCGTTGCAGCCCGACCCGGCGGATCTGTGGGCGTACATCGAGACGGGCAGGCTGTGGGATCGCCGCCGGTCCGACTCGCAGTTCGCGCAGGTGCGCGTCGGGACGGGGCCACAGCGGCTCGCGACGCCGTTGAAGGCGCCGCAGACCGTGCCGCTGGAGGACCTCGACCCGGTGTGCTCGACGAACCTCAAGCACTTCATCCGGACCTATTCGACGGTCGACGGACTCCCTGTCGCGGTCTCGCTGCGGTCGTTCGCGCAGGTCAGCCTGTCCGGCCGCCGCCCGGACACCCTCGGGACAGCGCGGGCGCTGCTGACCCAGCTCGCGACCTTCCATTCGCCAGGCGACCTGCGGATCGCGCTCTGCGTCAAGAACGACCGGCTGCACGATTGGGAATGGGCGAAGTGGCTGCCGCACGTCGCCTCCACCGCCGCCGACGCCGCCGGTCCGCGACGGCTCGTCGACGCCGACTCCGGGAAGCTCGCCGATCTTCTCGGCCCCGACCTCGGCGACCGGCCCGCGTTCACCCGGCGGCCGGATTCCCGGCTGGACCTGCCGCATATCGTCGTGATCGTGGACGGCGGGCACACCCTCGCCGACTCACGGCTCATCGCCGAAGAGGGCAGGCTCGGTGTCACTGTGGTGGATGTGGGCACGGAGCAGCCTCGGTCGGTGTCGTCCGAACGGCTGTTGAGCCTGCACACGAGCCCGGAGCAGCTCGGGATGGTCGTCGGCGACGGCACCGAGCAGCGGCTCGGTTTCCTCGGCACACCGGATACTTTGGACCGCGGGGCCGCCGAAGCGCTGGCCCGGATGCTGACGCCGCTGTTCCAAGGGGCGGCCGTGGTCAGCGAAGCGCCGATGTCGGCGACCTTCGGGCTGGCCGGGCTGCTCGGCATCGGCGATCCGCGCGACACCGACACCGAGGTCACCTGGGCGCCGCGTTCGGCGCGGGACCGGCTGCGGATCCCGCTGGGCATCAACCCCGAGGGCAGGCCTGTCGACCTCGACCTCAAGGAATCGGCGGAAGGCGGGATGGGCCCGCACGGGCTGGTCATCGGCGCGACCGGATCCGGCAAGAGCGAACTGCTGCGGACGCTGGTCACCGCGCTCGCCGTCACCCATTCGTCGGAAAAGCTCAACCTCGCCCTGATCGACTTCAAGGGTGGCGCGACCTTCGCGGGCATGACGGGGCTGCCGCACACCTGCGCCGTCATCACGAACCTGTCCGACGATCTCGCGCTGGTCGACCGCATGGCGGACGCGCTGAACGGCGAACTGTTGCGGCGTCAGGAGCTTCTGCACGCGGCCGGGAACTACGCGTCGGTGCGGGACTACGAAAAGGCCAGGGAATCCGGCGTCAACCTGCGGCCGCTGCCGTCTCTGCTGGTGATCATCGACGAATTCAGCGAGCTGCTGTCCTCGCGGCCGGAGTTCATCGACCTGTTCGTCGCGATCGGCAGGCTGGGGCGGAGTCTCGGGATCCACCTGCTGCTGGCGTCGCAGCGGCTGGAGGAGGGACGGCTGCGCGGGCTGGACTCGCATCTGTCGTACCGGATCGGCCTGCGGACGTTCTCCGCGTCGGAGAGCCGCGCGGTGCTCGGCGTCGCGGACGCCTACCAGCTCCCGCCCGTGCCGGGCTCGGCGTATCTGAAGTCCGACAACGACACCCTCATCCGGCTCAAGGCCGCGTACGTCTCGGGGGAACTGCCGCCGCGCAGCAAGATCGTGCGCAAGGACGGCCGGAGCCTCGGCCTGATGCCGTTCACGCTGGCGCCGGTCGAGATCCCGGTGACCGTCGAGGCGGAGGAACCGGTCGAAAAGGGCACCGGCGAGACGATCATCGGCGCGATGATCTCGCGGATCGAAGGCAAAGGCCCGGAGGCGCACCAGATCTGGCTGCCGCCGCTGGCCGAACCGCCCACACTGGACCAGCTGCTGCCGCCGCTCGGCGAAGATCCCGAACGCGGGCTGTGCCCGCTGGGCTGGGGCGGCAACAGCAAGCTGATGATCCCGGTCGCCCTGGTGGACAAGCCCTTCGAGCAGCGGCGCGACATGCTGTGGGCCGATTTCTCCGGTGCCGCCGGGCACGCGCTGATCGTCGGGGCGCCGCAGAGCGGCAAGAGCACGCTGATGCGTGACATCGCCGCGATGCTCGCGCTCACCCACACCCCCGAAGAGGTCCAGCTGTTCGTGCTGGACATGGGTGGTGGCGCGCTGGCGCCGATCGCCGGGCTGCCCCACGTGTCCGGCTACGCGACGCGGCGCGACGCCCAGCGTTGCCGCCGGGTGGTGGCGGAACTGACGACCCTGCTCGAACAGCGCGAGGAGTTCTTCTCCGCCAACGGGATCGAGTCGATCACGACGTTCCGCCAGCGGCGTTCGGAGTTCCGCGAGAGCACCGAAGGCCGCGAATTCGGCGACGTCTTCCTGTTCGTCGACAACTGGACCACGATCCGCCAGGAATACGAGCAGCTGGAGGAACAGATCACCAGCCTGGCCTCGCGCGGGCTCGGGTTCGGGATCCACGTCGTCGTCTCGATCAACCAGTGGATGGGCATGCGGGCGCCGCTTCGCGACGCCATCGGCACCAAGTTCGAACTGCGGCTGGGCGAGCCGGCGGACTCGCTGATCGACCGCAAGATCGCGCAGAACGTCCCGGCGGACCGGCCGGGCCGCGGGCTGACCGCGGACAAACTGCACTTCCTCGCGGCGCTCCCGCGCATCGACTCGGACCAGCGGCCCGACACGGTCGGCGCCGGTGGCCTCGATCTGACTCGACGGATCTCCGCGGCCTGGCAGGGAAGTCCCGCACCCGCCGTGCGCCTGCTCCCCGCCGAGGTCCCGCTGGACTCGCTGGAAGCCGGGCCGCGCAAGCAGGTCACACTGGGCATCGCGGAGTCGAATCTGCGGCCGGTGTACCTCGACTTCGCCACCGAACCGCATTTCGTGGCCTTCGGCGATGTGGAGTCCGGCAAGAGTTCGCTCCTGCGCGCGATCGCGCAAGGCATCATTTCGAAGTATTCGCCGGAGGAAGCGGCGATCGTGGTCGCCGATTACCGCCGCGGAATGCTGGGCGCGGTGCCGGAGTCGCATCTGCTGGGCTACGCCGGATCCGAAAGCGCGCTGACCGGACTGATCGAGCAATGCCAGCAGGCCATGCGAAACCGGCTTCCCGGCTCGGATATCACACCTGAGCAGTTGCGGAACCGGTCGTGGTGGCGGGGGCCGGAGCTGTTCGTGCTCGTCGACGACTACGAAATGGTCGCGACCGTGGGCCGCAACCCCTTGCAGCCGCTGCTGGAATTCCTGCCGCAGGCGAGGGACATCGGGCTCCACCTCATCGTCGCGCGCGGCAGCGGCGGCGCCGGACGTTCACTGTTCGAGCCTGTACTGCAAAGGATTCGCGAGCTGGGGTCGCCGGGGATCGTGATGTCCGGATCGCGGGACGAGGGCGCGCTGCTCGGAGAGGTGAAGCCGGGACCTCAGCCCGCGGGACGCGGTGTGCTGGTCTCACGGCGGCATGGGACGGGGCTGGTCCAGGTGGCTTGGACGAAACCCGTGGAGGACTGAATCACTGACGATCGAGCTCGTGGGGTCCGAGGCCATGGGCGACGTCGGTCGCCAGGGCTTTGAGCTTAAGATTCCGGCTGCGAGCGTGCCTGCGCAGCCGGGAGAACGCTTCGTCCAGCGGGATGTGGAAACGTTCGGACAGCACTCCCTTGGCCTGCTCGATCGCCACCCGGCTGAAAAGCGCCCCTTCGAGCTGACCGATGACCCGCTTGAGGCCGTGCACCTGGTCTTGGTGTGCGAAACAGCCCATGGCCGCGCCCGTGAAAGCCTGGGCGATTCGAAGATCCGTCACGGGTACCACCGGATATCGGGTGTTCAGCAGGTTCAGCGCGCCCACCGTGGTCTCACTGGTGCTCAACGGCACCGCCGCGATGGCGATCACCCCTGCCTCGCGGGCGTACGGAGCGAACCGTGGCCAGCGTTCCGCACCGGGGCTACCGCCCGCGAACCCGGTCGGGGAAAGGATCGCATTGCTGCGGGCGCTGTCCAGGCAAGGGCCTTCGCCGAGATCGACTTGGATCTCTTCCAGCTCACGGCACTTCTCGTCGGACGCGGTGGCATAACGCACCTGGTCGCGATCATCGACCACGGTGATACCGGCGCCTTGCACCCGAAGGAGAACGTTCGCGTGGTGCGTCAGATCGTGAAGCAGCTCCAGGGCATCGAAATCCGCGGCGTGCTGCGACAGGTCGGCGGTGACCTCGGCGATACGCGCTTCTCGTTCTGTGGCTGGCAATGTAAGCCGCCAATCAGGGGTAACCCACGCCCCGCTCTTGGCGAGTTGCCGGCGCGCGTCAGGCGCGGGAGTCGTGCGGCCTCTGGGGAAGCCATGTCGTGCCCGCTGACAGGAGTGCTCGCCTCGAATCCCGTTGACCCGTCCGAGGTCCCGCCACAACAGGGTCCAGGTCGTTCCGCGACCTCACGATGCCACAACGACGCTACACGCGGTTCCGTGAGCCATACCAGGGCCATACAGGTTCACGAGTGGGGTAGACCTTCCGGCGCGGGGTGGTTTCGTCGCGTGTGGTGGCATTTGGCTTACCGGCCGGGCGGTCGGTTGGTCGTGTGTGCTGCCGAGCGCGTGGCTCGACGGCCGGTTGACAATGCCGGTACACCACTGGCTTGCCCGCGTCGGCCATCCACAAAGGAACCGATCTCTCGGGATATTCACGGGGTTTGTCGGGGTGTAAGGCAAATCTGCCGGACCTTGACTTGTTCCCACCAACTCGAGGGCGAGGCGGCGCGCGCAGGTTGGGGCTCGAATGTCGTGCAGGCGAAAGGGGGCGTTGCGGGGCGGAGGGGGTACGCCAGGGCAGGATCGAGCGACGGGCCCGGTCGCGTGGGGGGCTCTGGGGGGCTCTGGGGCGAGATCAAAGGCATGGTCCTGGTCAGCGGCCCGGCTACGTTGGCAGACAAGGTGAATACCACTGGGTTGCTGCGACAGTAGCTCCCGAGGGAACCCACACACCGGTTGAAACCACCCATTCTGATTACACTACTCGAACGTGCGTTCGAGTATGGTCATGGGTATGACCGCAACTCTTGTTTTCAATCCGAGGGCCGCTCGCCTTCTCGATGCCGCCCACGACGAAGAAGTCTCGCTTCGTCGGGCGCAGGGTCGTCAGGTGCGGTTCATAGCCGAGTTCGCCGCGGTGGGTGGTTCGCGAAGATCGGTGACCGAGGAGGTCGCCTTGTGCTTCTCGGTCTCTCGCAATCAAGCCTTCCTGCTGGTCGAAACCTCTTGTGCGCTCGTGGCGCGTTTGCCGAACACGGTGGCGGCGCTGGAGAAGGGTGACATCGATCTGTACAAGGCGTCGAAGGTCAGTCAGCTGACCCGCGAGGTCTCGGACGAGGTCGCCGCGCAGGTGGACGCGTTCATGGCCAACCGGCTCGCCGAGCGTGACGCCGGGGCGATCCGTAAATCGGTGAACGGCGCGGTGCAGAAGTTCGACCGGGCAGGCTACAAGGAACGAGCGGAAAAGAAACGCACGCGACGGCATATCTCGCTGGAACACGAAGACGAGACCATGTCGACCCTCTCCGGTCTTCTGCCGTCCGAGGTGGCGAGTTCGATTTACGCGTCGATGAGCCGTACCGCGCAAACGCGCCGGCCGGGCGGACAAGTCCCGGACCCTGGACCAGCATCGCGCGGACGTGTTCGCCGAACGGCTACTGGCCGAGGACGGTCACGGACAACCTCGCGCGCACATCCACGTCTACGTCGACTTCCTGACCCTGGCCGGTGCCCGCGACGATCCCGCGACCCTGGCCGGTTACGGGCCCATTCCGGACTGGCTCGTGCGGGAGATCGCCTCCGATCCCGGCTCGACCTGGTCACGGCTGATCACCGACCCCGCCACCGGCCAACTCCTGGAAGCCGGCGCCGACAAACACCGGTCACCGGCCTCACTGGCCCGGTTGATCAAAGCGCGGGACCAGGAATGCACCCATCCCGGCTGCCACCGACCGGCGGACTTCTCCGAAATCGACCACATCGTCCCCCGGGCGCGCAACGGCCGGACCGACCACCACAACTGTCACGCCGCCTACAAGATCCACAACCTGCTCAAAGAAGAACCCGGCTGGACCGCGGCGCCCACCGGCAACGGCGGCATGACCATCACCACCCCATCCGGACACACCTACAACGCGACACCGGAACCACTCCACGACCCACGACCCAAACCGGAGAACGAGGCCCCACCCTACTGACCGCGCTTCCTGCGCAACGCGCCGTTCTGAGGCGTGAGCGTAAGCGCACGGCAGTCATCTCGGGGCTCCTGCGCCGCTCCGGGTGGCATTGACGCGCCCAAAGTCGAAGCACCACAACAAATCAGGGCGGCCAGGTCACGGCGTCCACGGCGAAACGCTGGGCCGACCGCTACCGCGAAGACGGTCCGCGTGGCCGACCGTTCTTCACGCCCGGTCCGGAGCCCCTCGTGGCTCCCGCCCCGGACCGAACGGCGGATCGTCAAGGTCCGGGGTCCTGCGCCGCTACGAACACGCCTCCCCCGGCGACCTGATCCATGTCGACATCAAGAAACCGGGCAACATCCCCGACGGCGGGCATCGTGTCCTGGACCGCGGTCGCGTTCTGGCGGCGAGCCCGGACCTTCTTCACCAGCAACGGGATCACCGTCGCACGGGTACTGACCGACAACGGCTCCTGCTACAAATCCCGCCTCTGGCGCGACACCCTCACCAACGCCGGGATCAGCCACGAACGCACCCGTCCCTACCGGGCCCAACCGCAAACGTGGGCCGAAAGCGTCCCTCGCCACGTGCGACGAAGCGAAGGCCCCCAACACTCCACCGCCGAAATCACACTGCAAACTGCCACAGGAACGGCTAAACCCGCGCGGCGATCTCCCGAGCACAGGCCAAAGCCTCGTTCAACCCCGTATCCACCTCGAAGTCGTAAACCACACCCCGATGCACGACCTCGGCCTGCGCCTCCGCCATCCCCGCGACCCGATCCCCGCGCGCCGTCTCCCGCCCGGCGGCGACCACGCCGTCGCAGCGGACCCCGACCCACAGCACCTGGAGCCCGTCCAGTGCCGCACGCCACCGCTGCTGCGATTCGGTCCCGCCGAGAAACGCGTCATCGATGATGACCCGTGCACCGGCTCGCACCATCGCCGCGACACCGGCCATCCACGCGTTCTCGAGCTGCCGGAATCCGGAGCCGACGCTCACCCCGCCATCGGCCGCGAAGTCGATCCCCTCGTCGACAGCGGCGGGCATGGCGTCGATCAAGGTGTCCACGCCGAGAGTGAGCCAAGGATCCGGCAGCACCGCTTGCAGGCACCGGGCGATACCCGTCCTGCCCGAACTGGACCCACCGTTCAGCACGATCACCCGAGTCGCCACCCGCCACATCCTGGAGCGACCACCGTGGATTCATCGTGCCGCGAAACGCCTTCCCGGCGAAATCGGAGAATCCACCCGAAAACACACAACCGTCACGATCCCGAACGGACACTCGGCGATCCCACCCGGACGGCCCAATACTTTCCTCGCACCGCTTACCGACTTCGGTAGGTTACAAAAGCCCTTACCGCCACATAACTTGGTGAAACCGTTTCAAGTCGAGACGAACTCCCCGACGCAGGCCGAAGGGCGTATTCATGCGTATGTCCAAGATCGTCGCAACGGTGGCCGGCGCCGCCGCGGCGCTGACCCTTGCCGCCACCCCCGCCGCGAACGCGGGCCAGGACATCATCGGCGGCGGCACCGTGAGTTCCGCTCCGTGGGGCGCCCAGATCTACTGGAACGACGCCACCGCGTTCGGCGGCTTCAACTGCTCCGGCACGATCATCGCCCCGCAGTGGGTCCTCACCGCGAAGCACTGCCTCAACAAGCCCGGCATGCACGTCAAGGTCGGCAACGTCAACCTGAACCAGGGCACCGAAGCCGCCGTCGACCAGCAGAAGGCCGCCCCGAGCGGCGACATCGCGCTGCTGCACCTCAAGACCGCGGTCAGCACCACGTACATGAAGCTCGGCACCGCCAACCCGGCCAACGGCACCACCAACCAGATCTACGGCTGGGGCCGCACGCAGGGCAACAACCCGCCGTCGAGCGTCCTGAAGACGGCCAACGTCCGCATCACCGGGACCAGCAGCGACGCGTACGGCGGCCAAGCCCTCGCCAGCGTCGGCGTCAACGGTTCGGCCTGGCACGGCGACTCGGGCGGCCCGCAGCTTTCGGGCGGCGTCCAGGTCGGCGTCTGCTCGACCGGTAGCAACTCCGGCACGAACCCGCAGGGCACCCAGAATTACGCCAGTGTCGCGGCGAGCCGCAGCTGGATCCGCACCACGGCGGGCGTCTGACCTCGAAGTCCGACCCCAAAGGGGAAAGGGACCGCTCGAAACCGAGCGGCCCCTTTCGCCTGTCCCCTCAACCTTTGACTCAGGCGCACTTCGACTTCGAATTGATCATCGACACCGAGCCGACCTTGTCCCCGTTGACCGTGAACTCGTAGACCCAGTCCGGCTTCCCGTCGACAGCGACCTGGAAGCGACCGTTGGCGCCGGTCTTCATCCCCTTGGCGTCGTAAGCCGTCTTGAGTTCCGCCAACGACGAACCGACGCCGATTCCCTCGGCCGTCTTCGCGTCCGAAGGAGCGGCGAGTTCGCGCAGCCCGTCCTTGCCGAACGAGGCGCCACCAGCGGCCACGAAGGCCTTGTCGCGTTCCTCCCGCTTACCCGCCAGATCCGCGGACGCCAGCGCGGCGTCAGCGAGCAGTTGAGCGTCCGTGGCGGACTTTTCCGCCGACTTGGCGCTCTCCTCCGCGGACGCGCCCGGTTTCGGTTCCGGATCGGCCTGGAGTTCGTCGGCCTTCTTGTTCAGGGCCTTGGCCTTGGCCTCGACATCGACCTCCGCCTTCATCCGGGCCGGGTCGGGTGCCGGGCCGCCGGCGTAGGAGAAATCGGTACAACCATCCAAAGTGGACGTCGGCGCCGAGGCGAGTTTCCCGCCGGCCAGCGCGGCGTCCTTGGCCATCCCCAGGGTCAGCCCGCGATATCCCGCCGGGCCGAACACCTCGGGTGCCGCCGGTTTGTCCCCTTCGGACGAACCGGGCGACGACGAGCACGCCACCCCGCCGATCAGTACCGCCGCGGCGATGAGCACCACGCTCGCGCGTCTGCCCGAAAACCGCCGACAAGTCCGTGTTCCATTCACGCTTACCCCCTTCATCGGACCGAAAGCTATCCGATTCCGAAGGAAGTCCCGAACGGATTTCGTGGAGATACGGTGAAGATCACGTCAGCTGGTGCATCGGCCGCGGAGCGCGGAGCGAAAGCGCCGATCCGGCGGCCACGACGGCGATGATCCCGGCGCCCGCGACCAGCGTCCAGAAGTCGGGATGCACGATGGACTGACCCCGCTGCGCCTGCCAGGCGAGCAGTGCCAGCAGCGCCGCGAAGCCCGCCGAAGCGGTCCGCACCAGATTCCGCCGCACGAATTCCGATTCGAGCACCGGATACCGCCGGGCGAGCTTGAGCAGTCCGAAAGCGACCAGGGGCAGCACCTGGATCGCGTGGATCCCGACGAAATGCGGGATCCGCATGTCCCCACCCACGGTGCTCCAGCCCAGCACCGGCAGTCCCGGGCCGCCGTCGGGCACACCGACCGCGTGGGCGCCGACGATCGACGGCCGCTCGCCGGAGCGGAACTGGGCCCTTTGCTGCTCGTTCGGCCCGAACATCATCAGCGCGATCCCGATCCCGGCGACCGACAGCGCGGCACCGGCGCGTAACGCGGCGTTCATCGCCCGGTCGGGAAGACGTTGGAACAGCAGGAGAACGGCGATGGCCGCCGTGGCCGCCCAGCCCGTGAAGGCACCGTTCGCGACCATGTTGTTGATCCACTGATCGGCCGGGCTCTCCTGGTTGAAGTGGAGTGTCCGGCCGCGGACGACGATCTGCCAGAACAGCAGCGCCATGTCCATGCCGAGGCCGACCGCGAACACCGTCCCGAGCCACCACCCGAGCCGCCTGCCCCGGGTCAGCTGCCCGATCAGCCAGGCCAGCGTCACCGCGTAGAGCCCCACCGAGATCGTGAACTTGAGGGGTTTGAGCCAGATGGGCGCGTTGACGAGGCTGCGATCGTCGAAAACGAGACCTCCGAGCGCGATCACCCCGAGCACCGCCATCGCCACCGCCAAGATCATCAACGGACGATGCAGTACTGTCCTGGATCCCTTGTCCACCATGGATTAGAGGGTGCCGGTGAGCTCCATTTCGAACACTGGAGTACTCCCCCGGATCGAAGGTGGGGAAAGCCCTACCGCCGACCTGTGGGTAATAGTGCCGTCACCGTAACCGGCAGTTGTGCCGTTTGACCGCACTCCCCTCTTTTCTAGCGTGTCCTTCACAAGAGCAGACAGGGCGTCCCCTGGTGCTCACCGGGATTTCCAGCGAGATGAGAGGAGGTGGCCCATCAATGACCGGTACGGGATATCAGGCAGACGCAGCTGCGATGGCGCGCGCCGTCCAGGGGTTCGAGGAAACCGCGTCGAACGCCAAGACCACGATGGCCAGCTTGGAGAGCGAGCTGACCCAGACCCTGCACAACTACAAGGGTGACCAGGCGGTCGCGTTCTGGGACCTGCAGCGTCGTCTGCAGGAGAAGATGACCGTCGCCGTGAACGAGCTCAACACGATGTCCCGCCTCGTTCACGAGAGCAACCGGAACTACAACTCCGGTGACGAGCAGGTCCGGGAAAGCCTGACCGGGGTAGCCGGAACCGTCGACCAGACCGTGATCCACCGGCTGAACCCCTGATCCGCGAGAGGACCACCAATCATGGCTGACGTCGTCGAAATCAACTTCGCCGCGCTGCAGCACAGCTCGGCCTCGCTGGCCGCCAAGGCCAAGGCGCTCACCTCCCAGCTCGAACAGCTGCACACCAACCTGCAGCCGATCACCCAGACCTGGTACGCCTCCGGCAGCTCCGCCGGTGAGGCCGCTCGTGCGTCTGAAACCCGCCTGCGCCAGGCCACCGCGGACATCGTGGCGATCGTCGCGCAGTTCGGTGGCAAGGTCGGCGACGCCCACGATCTCCAGCACAGCCTGGAGAACCGTAACCAGGGCCTGTTCGCCGGCTGATCCCCATCCGTCGGCCGGCCGGTGTTTTCACCCCCCTCGGCACCGGCCGGCCGGCTTTGCGCGTAGTCGTCCTTTGTTGGCATGGCCGATCACGAGAGAGCCGGGATCAATGCAAGACCAGTCGTACTACGTCCATCTGGAATCACTGAAGGACTTCGTGCGGGAACTGGAGACCCAGATCCATGCGATGTCCAAGCCGAACGACTTCCTGCTGACCCTGAGCGAGCATCCGCTGCTGTTCGGCGAGTTCGGGGAGGCGGGTTCCCTCAACAAGGCGCACCAGGCGGCTGTCGCCGAGATGCAGGGTCTGTTGGACCAGGTCAAGGGCGCGATCGCGTTCGCACAGGACGTCACCACGACTGTCGCGGACGGCTACGCCGCGGCCGATGACTCGGTGGCGGGCGACATGAACCACTCCAGCCAGCAGACCGGGCTGCTCGATCCGCTGCTCAACGTCCTCGGTGGCGTGCTGGGTGGCAACAGCGGCTCGAACGGTGGGGGGAACAAGGGATGACCGACACCGCGCACACGAACTTCGCCGCCTACTCCCATCAGCAGCTCTACGCGATGCTGCAGGCGGGCGACCCCAACACGGCGCGCCACGCGGCCCACAAATGGCAGTCCACCGGCTCCGGGCTGTTCGAACAGGCCGAGAACCTCACCGGCGAGCTCAAGGACTTCTCCGGTAGCTGGACCGGCGGCGCCGCCGACAAGTACCACACGATGATCACCGACCTGGTCGGCGGAATCCGCAAGGTCGCCCAGACCGCGCACGCGATGAACCACCTCCTCGAGGACGCGGCGGACGCGCTGGTGAAGGCCAAGAAGGAGATGCCGCCGCCGGTCGCGGTGCCGGACTGCTCCCCCGCCGACGTCGCGCTGGCGGTCAACCCGCCCCTGCTGCCCCCAGACTCGTCGCAGGCGACGATCATCAACGCCGCCCAGCAGCGGCAGCAGGCCATCGCGAACGTCGAAGCGCAGCAGCAGGCCGCGGGCGCGGCCAGCGCGGCGCACAGCAAGGCGATCGTGGTGATGACCCAGCTCGCGGGCGACTACACCACGGCCGAGGAGTCCATTCCGGCCTCGCCGAACGCTGTCGCCCCGCCGCCGGTCACCGGGGGCGGCACTGCCCCGGGCGGTGGCTCTGTCGGCAACAACATCGGCGGAACGCCCGGCGTCGGCGTGCTTCCGGGCGACAACACGCATCCGTTGCCGTCGGACGGTTCCACTCCGCCCACCACCGGGCAGCCCGGCCAGCCGCCCAAGTCGAACCCGTTGTTCGGCGACATGTTCACCGCCGGTCTCGCGGCGGCTTCGGCCGCCGCGTTCGGCCGGTTCGGTTCGATCATGCCGCGCGTTCCCGGGTGGGCCAACGGCAAGAACCCGAACGAAGGCAAAGACAAGAACGGCGAGCCCATCGGCGGTGGTGCCGGTGCGGCGGGCGCGACCGCGGGCGGTGCTGGTGGCGGTATCCCGATCGGCGGGGGCGGGGCGCCCTCGCTGGACGGCGGCGCGATCGGCGGCGGCGGGGTCTCCGGGCCCGGCGAAGTGCCTGCCGCGTTTTCCGGTCTGGCGGGCGACGGCGGCTCGGGCAGCGCGATGAGCGGGCTCGCGGGTGGAGCCGCCGGTGCCGCGGGCGCGGCGGCGGCCAAGGGCGCGATGCCGATGATGCCCATGATGCCGATGGGTATGGGCGCGGGCGGCGACATGGGCTCCGGACGGCGGATCCCGCCGTGGCTCGTGGAAACCGAGAACGTCTGGGGTCAGTCGTCCCCGGTCGCTCCGGCCGTGCTCGGCGAAGAACCCGAACAGTACTGATTCCCCTGAAGCAGGAGAGGCGGCTCGGTGATGGCATCCAGTGCGGGCGGTTACCGAGTCGCCCCCGCCAGGCTCGAAGCGGCGGCGGCGGAACTCGAACAGCGTGCCGGCGTGCTCAAGACCGCGCAGACCGCGCTGGCGGGTGAGAACGTCCCCGCCGCCGCGTTCGGCCAGGTTTCGGCGTCCAGCGCGGCTTCGGCGACCTATACCAAGACGATCAAGGACGTCGCGGGCAAACTCGACGGCCAGATCACCCGAGCGACCGTGATCCACCAGGGTCTGACGTCGGCAGCGGGCGGTTATCGCCGCGCCGACGTCCAGGTCGCCGCGTCGTACCGGGCCCTGATGCCCGAAAACCCGTTGCCCAAGGCCGGGAATCCGGCGGGCGTCGGTGGCGCGGCCGATACCGGGCAGTGGGCCACCGCGATCGCCGAGAACCGCACGAAGGTCTCCGACGCGCTGACTTCCGAACGCGAGCGGCTCGCGAACCTCCTGGCGAACGGCGGAAAAGCCGACGACATCGCGAACGCGCGCACCCGGATCGCGCTGTACGAGGACATCCTCGCCAACGACCGGCAGATCCTGCGGTTCGATCCGTCCGGTAACGGGCGCATCGCCGAACTGGTCGGCCGGATCGAGCCGGGCACCCGCAACGTCGGTCTCTTCGTCCCCGGCGTCAACACGTCTTTCCAGAACTTCCAGAGCTACGCCGACCTCGGCAAGAGCCTGGTCGCCGCGGACGCCACCGGGCGGACCGCGATGGTGGTCTGGGCCGACGGGGTCTTCCCCCAGAACGTCGTCACCGAAGGACCGGCCGCGCACTACGCGCAGACGATGGCGCCCGATCTCAAGGCGTTCGGCGACGAACTTCGCGGCCAGATCGACAGCCACGCCGGTCCGGGCGTCGTGGTCACCGCCGTCGGGCACAGCTACGGCGGCGCGACCGTGGGACTCGCGGAGCAACTCGGTCTCAAGGCCGACCAGGTGCTGCACGTCGAGTCCGCGGGTATGGGGCACGGGATCTGGGGCCCGGGCGATCTCCCGGCCAGCCAGGCCGGGGTGCAGCGCTACTCCATGACGGCCCCGTTCGACCCGATCGTGGTCGCGCAGGGCAACGCGGGCCTCATCGAATGGCTCGGCGCCGGGCACGGAGCGGACCCCGACCGCTTCCCCGGCGTCGTCGAACTGGAAACCGGCCGCGACGCGAACGGCGATCTGCAGTGGGGCCTCGATTCCCACAGCGGTGTGCTCAAGCCCGGTTCGGATTCGTGGAACAACATCTACGGTGTGATCACGGGCGGACCGCTCACGCACGAGGGCTTCACGAGCGGCTCCCTGCGGGAGATGGTCGTCGAAGGCGTCGGACGGGGCTTGTGAGGGGTTGGTCATGATCACCAGGAACACCGAGCTCGACCCACTGGCCGAGGACCTGACAGCGGTCATCGACGGCGTCGCGGGCACCTTCGGCACGACCGCGGAACGCACCGTGGAAGGCGAACTGGACTGCGACCCGACCCAGCCGGGCCGAATGCTCTGCCGGCAGTACGGCCTCCGCGTGGACGACGCGTCCGACGCTGTCCGCAAACTCGTCGACGTCGTCCTGCCGCTGCTGGAAAGTCAGGGCTGGCGGGCCCGCGACCGCAGCAATCCGCGTGAGCTGATCGCGCAGTTCAGCCGCGACGGCGCCGACTTCAACGTGCATGTCTCCCGCGCCGGCGACGGCGTGGCCATCGTGGGCTCGACAGCCTGCGTATCCGTCCCCTAAACCCCCGGGGGTCGCGAAAGACCTCGTGAGCGGCAGTGTTGTCCCCCAGTACACCGCTGCCGCTCACGAGGCGCGAAAACGTGAAGGCCGCCAGCCCCGGCGCTTGCCCCGGCGGACCGCGGCCACCACCACTCCCGCCGCGATGGCGACGGCCACCCCGACGATGGCGAGCACACCCGAGACCTTGTCCGCGCCTGCGCGCGCGGGTGCCGCCGCGGGGACGACGAAGGTGTCCGGGCCGGCGCTCCGCGGTCCTCCCGGACCGGGCGTACCGGCCGGGATCGCGGCGGAAACGGCGGCGTAGGCGTCGAGCGCGCCCCAGCCACGCCGGGGATCGTGCCCGCCGCTCGGACCGCGGTGCGCGGTCAGCGTCAGCCGGGCGACGACCTGCTCCGGCGACAACTCGGGGTGATAGGCGCGCACTAGCGCGGCGACGCCCGCGACGTGCGCGGCGGCCAGGCTAGGGTCGCTCACCGGCCATCGGTGCGCCACGGTGCCGCCCGAGCCCGCGGACGTGCTGACCAGTTCGGCGCCGGGAGCGGAAATCCCTACGTAGGAACCGGATTCCGTCTGTACCGCTTCGCCGGCCTGGTTGGTGGAACCCACGGCGAGCACGCCCGGTGACGCGGTCGGGTAGGACGTCTGACCCTGCTGTGTCCCCGCGGCCGGAGAGACGATCAGCGCGCCTTTCTCCTTGGCGCGGGAGACGGCACCGGTCAGCGCGGGGCCGTCGGAAGCGGCCGGGACGGCGATCAGGATGATCCCGGCGCCGCGGTTCAGCGCGGTTTCGATGGCGGACGCGAGCTGCCCGGGGTCGCCGCCGCCGTTCACCTGGGTGTAGCGGATCGGCAGGATCTTGGCGCCGGGCGCGATCCCGACGAACGTCGTGGACGGATCCGGCTGCGCGCCGACGATCCCGGCGGCGATCGTGCCCCGGCCGTCACAGTCGTCGGACTCGGTGCCCTGACCGCCGACGACCTGACCTGGCGCGAACTGGCCGTTGCTCCCGTCGACCCCGGTGCCGATCACCGCGACCAGCTGGCCGGTGCCGCGGGACAGCGGCCAGATCCGCGCGGGATCGATCAGCCGCTGTCCCCACGGGACGGCCGAGGTGTAGGTGCCTGTCGGGTTCGCGCACTGCTCGGCGACCGCCGTCGACGGAACGGGAGCGCCCAGCAGACCCATGACGGCGGCGCATCCCGCGACGGCACTTTTACCGGCAAAGCCCACCATTCCTCCAGAATCCCCTTGTCACACAAGGAAATTCTAGTGCCGAAGGTCAGCGCAGGTCCATCCCGAGGTCGAGTGCGGGTGAGGAGTGGGTGAGCGCCCCGACGGCTAGGAAGTCCACACCGGACTCGGCATACGCCCGCGCGGCGTCCAGCCTCAATCCGCCCGAGGATTCCAGGCGGGTCTTCGGTGAAACCTCGTCACGCCTGTCGACGGCCTTCGCGCACTCGTCGGGCGTGAAGTTGTCCAGCAGCACCTCGTCGGCCCCCGCGGCGAGCGCCTCCTCCAGCTGGTCCAGGTCGTCGACCTCGACCTCGCAGTGCAGTTCGGGCGCGTGCTCGCGGGCGGCGGCGAGCGCCGCGGTCACCGAACCGGCGGCGACCACGTGGTTGTCCTTGATCAGCACCGCGTCACCGAGCCCGAGCCGGTGGTTCACCCCGCCGCCCGCGCGGACGGCGTACTTCTCCAGCAACCGCAGTCCGGGCAGGGTCTTGCGGGAATCCCTGACCCGGCAAGCGGTTCCCTCCACGGCGGCCACCCAGGCAGCGGTCGTGGTGGCGATTCCGGACAGGTGGCAAACCAGGTTCAGCGCGGTGCGTTCGGCGGTGAGCAGGCCGCGCACCGGGCCGCGGACGACCAGCGCGGGCTCACCGGCGGTCAGCCGGTCGCCGTCGTCACGGGCGGCCAGGATCTCCAGGTCCGAACCGAGCACGACGTCGAACACCGCCAGCGCCACCGGGATCCCGGCGACCACACCGGCCGTCCTCGGCGTGAGTTCGGCCAGCGCGCGGGCGGATTCGGGCACGGTGGCGTTCGTCGTCGCGTCGGGCCCGTAGCGCAGGTCTTCGGCGAGGGCCGTGGTGACCACCCGCTGCACGTCGGCGACGTCGAGGCCGTGCCCGGCCAGTTTCTCGGTGACCCACGGGGAGAATTCGCTCATGCCACACCCTCCAAAGCGATCGGATCGGCCAGTACCGGCTGCCCCGACGGGCTGAGCCGGATGAGCTGGCCGCGTTGCCAGGTGTTGTCGTCACGTCCGGGGAAGTCGGTCCGCACGTGGCAGCCGCGGGATTCCGTCCGGCGCGCGGCGGCCGCGACCAGGGCCTCCGCCACCAGCGTGAGCGCGGCGTCCTCGACGATCCGAGGCGTCCATAAAGGACTTTCGACCATCGACAGGTCCAGCACAGAACCGACGACCGACAGGCCTTCCGCGTCCCGGCCGATCGCGGCGTAACGGCTCATCGCCCGTTGCAACGCGTCGCGGTCGGCCACCGGGACGGTCGCCCGCGACGCGAGCACCCCGCGGTGCGGATCGCCGAGCCGGCCGGTGGCGAGATCGGCGGCGACCGCCTCGGCCACCCGCCGTCCGACGACCAGGCCTTCGAGCAAACTGTTGGAAGCCAGGCGATTCGCGCCGTGCAGACCGGTCCTCGCGACCTCGCCCGCCGCGTAGAGACCGCGGACACCGGACCGTCCGTCCACAGTGGCCACCACACCGCCGCAGGAGAAATGCGCCGCGGGGGTGACCGGGATCGGCTCCTTCGCCGGGTCGAGCCCGATCACCGCGCACGCCGCGCGCACGGTCGGGAACCGCTTCGCGAACCCAGAGATCCCTGTGGCGTCGAGGAAGACGTGATCGTCGACCCCGCCGGGCGCCTGCGCCATCCGGCGCGTGATCGCCGCCGAAACGACGTCCCGGGGGGCGAGGTCGCCGAGCGGGTGGACCCCGCGCATGACCGAAGCGCCCGTCGCGTCGTGCAGGGTCGCGCCCTCGCCGCGCACCGCCTCGGTGACCAGCGGGAGACGGCCGCGCGCGCCGGGGGTGAACAGGACCGTCGGGTGGAACTGGACGAATTCGACGTCCGCGACCTGCGCGCCCGCGCGCAACGCGAGCGCGAGCCCGTCGCCGGTGGCCAGCTCCGGATTCGACGTCGCGTGGAAGAGCTGTCCCAGTCCGCCGCTGGCCAGCAGCACCGCGGCCGCCCGGACGATCCCGGGCACACCGTCGTGGTCCAGGACGGTCACGCCGACGACCTCGCCCGAGGGCGTGCGGATCGCGTCGACGGCGATGTGGTGTTCCAGCACCGGGATCCGACGGCCACCGGCCTTCGCGACCAGCGTCCGCTCGACCTCCGCGCCGGTCGCGTCACCACCGGCGTGGATGACCCGGAACGCGCCGTGCCCGCCTTCTCGCGTGCGGGCGAGTTCGGTCCGCCCCTGGGCCGCCAGGTCGAAGCGGGCACCCTCGGCGCGCAGCCTGGCCACCGCGGCCGGGCCGCCCGCGATGATCGCGCGGACCGCGCCCTCGTCGCAGAGCCCGGCACCGGCGGTGAGCGTGTCCTCGGCGTGTTTTCCGACCGAGTCGCCCTGCTCGTGCTCACCCTCCAGCACGACCGCGATGCCACCCTGGGCCCAGCGGGTGTTCCCGTCGGAGACCGCCGCTTTGGTGACCACCAGGACGTGCAGTCCGAGTTCGTGGGCACGCAGCGCGGCGGTGAGCCCGGCCACTCCGCTGCCGATCACCACGAGATCGGCGGCGGCCTCCCACACAGGGTGGGTTTTCGCCTGAAGGGCGCTAACCGGGCCGGTCATTCTCCGCCGCCAGGCTGCCCGATCTCGATCATGCGCTGCACGGAGGCGCGGGCTCGGGCGGCGGTCTCGACGTCGACGTGGACCTCGTCGGCGCCCTCGCGCAGCGACCGCAGCAGGGCGGCCGGCGTGATCATCTTCATGTACCGGCAGGACGCCCTGTCGTTCACCGCGCGGAAGTCGATCTCCGGCGCGGCCTTGCGCAGCTGGTGGATCATCCCGATCTCGGTGGCCACGAGCACCGACTTCGCCTTGGTGTCGCGGGCGGCGTGGACCATGTCGCCGGTCGAGAGGATCTTGACCCGCTCGGGGGCGACGGCACCCTCGCCGGCGAGGTACAGCGCCGACGTCGCGCAGCCGCATTCCGGGTGGATGAACAGGTCGGCGTCCGGGTTCTCCGCGGCGCGCTCGGCCAGTTCGGCACCGTTGATCCCGGCGTGCACGTGGCATTCCCCGGCCCAGATGTGCATGTTCTCCCGGCCGGTCACCCGCTTGACGTGTGCGCCGAGGAACTGGTCCGGCAGGAACAGGACCTCCTGGTCAGCGGGGATGGAGGCGACCACGTCGACGGCGTTCGACGAGGTGCAGCAGATGTCGGTCTCCGCCTTGACCTCGGCGGTGGTGTTCACGTAGGACACGACGACCGCGCCGGGGTGCTCGGCCTTCCAGGCGCGCAGTTCGGCGCCGGTGATCGAGTCCGCGAGCGAGCAGCCCGCCCGGGCGTCCGGGATCAGGACCGTCTTCTCCGGCGCCAGGATCTTCGCCGTCTCGGCCATGAAGTGCACGCCGCAGAAGACGATGGTGGACGCGTCGCTGCTCGCCGCGATCCGGCTGAGCGCGAGGGAATCGCCGGTGAAATCGGCGATGTCCTGGATCTCGGGGACCTGGTAGTTGTGCGCGAGCAGGACGGCGTCGCGCTTGCGAGCGAGGCTCCGAACCTCCTCCGCCCATGCCGCGTCGGCGACGACGCCGCCATAGGGGGTCAGGTCGTTCTGCAGGGTGCTCGTCATCGTTCTGGCCCTCCGGACCGATTTGTCCACTGTCGGTTTTCGCCTTACAATCGAAAACCGTGCGAAGTCATCTTAACACCCAGACCCCCCTCGCCCACGAGGTTTTGGGAGCGGTCCTGCAAGTGCGCTCGGACACACTCCGGGTCCTGCTGTGGCGTCGCGCGCTCGACCCGCATCTGGGCCGCTGGTCCCTCCCGGGCGGCAGGCTTCGCCCGGATGAAGACGTCGAGGCGTCCATTCGGCGGCAGCTCGCGGAGAAGGTCGACGTACGCCAGCTGAAGCATGTGGAGCAGCTGGCGGTGTTCAGCGCGCCGGACCGGGTGCCGGGCCCGCGCGTCGTCGCGACGGCGTTCCTCGGCCTCGTACCGTCCGATGTGGACCCCGAGATCCCGGAAGACACCGAGTGGCACGACGTTTCCGAGCTGCCGCGGACGGCGTTCGACCACGAGTCCATCGTGCTGCGCGCGCGGGACCGGCTCCGCTCGAAGCTCTGCTACACGAATCTCGGGTTCGCGCTCGCCCCGGAAGAGTTCACCGTTTCGGCTTTACGGGGGCTGTACTCGGCTGCGCTGGGTTACCGGGTGTCCGCGACGAACCTGCAGCGTGTGCTGTCCCGGCGAGGGCTGCTCCTCCCCACCGGGCACACCGCCCCGCCCGGGCGCAGCGGCGGCCGTCCGGCGGCGCTCTTCTCCTTCGCGGGCAAGGGGATGCAGATCACCGACCCCTTCGCCGTGTTCCGCCCGCCCGCCGGGAAGTGACCGCCCTGCGAAGTCCTCGCGGTCCCCGTACCTTGAACGGGTGACCGAGCCGAGCGATGAGTCCACCGGGAAGGCGATCTTGCCGCTGTTCCCGCTACAGACCGTGCTTCTGCCCGGAACACACCTCCCGTTGCACATTTTCGAACCGCGGTACCGGCAGTTGATGACCGACCTCGTCGGCGACGTCGTCCCGGATCGCGAGTTCGGCGTCATCGCGCTGCGTTCGGCGATGATCAGGGAGGTGAGCGGGCCCGAGCACGTCCACGAAGTCGGCTGCAGCACGGTGCTGCGCGAGGCGAAACGGCTGCCGGACGGCAGATTCGACGTCGTCACCACCGCGCGGCGCCGGTTCCGGCTGCTCGAGATCGACCGCGTTTCCGCGCCTTACCTGATCGGCTCGGTCGAGTGGCTGCCCGACGACCGGGTCTCCTCGGTGCACGGCGACACCGTGAACAGGCTCGCCGACGTCGCCAAGGCCGCGCACCGGCGCTACTGCGAGTCCGCCTGGGACGCCGACGACTGGACCACGCCGCCCGAAGACGGCGACATCGCGGCGCTCGCGTACCGGCTCACCGCGGACTGCCTGCTCCCGATGGAGGACCGGCAGCGCCTGCTGGAGGAAACCAACCCGTTGCGACGGCTGCGGATCGCGTGCCGGCTGCTGACGCGGGAGGCCGGGTTCCTCAGCACGCTCGGCGCCGTGCCGATGCCGCCGGGGGAACTCGGCGAGTTCACGCGCCCGTCGAACCTGAACTGACCTCCCCAAGCGCTATGAAAGGTCCTTTCCTTGCGAATTTTGCAAGGAAAGGACCTTTCATAGCGCGCGCGAAACCCTACTTGCCGGACTCCGAAGCCGAGCCCTCGTCCGTCCCGTTCCCCCCGTTGCCGAACTTGCTCCACACCTTGCCCGCAGCCCCGGAAACCGCCTCACCGACATCGCTGAACACCTTCGTCAGCGGGTCCGCCGAGCTGTTCCAGGAGTCCTTGTACGACTTCGCGGCCGACTTCAGGTCGTCGCTCCAGGTGGACGACGGCGCGTCGGCGTCACGGCGCGGGTACTCGCCGGCCAGGATGCCCCGGTAGTCCTCTGAAGCGGCCCACTTCTGCAGTTGCGCGGCGCGCACGACGGCCAGCGGATGCGACATCGTCTCGACGTAGCGCAGCTTCAGGTAGCTGTCGCGGATGTCCTCGACCGACTCGTACTCCGACGCCTGCTGCAGGAAAGCCGGGATGTCGATCTTCGACGGGTCGATCCCGCCCGCGACCAGGATCTGCGACCGCAGCGCCGCGGTCGGGTCCTGCGAGCACAGCAGTCCGGCGCGGTCGCAGGACAGTTCGGCCTTGCGGTACCACTCGCGCAGCGCGGCGATGACGACGCGGATGCCGATCGCGCTCACCGGCGTCCACGACATCGACATCTGCAGGCCGATCAGCCGGATCATCATCGTGCGGTACACCGCGTGCCCGGACAGCACGTGCCCCATCTCGTGCCCGATCACGAACCGCAGCGACGCGAGGTCCATCGCCTCGACAGCCGCGGTGTTGAGCACGATGAACGGCTCGTCCATCCCGATCGTCTGCGCGTTGACCTCGGGGCTGCGGGCGACGAACAGGTTCGGCACGCGGTCGAGGTCGAGGGTCTCGGCGCATTCGTTGCGCAGCTTGTCCAGTTCCGGATACTGCTTCGGGCCGACCCGGATCCCGGACGCGAGCGCCATGAGCCGCTCGCCGCGTTCGGCGTAGAAGCCCGAAACCGCCTTCACGACCTGCGCGAAGCCGGGAACGGCGCGAAGCGTGGCCAAGGCGCCGCGGTCGACTGGGTGCTCGTAGGCCCGCGGGCTGATGCCCGGGAAGCGAACGGCGTTGTGCCGGGAAACCTCGATGTCGTCAGTCAAGAAATACCCCCTGGGAAGTTGCCGCCCACCCTAGAGGAAATTCGTCAGCCGAGGCGGCGGCCCAGGTCTTCCCGCCCGTTCCACGCGGTCAGCAGCGTGTACGCCAGCGAGGTCATCAACGGTGCGGCCAGCATGATCCACGTCGATTCGATCTGCGGAGCCTTCGCGATGATGTCACCGACAGCCGGGGCCGCGCCGATCTCGTAGCGGCCGTTGGCGAACGAGACACCCATCGTCGTCCCCAGCCAGCCCGCGAGGGCCGCGCCGCCGGTCGCGGCGATCAGCACGACCGGTCCGCGGCGTTCCCGCAGCAGCCAGGTCACGATGCCGATCAGCAGCCCGGCGCCGAGCGCGAGGAAGCCGTAGATGGCGAGGTCGTCGAACCGGTGCCAGCTCTCCAGCTCCAGCGGCGCGAGGCCACCGTGGTCGTTGATCACCCGCATCCGCTGCGGCGGCGCGAGCCGCGACCACAGCCAGGCCAGCGGGAACCCGAGCAGCCCCGCCGTGGACAGGACGCTGACCGCCGGCAGCAGGTCGGCCTTGACGACGACCTTGGGATGCGGGCGCCTCGGCTTCGGCAGCACGGGCACCGACCAGGGGTCGGGCACGCTGGAAGACAGGTGTGCCGGTTTGCCCGACGTCTCGCCCAACCCGGACTCCTCCCTCACGCTGCTTGTGCAGAGCGTAACGAATGACGGCCCCAGCGCACGCAACCCGGCAGGCGTCTGCCGCGTTTCGTCCTCTGAACGCGGTAGTTGCCCGCGCGAGGACCGCATTCAGAGGAAGAAACGCGGCAAATCAGCCGACGAGTTCGCCGTGACGGCTGCATCGGGCCGTCCAGCCCACCGGGGTGATCTGGACGACCATCCGCCGCGCGCAGAACGTGCAGTAGCGCGGCGGTTCGAGTGCCGTTCTCGGGTTGTGGCAGGCGGGATGTTCCGTGCCACCGTCGGCCGTCTGTCCACAGTGGACGCAGAACGCCGGTCGGTCAGAGGACGTCACTGATCGCCTTCACCGGCATCTTCAGCTCGTCGAGCATGTCCAGATCCGCGGTGGCCGGGCGGCCGAGGTTGGTCAGGTAGTTGCCGACGATGATCGCGTTGATACCGCCGAGCATGCCCTGCTTGGTGCCCAGATCGCCGAAGGTCAGCTCACGGCCGCCGGAGAAGCGGAGCAGCGGGCGGGGCATCGCCAGCCGGAACGCGGCCACGGTGCGCAGCGCGTCCTTGCCCTCGACGATCTCGTAGTCCTCGTACGGCGTCCCCGGCTGCGGGATGAGGAAGTTCATCGTGCACTCGTCCGGGTTCAGCTCGGCGAGCTGCGCGGCGAACTCGGCACGCTGTTCGACGCTCTCCCCCATGCCGATGATGCCGCCGCAGCAGACCTCCATGCCCGCCTCGCGGATCATGCGCAGGGTCTCCCAGCGCTCTTCCCAGGTGTGCGTGGTGACGACGTTCGTGAAGTGCGAACGCGCGGTCTCCAGGTTGTGGTTGTAGCGGTGCACGCCCATCTCGACGAGCTCGTCGACCTGTTCCTGGGTGAGCATGCCGAGCGAGCAGGCGATCTGGATGTCGTTGCCGTCCTCGCGGATGGCCTTGATCCCCTCGCGGACCTGCGAGAGCAGCCGCTTGTCGGGGCCGCGGACGGCGGCGACGATGCAGAACTCGGTCGCGCCGGTCTCGGCGGTCTGACGGGCGGCCTTGACCAGGCCGGGGATGTCCAGCCACGCCGAACGCACCGGCGTCGGGAACCGGCCGGACTGCGAGCAGAAGTGGCAGTCCTCGGGGCAGCCGCCGGTCTTGAGGCTGATGATGCCCTCGACCTCGACCTCGGGGCCGCACCAGCGCATCCGGACCTCGTGGGCCAGCGCGAGCAGGTCCGTCAGGTGGTCGTCGTCGAGCCGCAACACTTCGAGGATCTGCTCTTCGCCGAGCCCGACACCACGCTCGAGGACCTGGTCACGCGCCACGGCGAGGATGTCGACTGTCTCCGGGGCTGTGGTCACGGGGCGGCTCCTGTTCGGGGTGGGGCGGTGAAGCGAAGGCACATCATCGTGCACGACCGGGCGCCCCGGCGACAGCGACGCAGATCACTTCTGGGCCGACGCGCGGCCGACGAAGCATTCCGGGTCGAACTCCCCGCCGAACCACGGCGAGAGACCCGCCCTGGCCTTCGCGGCGAACTCCTCGGGCTCGGCGTCCCCGAGACCGGCGGGCAGCACGCCCAGCAGTGGCGCACCGGCCGCGACCGGCAGGTCCTGCAGGTTCGACACCGACGCCAGGTCCGGGTCCTCCGGCCACGAGCCGATGATGACCCCGGCGACGGTGAGCCCGCGTTTGGTCGCGACCTCGGCTGTCAGGGCTGTCGCGTTGAGCGTGCCCAGCCCGGCCTCGGCCACGACGATGACCAGCGCGCCGAGCGACCAGGCGACGTCGGCGAGCGAAGCGCCGTCGGCGTCGAACCGGACCAGCAGACCGCCCGCGCCCTCGATGAGCGTGAGGTCGTGCTCGCCGTTGAGGTCGCTCGCGACCGCGGCGATCTCGCTCGGCGGCAGCGTCGGCAGGCCCGAAAGCCTGGACGCCGCCTCGGGCGACAGCGGATCCGGGTATCTCCGCAGCTCACGAGTGGTGACGGGACCGGCGAGCCGGAGGACGTCGGCGAGATCACCGGGCTCGTCCGGGCCGACCCCGGTCTGCGCCGGTTTCAGCACGGCGACGCGTTGGCCCTGCCCGGCGGCCAGCGCGGCGATGGCGGCGGTGGTGATCGTCTTGCCGACACCCGTTCCGGTACCGGTTATGACCAGCATGCTCACGTGGGAACAACTTAGTCGGTCCCGTTCGAGGGAGGCTGAAGGGGACCATCCCCGCATGCGATCGGGTGAGGGACGCTTTCACCTCATCGCATGCGGGTAAGGCGTCCTTCAGCTCCTGGGCACCGTGACCGCCCCGACCGGGGTGAACGCCGGGCTCCCCTCGTCCGACAGGTAGACCTGCGCCGCTCCGACGTCGAAGTACATCCCGGTCAGGTGCAGTTCACCGCGTGCCTCCGCCTCGGCGATCAGCGGGTAGTGACGCAGGTGCTCCAGCTGCTGCAACACGTTCTGCAGCGCCAGCCGGTTGACCTCGGCGTCCGGCCGTTCGCCGTCGAGGGTCACGGAGACCGCGCGTTTGGCGCTCGGCTCGGCGTGCTTCAGCCAGGAGGCCAGCATCGGCGCGCCGTCGGGGGCGCCGGTGGCAAGCGCCTGCATCGCGCCGCAGCCGGAATGCCCGCAGACCACGATCTCGCGCACCTTGAGCACGCCGACGGCGAATTCGACGGTGGCGCCCATCGACGGGTCGGCCCGGCGGGCGGGCACCAGGTTCCCGATGTTGCGGACGGTGAACAGGTCGCCGGGACCGCTGGTGGTGATCATGTTCGGCACGATCCGCGCGTCACCGCAGGTGATGAACAGCGTGTGCGGCGACTGCCCGCCCGCCAGCTTGCTGAGCGCGGGCTGCATGAGCGCGGCCGTGCGCCGCTGGAACTCGGTCGCCCCGCGCAGCGTCGGCCCGCCGCGCTGACCGGGCAGTTCGACGTCCTTGACCTGCCAGTCGGACCACGGCGCGAGGAACCTCGGCACCGACCGCACCGCGTCCGTCCTGGTCAAGGTCGGGTCACCGGACTTGCCGTTGGCGAACCACGGGTGCCCGACCTCGTCGACGGTCACCTCGCCGCCGGTGCGTTCGTGCCCCTGCTGCCAGTTCGAAAGGCTCTCGAAGGCGGCGTGGTCGAGGTAGTCGACGACCAGCTCCAAGGTCACCTTCGCACCGTCGGGCACTGTCGCGAGCACGCGGCTGAGCCTCGGCACCGAAAGGAACGTCAGGACGCCTTCGACCACGACGCGCCATTCGTCGCCGTCGCGTTCGGCATGGATCCCGGACCACACAGTGCGCCGCAGCATCAGCAGTACCGAAAGCGCGATTCCGAGCAGGACACCCGTGAGCAGGTCGAAGACGACGACACCGGCGAGCGTCACCAGGTACAACCCCAGGTCGCCGTGTTTGAGGACCTGCTTCATATGCCCGGGGTTCACGAGTTTCGCGCCGACGTGGACGAGCAGACCGGCCAGCGCGGCGAGCGGGATGTTCTGGATCAGCCCGGCGAACGCGGCGACGAACACCAGGATCCAGACGCCGTGCAGGATCGCGGACGCGCGGGTGCGGGCGCCGGCGGCGACGTTGGTCGAGCTGCGGACGATCACGCCGGTGACCGGAAGGCCGCCGAGCGAGCCGGAGGCCATGTTCGCGGCGCCCTGTCCGATCAGCTCGCGGTCGAGGTTCGAGCGCGGCCCGGTGTGCATCTTGTCGACCGCGACGGCCGACAGCAGGCTTTCCACACTGGCGATCAGGGCGATGGTGATGACCGCGACGGCGAACGCGCCCCAGCCGGCGTCCGGGAATTCGGGCGCGAAGCGGATGTTGAGCAGGTCACCGGGCAGGTTGACGCGGGGCAAGGTCATCCCGGCGGCGACGGACAGCACGGTCACCAGCGCGATCGCGGCGAGCGGGCCGGGCACCTTGCGGACGGCCTTGGGCAGCCGCGGCCACAGCAGCAGGATGCCGATGGTGAGCACGCCGACCAGCGCGGCGGTGTCGTGGTGGCCGACGATCTGCGCGGGCAGTTCGGCGATGTTCTTGAGCGCGGAACTCTGCGCCGATCCACCCAGCACGACGTGGAGCTGGCCGAGGACGATCGTGACGCCGATACCGGCGAGCATGCCGTGCACGATGGCGGGCGAGATCGCGAGCGCCGCGCGGGCGATGCGGCTCAGCCCGAGCAGGATCTGGAGCGCGCCCGCCGCGACGGTGATCGCGCAGGTGGTCGCCCAGCCGAAGGTCGCGATCGTTTCGGCCATGATCACCGTCAGCCCGGCGGCCGGGCCGCTGACCTGAAGCGGGGAGCCGCCGAGGGCTCCGGCGACCACACCTCCCACCACGGCCGCGATCAGCCCCGCGACGATCGGCGCCCCTGACGCGAGAGCGATCCCGAGCGAAAGCGGGACGGCGACGAGGAACACCACCAACGAGGCGGGCAGGTCGTGACGAAGCACGGCAAGAGGTTTCTTCGTGGACACCAACATGATCACCAGGAAACTGGTGATTTGTCCGCTATGCACCACCTGATCGAGTGAATATCGTCCCTCAGGCGGGTGGCGTGGCCCACTTTTGGGCTGTTTCGTTGCCTGGAGATGGCGTCGATGTTGCGAAAAGCTTTGCGGGCTCCCGAATCCTGGGAAGTATCGGTCGGTCGCCCGGTCAAGTGGATCTACGCTCCAGCGCCGCTTTGACTGTTAGGTCAGGGCCTTCGGGATCGCCACGTTCGCCCCAGCAGTCACAGCGGCTGTGACGCGTCGGCGGGGGTGGTCGTGAGTGGCGATTCCGGCTGCGGTCGAGCGCAGATCCGGTCCGTGAAGGCCTCCTTGCCTACCCTGAAGGTAGTGAAGGAGGCCTTCACGGACTTCCGGATCGCCACATACGCCCCACACGCACCAGCAGTCACAATGGCCGCGCGTGAAGGACCCCTTCCCTCGGCTCAGCCGAGGAAACTCGACCTTCACACCTTCCCCAAGTACGTGAAGGCCCCCTTTACGTACCTCAGGCGACCGAAGCGGCGGTACCGAGCGGGTCGGGGTGGTCGTGAGTGGCAAGTGGGGTTAGAACGACACTTGCCACTCACGACTCAGGACTTCACCGGTGAGGCCGCCGAGGTGAACGACCGGTGCGCCGCGTCGAGCAGGTACACGTTCGCCTTCCCGACGTCGAAGTACATCCCCGTGAGCCGGAGTTCGCCGCGGGCCAGCGCGGCCTCGACCACCGGGTACGAACGCAGGTTCTCCAGCTGCTGCACCACGTTGTGCAGGGCGAGCCGATCACCCTCCTGCGGGGGGCGGGCGCCGTCGAGCAGCACCGGCCCTTCGCTTTCCCTGCGCCGCATCGTCGCCTCGCCGTGCCGCAGCCAGCCGCCGAGGTGCACGAGCCCGGTGGGCGCGTCGCCGAGCAACGCCTTCATCGCCCCGCAGCCGGAATGCCCGCACACCACCACTTCCCGCACCCGCAGCAGACCGACGGCGTACTCGATCGCCGCCCCCACCGAGAAATCCGCTTCGGCGCCGGCGTGCGGGACGAGGTTCCCGATGTTCCGCACGGTGAACAGGTCACCCGGGCCGCTGGTGGTGATCAGGTTCGGCACGATCCGCGCGTCGCCACAGGTGACGAACAACGTGTGCGGCTGCTGGCCGTTCGCCAGCCCGTCCCAGGTGCTCCGCAGCAGCGGCGCGGTCCGCCGCTGGAATTCCGAAGCGCCACGGCACAACGGGACACTGCCGCCTCGCTGGCTCGGCAGTTCGAGGTGTTCGGCCTGCCATTCCGACCACGGCGCGAGCCAGCGCGGCACCACCCTGGACGCGACGCCGCGCCGCACGGTCGGCATCCCGGCCTTGCCTCGTTCGAACCACGGATGCCCGACCTCGTCGACGATCACGACTCCCCCGGCGCGTTCGTACGTGCGCTGCCAGCCGCGCAGGCAGTCGAAAGCGGCGTGGTCGAGGTAGTCGACGAACAGTTCCAGTGTCACTTCCGAACGCTCGGGGACTTCGGCCAGGACGGTCGTGAGCCTTGGCACGGAAAGGAAAGTGAGCGCGCCTTCGATGACGACACGGGTCCGCGGACCGTCCTGTTCGACGTGGATCCCGGAGAACAGCATCCGGCGCAGCATCAGCGCGAGCGCCACCGCGATCCCCGCGGCGACCCCGGTGAGCAGGTTGACGGCGACCGCGCCGAGCAGGGTCGCGAGGTAGACCGGCAGGTCGCCGTGGCGGCGGACCTCACGGAGGCTGGTGACGTTGACGAGTTTGGCGCCGACATAGACGAGGAGACCGGCGAGCGCGGCGAGCGGGATCTGCCGCAGCGCGCCCGCCAGGAACAGACAGCAGCCGAGGATCCAGACGCTGTGCAGGATCGCCGACATCCGGGTCCGGGCGCCCGCTTCGAAGTTGGTCATGGTGCGCACGACGACGCCGGTGACCGGGAACCCGCCGAGCGATCCGGCGGCGACGTTGGCCAGGCCCTGGCCGATCAGTTCGCGGTTGAGGTCGGTGCGCGGCCCGTCGCGCAGTTTGTCGATGGCGACGGCGGAAAGCAGGCTCTCCAGGCTGGCGATGAGCGCGATGGTGAGCACGGCGGCGATGATCGCCACCCAGGACCCGGACGGCGCTTCGGGGACGAAACCCAGCCCTGGCAAGCCGTTCGGGAGGTCGACGCGCGGCAGGTCCATGCCCGCCGCGACGGAAAGGCCGGTCGCCAGCGCGACGGCGGCGAGCGGGCCGGGGACGCGGCGTACCGAACGCGGCATCCGGGTCCACGCCAGCAGGACACCGACGGTGACCACGCCGACCACCGCGGCCTGGTCGTGGTGGCCGACGATGCGGCCCGGCAGCGCGACGATGTTCGCGATCGTGGAACCCTGCGCGGCTCCGCCGAGCACGACGTGCAGCTGGCCGAGGATGATGATCAGGCCGATCCCGGCGAGCAGGCCGTGCACGATGGCAGGCGAGATCGCCAGGGTGGCCCGTGCGACGCGACTGACGCCGAAGAGGATCTGGACCACACCCGCGGCGGCGGTGATCGCGCAGGTGGCGGCCCAGCCGAAGGTGGCGATGGTCTCCGCGAGGACGACGGTCAGCGCCGCGGACGGACCGCTGACCTGAAGGACGGAAGCACCGAAGAAGCTCGCGACGAGTCCGCCGACGACGGCGGAGACGAGTCCGGCGAGCAAGGGGGCTCCGGCGGCGTGTGCGACGCCGAGCGAGAGCGGGACGGCCACGAGGAAGACGACGACCGAAGCCGGGAGGTCGTGGCGAAGGTTCTTCAGGAGGGTCGATGCGGGGTTGTCGCGGCGGCCCGGGGGCCCGGTGTCGTGCTCGTCACCAACGATGTCGATCATGGGGGCAGGAAAC
This sequence comes from Amycolatopsis speibonae, assembly GCF_042647925.1. NCBI lineage: Bacteria > Bacillati > Actinomycetota > Actinomycetes > Pseudonocardiales > Pseudonocardiaceae > Amycolatopsis > Amycolatopsis speibonae. The sequence continues at coordinate 107,432 of NZ_JBHRWK010000105.1, forward strand.
CCGATCGGCGCGCAAAAGTCCGCTACGCAAAGGTTTCTCAGGTTTGCTTGTGCGCCAGAGAACTAGGGCATAACACCTTTTCCCGACAAAACACCCGGACGGGGTCCCGATCGGACTCGCCCGTTCGCTTGACCGGGATCAGCCCGCGACCACGCTCTGTACCCAGCGTGGCCTTTCCGGATTGCTGTGGCCGCCGTCACACTCTTTAGGCTGAATTTGGTCCGCTTCAGGCTTTTTGCGCGGCCGCGACCACGGCCGAGGTGATCGTCGCGAGGTCTTCCGCGTCGGTGACGTAGGGCGGCATCGTGTAGATCAGGTTCCGGAACGGGCGCAGCCAGACCCCGTTCCCCGTGAGGATCTCGGTCGCGACGGCCATGTCCACCGGGTGGTCCAATTCCACCACGCCGATGGCACCGAGCACCCGCACGTCGACGACCGACGGCAGCTCGCGAGCCGGTTCGAGACCGGCCTTCAGCGCGGCTTCGATCCGCGGGACGTCGGACTTCCAGCCGCCTTCGGCCAGGATCCCCAGCGAGGCGTTCGCGACGGCCGAGGACAGCGGGTTCGCCATGAACGTCGGGCCGTGCGCCAGCACCGGCAATTCGCCGCGCGAGATCCCGTCGGCGATCTCCGGCGTGCACAACGCCGCCGCCATCGTCAGGTAACCGCCGGTCAGCGCCTTGCCCAGGCACAGGACATCCGGGGTGACCCCGGCGTGCTCGGCGGCGAACATCCGGCCGGTGCGGCCGAACCCGGTGGCGATCTCGTCGAAGATGAGCAGGACGCCGTTGGCCTCGGTGATCTCGCGCAGCGCGCGCAGGTACGCGGGCGGGTGAAACCGCATCCCGCCGGCGCCCTGCACGACCGGCTCGACGATGACCGCGGCGAGTTCGCCCGCGTGCCGCTCGATTTCGGCCGCGAGCAGGTCCAGGTAGGCCTGATCCGGCTCGTCGCCGAACCCGCCGGGAGGCTTGGGCAGGAACAGCTGGTCCGGCAGGATGCCGCGCCACAGCGAATGCATCCCGCCCTCGGGGTCGCAGACGCTCATCGGCGTGAACGTGTCGCCGTGGTAGCCGCCGCGCCAGGTCATCAGGCGCCGCTTTTCCTTGCGCCCCACCGACTGCCAGTACTGCAGGCACATCTTGACGGCGACCTCGACCGACACCGACCCGGAGTCGCACAGGAACACGTGCCGCAGGCCGTCCGGGGCGAGGTCGACCAGCGTCTTCGCCAGCCTGATGGCCGGTTCGTGGGTGAGCCCGCCGAACATCACGTGGCTCATCCGGCCCGCCTGCTCGGCCAGCGCCGCGTCCAGCGCCGGGTTCCGGTAGCCGTGGATCGCCGCCCACCAGGACGACATGCCGTCGACCAGTTCGCGGCCGTCGTCGAGGGTGAGCCGGACGCCGTTCGCCTCGCGGACCAGCAGGGAGTCGATCGTGCTCGGCATCGGCCCGTACGGGTGCCAGACGTGTTCCGCGTCGAGCGCGAGGAGTTCGGCGGCGTCCATCCGGCGACCCTACGACACGCCCCGCTCAGCGCAGGCGAACAGGGAGGGTTTCGAGGCCGTGGACGAGGGTGCTTTCCCGCCACCGCAAGGTTTCCGGGTCGGCGTCCAGGCCGAGGTCCGGGAACCGCTCCAGCAGGCCGCGCAGCGCGATCTCGGCCTCCAGCCTGGCCAGCGGGGCGCCGACGCAGTGGTGGATCCCGTGCCCGAACGCGAGATGCCCGGTCGCCTGCCGGGTGACGTCCAGCCGCTGCGGGTCTTCGAACCGCTCGGCGTCCCGGTTCGCGCCGAGCAGGGAGACGAGCACGAACTCGTCCGCCGGGATCTCGACGTCGCCGACCCGGACGGGTTCCCTGGTGAACCGGATGGTCGCCAAGTGGATCGCGCCGTCGTAGCGCAGGAACTCCTCGACCGCTCCGCGCAGCAACGTGAGATCGGCGCGCAGCGTGGCGAGCTGATCGGGTTCGCACAGGAGGGCGAACACGCTGTTGGCGATGAGGTTGACCGTGGTCTCGAATCCCGCCACCAGCAGCAGGAACGACATTGACAGCAGTTCTTCCCCGGAGAGCGAGTCACCCTCGTCACTGGCGTTGATCAGGCCCGAAAGCAGGTCATCGGCTGGTTCGGCGCGCTTTTCCTCGATGAGGCCGACGAGGTACCCGTGCATCTTCGCCGCCGCCGCCTGGAGTTCCTCCGGCGTCGACCAGGCGAGCATCGTGTTCGACCACCGCGCGAACTCCGGCTGATCGCCCGCGTGCACGCCGAGCAGTTCGCAGATCACCCGGATCGGCAGCGGGACGGCGAAGGCGGGCAGCAGGTCGACGCGTTCGGCGTCACCGATGTCGTCCAGCAGTTCCGCGGCGATCTGCTCGATCCTAGGCCGCAGGCGGGAAACGGTGCGCGAGGTGAAGGCCTGGTTGACCAGTTTCCGCAGCCGCGTGTGGTCCGGCGGGTCGGAGTTGAGCATATGCCCGTTCAGCGCGCGGACGGCGCCGTCACCGGCGGATTCGAAGCCGTCGCGTTCGAAGAGGCGCCGGACCTCGGCCGTGTCCTTGCCCACGCGGGGATCCGCGAGCACAGCGCGGGCATCGGCGTACCCGGTGACGACCCAGACCTCCAGGCCGCGGGGCATGCGCACCTTCCGGACCCCGCCGTCTTCCCGCAGCAGTGCGGAGACCCGGTGCGATTCCTGGACGAAATCCCAGCCCAGGGTCGTGACTTCTTCGGCTGCCACCATCGGTACGCCTCCCCCTGCGCGCCGGTCAGCGTTCGGCCAGCGCGGCCACCACCCGCTCGGTCACTTCGGACCAGTATGCCCGCTGTTCTTCGCGTTCGTCGGCGCCCGCGAGCCATTCCTGATGGAACCGTAGCGTGGTCTTCTGCTCGGTGCCGCTCACCGTGATCCGCAGGGTCGAGTCGTGGTCCCAGTCCTTCGGCCGCCAGGTCAGCCGGAGTTCGGTGCCCTCGGAACGGCCGCGGATCTCACCTGTCGTCCCGTTGGCCGTCTCGTACGCCGTCCCCGGCTCGCCGCCGAGTTCGGCGCCCGGACCGAGCCAGATCTCCACACCCTCGCGTCCGACCAGGAAGTCCCACACTTGTGCGCCGCTGCCCGGCACCGTTTGGGAAACGCCTACCTGCCAACCACTTCCGGCTGTTTTGGCCACTGCTTTGGTCACCGGCCCATCATCCCATCGGGTGTACCGTGCGACAGTCACCGGTCCGGGTGGAGGATCTCTTTCTGTGCGCTACCGTCCGATTTCTCCCGCTCTGCTGATTTCCGAACTGACCGAACGCATCACGGCGATCACGGACCGCCGCCGGATCGCGGTCGCCGTCGACGGCGCGGCCGGTGCGACAGACACCACAGAACTCGCCGACGCCCTGGTGGATCCCCTGCGGGTCGCCGGTCACGCGGCGCTGCGGATCTCGGCGAACGACTTCCTCCGCCCCGCCTCGTTGCGCTTCGAACGCGGCAAAGAGGATCCGGACTCGCGCTACAGCGACTGGCTCGACCTCGGTGCCCTGCGCCGCGAGGTGCTCGACCCGCTCGCCGAGGACGGCAGCGGCCGGGTCCTGCCCTCGCTGTGGGACCCGGTGCGTGATCGCGCCACCCGCGCCGAACGCGTCGAACTGCCCGAAGGCGGCGTCGTCGTGCTGGACGGCGAATTCCTGTTCGGCGCGGGACTCGCCTTCGACCTGAGCGTGCACCTGTGGCTCTCGCCCGCCGCGCTCAAACGGCGCGTACCCGACGAATGGGCGCTCCCGGCCTACGAACGCTACGAACAGGAAGTCGACCCGGTGTCGCTGTCCGACGTGGTGATCCGCGTCGACGACCCGAAGCACCCGGCGCGCTACGAGCCCTGACTCCTCAGCGCACCGCCGCGACCGGATCGCCGTCGAGCAGGCCGGAAAGCCTGCCCGCCATGGTGTCCCACCGCCAGTTCTCGGCGACCCATTCGCGACCGGCGGCCCCCATCCGCCGCGCCCGCACCGGATCGGCCAGCAACGCGGCCAGCGTCTCCCTCAGCTGCTGTTCGTCACGGCCGTCGACGACATGCCCGGTGACCTCGTCCAGCACCGTCTCCGGCGCACCGCCGGAGTTCCCGGCGACGACCGGCAGCCCGGTCGCCGAAGCCTCCAGGTACACGATGCCCAAGCCCTCGACGTCGAGTCCCTTCCCGCGCGTCCGCGCCGGCATCGCGAAGACATCGCCCGCGTTGTAGTGCGCGGGCAGTTCCTTCCACGGCACCGATCCGGTGATGACGACGCTGTCCTCGACCCCCAGCGCTTCGACGAGCCCGGTGAGCGTCTTGCGGTACGGGCCGCCGCCGACGATCAGCAGCGCCACGTCCGGGATCTGCTTGCGGAGTTCGGGCAGGATCCTGATCAGCATGTCCTGACCCTTGCGCGGCACCAGCCGCGAGACGCAGACGATCGTCGGACGGTCGCCGAGACCGTGCCGATCGCGGATCTCCTTGCCCGCGGCGTCGTCCGGCCGGTAGAGCGCGGTGTCGACGCCGCACGGGAGCATCTCCAGACCCGCCATCGGGCCGAAAGCGGCCGAAAACCGGGAGCGGGTGTACTTGCTGACGTACGTGATCACGTCGACGGTGTCGCCGATCCGCCGCAACGCCTGCCGGGAACCCGGGAGCATCGACCAGCCGACCTCGTGGCCGTGCGTCGACGCCAGCACCCGGCGGGCGCCCGCCGCCCGCAGCGGATGCCCCAGCAACGCGAGCGGCGCGGCGGCGCCGAACCAGACGGCCTCGCACTCGCGGGCCCGCATGATCTCCTTCGCCCGCTTGAGCACGTCCGGTGTCGGCAGCATCAGGGACGTCGGATGGCGCACCACCTCGAACGGCGCGGCGGCGTCGAACTCGCCGTGTGAACCGGTGCTCGATTCCCAGGACGGGGCGTAGACGACGAGGTCGTCCGCGGGCAGGCGGGTGGCCAGCGAGTTCAGGTAGTTCTGGATGCCGCCCGGCCGGGGCGGGAAGTCGTTGGTCACCAGCAGGGTCCTCAGCACCACTGCAGGCTACTGGGCGCCGGACACGCGAAAGGGGCGGCACCGCCTGCGCGGTACCGCCCCTTTTCTCGCTGTTCGTCAGGCCGTCGGGCGACGGGCTCCGACGTAGTTGTTCTGCAGCGGCGACACCTTGACGACGTCACCGGTGGTCGGCGCGTGCACCATCATGCCGTTGCCGACGTACATGCCGACGTGCGAAACCGGCGAGTTGTAGAACACCAGGTCGCCCGGCTGGAGCTGCGACCTCTGCACCGGGGCGCCGAAGGTCGACTGCTGACGGCTGGACCGCGGCAGGCTGACCCCCGCCTGCTTGTACGCCCACAGCATCAGGCCCGAGCAGTCGAACGACGACGGGCCGACATCGCCCCAGCCGTAGGGGCTGCCGAGCTTGCTCTTCGCGGCCGAGAGAGCCGACGCGGCGGCGGGACCCGGAGCGGGCAGGTTGGGGAACGCCCCGCCCTTGTCCTTCTGGGCGTTCTTGTCCGCGGCGCTCAGGTTGCCGCTGGCCCGCTGGATCTCCTTGAGCTGGTCGTCCAGCGTCTTCTTGCGCGCCTCGATGTCCGTCGTCAGCTTGGCGGCGGTGTCACGGGCGGCGGTGGCCGCGCCCTGAGCGTCCGACGCCTGCTTCGCGGCGGCCGCGGACTGGGCGACAGCGCCGCTCAGGTTGTTCAGGGCGGTGTTCTTGTTCGCGGCGAGGACCTCGAGCGCCGAGGAGCGCTCCAGGAAATCCTGGGTCGACGCGCCCGACAGCAGCGAGGACAGCTTGTTCAGCTGCACACCGCTGGTGAACGACGCGCCGGCGAACTTGTTCACCTCGGTCTGGAAGGTCTTCTCGTCACCGGCCGCCTTGACACCGAGGTCCTTGGCGGAGGCGGCGTCGGTGGTGGCCTTGTCGAGCTCACCCTGCTTCGCGGCGAGGTCGTCCTTCGCCTTGAGGAGGTCTTCGTTCGCCTTCTCGGCCTGTGCCGCGAGGTCGCGGTACTTGGCGAGGGCGTCCGAGCCGGAAGGGGGCTGCTGGGGGGCGGGGGCTGGGGCTGCAGTGGCAACAGGCTGGGCGACCGTTACTGCGGTGATCACCGCGGCCGCGGCCAAAGCTCCTGACACCACGCGCTTGACTGGATGCGACTGCACGGTCGCGCGTGTCTCCTTTGCTGTCGGCCACCGACGCAGAACCCGGGACGAAGAGGTCGGGGGCCCTCTTCCGCGAAGCCGCGTCGCCGACCGTGAGGTCCGCGCGGTTCCCCGCGTTCCCGCCTTGCGCCTGGCCGAGTGCTATCGCAACAGGTTTGGCGCACGGCTGGTTCTGGTGCAGCTCCCCGACAAAGCTGCTTCAGTGGCGATCCCGTGTCGTCGTCTGGCGACGACTTCCGGCCACGAGATCTCGGACAGGTTACGAAACCACGGGCACCGCGTCCACCATGGCAGGCGCAAAAACTCTCCGTGATGCGCCGAAACACCTTCGGACCAGCATGAGCGGAAAGTTGTGACGGGCGTTACATCCTGGGGCTGGTCGCGACTACCTACCGTTCACCCGATCGGATCGACCACTCGTCGAATGCCCCGGTCGCGGCGTGTCTCAGGCCGACTTCCGGCGCTCCTGCCCGACGATCTCGACCATCCGGAGACGCGGGACCATCCCGGCTTCCGCGAGCGCGTCGACCGCTTTCCGCTCGTCGGCGTCCCATTCGAGCGCGAGTGGCGCGCCGAGGAGGACACTGACGACACAGTCATGACATGCGTCACCGCGGACCGCGCATCGGTCGCAATCGATGACGAGTGTCTCTATGTCCGCTATATCGGCGATGGCCTTGTCGTCCATCTCGGGCTCCTCACTTTCAGTGGTGAGGTGCACATTAAGAGCGACCACCGACAGTTTCGGGCTCGTGAGTGGCAGGACGCTTCTAACCACTCACGAGACTTGAGTTGTCCACAACCGGCCCGTCCATCCACAACTTTCGCCCGCGGTCCCCTTTGGCCGCCTTTTCCGGGCCACCGTGGACGGGTGCCCCTACACAAACGCTGGTCGGAAGAAGCCATCCCGGCCGACCGAAGACCGAGCTGGCCGATCCTGCTGCGGGAGCAGCACGGGATCGTGACCAGAGCCCAACTCCTGGCCTACGGACACACCGGGGCGGACATCGTCGCCAATCTGCACGCGGGGCGCTGGCAGCGCGTGCTGCCGCGCGTCTACGCGACTTTCACCGGTCCTCTCCCGAGGGCGGCCGGAATCCACGCCGCTCTCCGTTACGGAGGCGGGCACGCGGTGCTGAGCCATCGCACCGCCGCCGAGGAATGGCATCTCCTCCCGGTCGCGGAGGGGCCGATCGAGATCACCGTGCCTTATTCCGGTTCGGCGATCTCCCAGCCTCCGCTGGTGAAGGTGCACCGGTCACGAGCGCTCCCGTACTCCGCCGCGGAAACCTGGCCGCCCCGCACCAAGCTCACGGACACGATCGTCGATCTGGCGGTTTCCCAGCACACCGCGCACGAGGCGGTGAACGTCGTCGTCGATCTGGTGAGCCAAAGCAAAGTCCCGGCGTCCGAGATGCGGGACTGCGTCTCGATGCGCCCGCCGTACCGCTTCCGCGCCGAAATCCGGCAAGGACTCGAACTGGTCGCCGGAGGTCTCATGCCGGCGCTCGAAGTGGAGTTCAAGAAACAGGTCGAGGAAAGGCACGGGCTGCCGCCGGGAGACCGGCAGACAGCCGTCGAGGTCGACGGGAAGACGTTGTGGGAGGACGTCACCTACGACACGCACGGGGCGGGCCTGACCGTCCGCCTGGACGGGCGGGCGACCCACGCGATGGCCGCCGTCGCGTTCCGGTACCGGCGACGGGACAACGCCGCGGAACTCGCCGGCCGGGCACGCCTGGTCTACGGCTGGCAGGACGTCCGGAACTCGCCGTGCCAGGTCGCGGCCGAGGTCCGCGAGGTCCTCGTCCGGGAGGGGTGGCGGCCGGCGGCCAACCGCGTCGTCTGCCTGACGTGCTCGTGAGGTTCTGTTGGGGTTAAGGCAAAGGTGTCGCGCGGGTCAAGTTGGTCGTGAGTGGCGATTCGGGTTAGCGCGGACCGGAATTTGCCTACCTACGCCTGACCTGCGCGAAGGTGGCGATTCAGGAGAGCGCCGGGCCGACGATGGAGGAATCGGGACGTTCAGCGTCCCAAATCCTCCACCGTCACGAGGACACCCGGCCGACAGTCGAGAAGGGAATATTCCGGACGTTCAACGTCCGAAATATTCCCCCGTCACACCTTCCACCCAGCACGAAGACACCGGATCCGAATCGCCACTCACGAGCCCAGACGCCTTGCCGCAGCCTTAAACCCGGCTGAGCCGCGACACCAGCACCGCGGAGGGCACCGGATGCGCGCCCTTCCGCCGCACCGAGTCCGCCACCGCCCGGTCCGTGCTCGCGACCACCATCGGCCGCCCTGGCGGCTCGGCCGCGACCAGGGAGCGGATGACGTCGTCCGCGAGGACGCCGCGTTCGGAGAACAGCACCCGCACCCCGCGCGGCACCGCGGCGGGCACGGAGAGCACACCGGCGCCGTCGAACACCACGGTCACCTCGGCCGAGGTCCGCGCGGCGAGCGCGGAAAGCTGGTGGATCAACCGGTCCCGCTGGTCGGAAAGCGCCATCTCCGGGTAGCCGGTCTTCGTGACGTTGTAGCCGTCGACGATCAGGTGCACATTGGGCAGTGCGAGATGCCTGTCGAGCGCGGTGACGTCCTGGATCTTGCCGCCCGCTCCCAGGCCCGACGTCGCGCCGCGGACCATGTCCGCCGGACGCTGGCCGTGGGCGCTCACCGAAAGTTCCCGGCGCAGCCCGCCGACTGCGCCTTCGATCGTGTCCAGCAGCAACCCGAGCCTGACTTCGTCCGCCTGACGCGCCTCACGGGCGGACTGACGGGCGATCTCGGCGTCCGTGACGGCCTTCTCCGCCCGCGCCCGCTCAGTCGCGACACGCTGCCTCTCACGGTCCAATTGGGCCTTCAGCGCTTTGATCTCCTCGGCGCGCTCGGCGCCGCCGCTCTCCAGTTCGGAGTGCGCCTCCGCGACCGAGTCCCTCGCCTGGCGCAGCTGGACACCTTGTTCCCGCAGGCGCTTCAGCAATTTGTCGACTTCGGCGTCGCGTTCGCCCCGCGCGCCACCGGCGATCTCCTTGGCCTCGCGCAGTTCCACGCGCAGTTGGGCCAGTTCGGTTTCGAGCCGCTGGTTGCGGGCCAGCGCGGCGTCGCGTTCGGCGCGCAACGCCGTCTCCTCGGCGTTCTTCGCCACCAGCCGGACCCGTCCAGCCGCACCGGCCTCGCCCAGCAGCACGGCGGCGGCCGCGGCGGCGACGGAATCGGGGGCGTTCGGGTCGAGGGCGTCCTTGCGGTGGTCGCGCAGCCATTCGGTGACCGCGACCCGGAACTGCGAGGACTCCCCCAACGCGGCGAGCAACGCCGTCCCGCCGAGTTTCGCGCGTTTCGCCGGGGCGAACTTGGCGACCGGGCGCAGCTGCCTCGGCACATCGGCGATCGGCAGCTTGCCGACGGCGGCGGCCGCCAGCTCGGCGATCCGCTCCCGCACGGTCTCCGGCAAGGCCGTCCAGCCCTCGGCCGGCACCTCTTCCGACGTCTCCTCCGCACCCGCCGACGCCACGACACCCGAAGGGCCGCCGGTGGCGTCCTCGGGCGATTCGGGCACTGCGGGCTGCGGTTGCATCGCTCCAGCGTAGGCCCCATGGGCTCGGGCCGCGCTCAATGGGACGGCGTGTGCGGATCCCGGGATTGTCGGTGCCCACCCCTACTGTGCCCGATCATGGACACCGGACGGCGGCCCGGCGCGGCGCAACTCGCCTTCGACGAGCTGGGAACCCCTTTGCGGGACATCACTTTCGTCGTGTTCGACCTGGAGACCACCGGGACGAAACCCGGCCCGGACGGGATCACCGAGATCGGCGCGGTCAAGGTCCGCGCCGGCGAGATCGTCGGCGAGTTCGCCACCTTCGTCAACCCGGGGATGCCGATCCCGCCGCAGATCGTCGAGCTCACCGGCATCACCGGCGCGATGGTCTACGACGCTCCCCGCATCGAGCGCGTGCTGCCGGCGTTCCTCGAGTTCATCTCCGGTGCCGTGCTGGTGGCGCACAACGCCGCCTTCGACACCGGCTTCATGCGCGCGGCCTGCGAGGGCCACGGCTACCGCTGGCCCAAGGCCGCCGTGGTCTGCACGGTCCGGCTCGCCCGCCGGGTCATCTCCCGTGACGAGACGCCCAGCTACCGGCTTTCCGCGCTGGCCGCGTTGTTCGGGGCGCGCACGACGCCCAACCACCGCGCGCTCGCGGACGCGCGTGCCACCGTCGACGTCCTCCACGCGCTGCTCGAACGCGTGGGCAACCTCGGCGTCCACACCCTCGAAGAGCTGCTCGACTACATGCCCGAGGTCACCCCGGCCCAGCGTCGCAAACGGACGCTGGCCGAGCACCTGCCGTCGAGGCCCGGCGTCTACCTGTTCCGCGGTCCCAGCGACGAGGTCCTCTATGTCGGGACGTCGTCCGACCTGCGCCGACGGGTCCGGCAGTACTTCACCGGATCGGAGAGCCGCGGGCGGATCCGGGAGATGGTCGCGCTGGCCGAACGGGTCGACGCGGTCGAATGCGCGCACGCGCTGGAGGCCGCGGTCCGGGAGCTGCGGCTGATCGCCGCCCACCGGCCCATGTACAACCGCCGTTCCAAGAACCCACGGCACGCCTGGTGGGTCGCGCTGACCGAGGAGGCCTTCCCACGCCTGTCGGTGGTCCGCATGCCACGAGACGGCATGCTGGGGCCCTTTCGCAGCCAGACCGACGCCCGGTCGGCCGCGGACACCCTCGCCGGCGCCTCGGGGCTGCGGACGTGCACCCAGCGCATCTCGTCCACCGCGCCGAACGGGAAGCCCTGCGTCCTCGCCGAACTCGGCCGCTGCGGAGCGCCGTGCGACGGCACGCAGACGATCGAGGCGTACCAGCCCGGCGTGCTGGCGGTGTCCGGTCTCATCGCCGGGACGGACGGGCGGCCGCTGCGGGCCGCCGCCGATCAGCTGGCCCGGCTCGCCGAGGCCGAGCACTACGAACAGGCCGCCCAGCACCGCGACCAGCTGGCCGGGCTGATCCGCGCGGTCGGCCGGGCGCACCGGCTCTCGGCGCTGGCGGGCATCCCGGAGCTGATCGCCGCCGGGCCGGACGGGAAAGGCGGCTGGGAGCTGGCGGTGATCCGGCACGGCAGGCTCGCGTCGGCGGGTGTCGCGCGGCGCGGGGTGCCGCCGATGCCGGTGGTCGAACTGCTCGTGGCGTCGGCGGAGACGGTGATTCCCGGCCCCGGGCCGCTCTTCGGCGCGATCTCGGAGGAGGTCCGCATCCTGCTGCGCTGGCTGGCCCGCCCCGGCGTCCGGCTCGTGCGCACCACGCACCCCTGGGCGGAGCCCGCCGCCGTGGCGGGCGGCTGGCGGGAGTGGCTCGACCTGGCGGCGAGCGCGACGGCGCTGGAGCAGGTGGCGGGATAGGATCGCGGCACCGGATTCACTGAAGTAGGAGGCGCTGTAGTGATCACCGCGATCGTGCTGATCCAGGTCGAGGCCGATGCGATCCCCGAAGCGGCGCAGGCGATCGCGGACATCGAGGGCGTCCGCGAGGTCTACTCCTGCGCGGGCGACGTCGACCTGATCGCTTCGGTCCGCGTCGCGGCTCATGAAGACCTCGCGGATTTGATCCCGGCGAAGATCGGCAAGGTACCCGGCGTGCTGAGCACGGTCACGCACATCGCGTTCCGCTCGTATTCGAAGGCCGACAGCGAGTCCGCGTTCGACATCGGCGTCGAGGGCGCCTGAGCTTCCCTCGCAGATACGTGAAAGGCCCCCTTCCCGCGGGAAGGGGGCCTTTCACGTACTTCTGTCGAAGCTAGTGCCCGGAGGTGATCTCCTTGCGCTCCTGCGAAGGCTCACCGCCGATGTCGTCGACCTTGCCGTTGCCGTTCGAGCCGTGCCCGTTGGACCGGGCGCGCTCCAGCGCGATGGTCTCCTCGACCGGGTCCGGCGACCAGGTCGAACCCGCGACGGCGTGTCCGGCCGAACCGAGCTTGTTCATCTTCTTCGGGACCGACGCGCCCTGGTACTCGAGCGGGATCGCGTGACCGTGGTCGTCCACCGGGCCGAGCGGCTGGTGGATCTCGATGAACTCACCGTGCGGCAGGCGCTTGATGATGCCGGTCTCGACACCGTGCTCCAGCACCTCGCGGTCGGCCCGCTGGAGGCCGAGGCAGATCCGGTATGTGATGTAGTACGCGATCGGCGGCAGCAGCAGCACGCCGATCCGGCCCGCCCACGTCGTCGCGTTCAGCGAGATGTCGAAGGCGAACGCGATGATGTCGTTGAAGCCCGAGAGCATGATGACCGCGAAGAACGTCAGGCCCATGATGCCGAGCGAGGTACGGACCGGGACGTCGCGCGGACGCTGCAGCAGGTTGTGGTGCGCGGTGTCCTTGGACAGCTTTCGCTCGATCCAGGGATACATCACCAGCAACCCGATCAGCAGCGGCATCCCGACCGCGCCGGGGAAGAACACCGCGGGGACCGTGTAGTTCCCGAGGTAGAGCTCCCAAGCGGGCCAGATCCGCAGCATGCCGTCGGCCCAGGCCATGTACCAGTCAGGCTGCGAACCCGCCGAGACCTGCGCCGCGTTGTACGGGCCGATGTTCCAGATCGGGTTGATCTGGAAGAGGCCCGACATCAGCGCGATGATGCCCGTGACCAGCGCGAAGAACGCACCGCCCTTGAGCGCGAAGACCGGCATGATGCGGACGCCGACGACGTTGGTCTCCTTGCGGCGCACGCCCGGGAACTGCGTGTGCTTCTGGTACCAGACCAGCGCGAGGTGCGCGCCCACGAGCGCGAGCATGATGCCCGGCAGCAGCAGGATGTGGATCGTGTACAGGCGCGGGATGATCTCGTTGCCGGGGAACTCCCCGCCGAACAGTGCCCAGTGGAGCCAGGTGCCCATGACCGGCACCGAGAGCACGATGCCCGACAGGGTCGCGCGGATACCGGTACCGGAAAGCAGGTCGTCCGGCAGCGAGTAACCGAAGAAGCCCTCGAACATGCCCAGGACCAGCAGCAGCGCGCCGATGACCCAGTTCGCCTCACGCGGACGGCGGAACGCTCCGGTGAAGAAGATCCGGAACATGTGCACCATCATCGACGCGACGAAGATCAGCGCGGCCCAGTGGTGCAGCTGGCGGACGAACAGACCGCCGCGGACGTCGAACGAGATGTCGAGCGTGGTCGCGAAGGCCCGCGACATCTCGACGCCCTGGAGACCGGTGTAGCTGCCGTTGTAGACGACCTCCTCCATGGAGGGGTCGAAGAACAGCGTGAGGTACACACCCGACAGCAGCAGGATGATGAAGCTGTAGAGCGCGATCTCGCCCAGGAGGAACGACCAGTGGGTCGGGAACACCTTGTTGATCTGGTGCCGCATGCCCTTGGCCAGGTGATACCGGTCGTCGGCCCACTTGGCACCCGCACCCGCGGCCTTCTCGACCGGGTTCGTCCCCTTCGTCGGGGTGGTGAGTGAACTCATGACTTACGCTCCCAAAAGGCCGGTCCGACGGCCTCGTTGAAGTCTCCGCGCGCGATCAGGAAGCCCTCTTTGTCCACTGTAATCGGAAGCTGGGCCAACGGCCGTGTCGCCGGACCGAAAATCGGCTTGGCGTAGTGGAGCGCGTCGAACTGCGACTGGTGACAGGGGCAGAGGATGCGGTTGGTCCGCTGCTCGTACAGGGAGGTCGGGCAGCCGACGTGGCTGCAGATCTTCGTGTACGCGTAGTAGTCGCCGAAGTTGTAATCCTCCTGCTTCGCCCGCTTGACGACCTTGGCGGCGTCGGTGGGGCGGAGGCGGATCAGCATGACCGGGTTGTCGACCCGCTTGAAGGCGGCGGACAGGGCGTGCTCGTCCTCCCGCTCCGACTCGCGGAACGGGAACACCGTCTCCATGGCGCCCGCGTCGAGGTCCTCGACCCTGACCAGGGAGACCTCGTGCGGACGGCCGGTGTTGCGGCGCAGGTAGACGACCTCGTCCGGGAAGTTCTTCTTCCAGCCCGAGTGCCACAGCGAGTCGCGGCCGTCGGTGTCCTTCCAGGGGTCCTTGATGAAGGACGCCACCGGCAGGGCGGCCACGGCGAGCCCGAGCACACCGGCGCCGGCACCCGCGGACCGCTTGATCAGCGAGCGGCGCGCGATGGTGCTGTGGCTGCCCGAGTGGGCCAGCTGGGCGAGGATGGTGGCCTTGTCGACCTCTTTCGACCCGCCGTCCCCGCGCTCCTGCACCGCGACCTCGGCCGGGATGAACTTCTTGGTGTAGAGGACAGCGCCGATGCCGATGCTGAGCACGGCGAGGCCGAGCGTGATCCCGAGCAGCGGCGTGTACAGCGTGTACTTGGTGTAGCCGGTCGTACCCGGCTCCTTGTACTCGAACCAGTGCGGCCACGCGATGAGGACCACGAACGCGAGGCCCGCGATCGCGGCCAGCACGAACCAGAGGGCGACAGCGCGCTCGGCGCGCTTCTCCGCCTTCGTCCCCTCGACCGGCCACGGCGTCGGGTACTCCACGATCTCGACACCGTCGAGCGCGGTACCCAGCTTGACCAGCTGGTCGCGATCCATGTCCGCCAACTCCGCCTCTGTCGGCGGCTTCGGCCCTTCGGCGCTCATGCCTTCGATCCAATCCACAACGTCACGCCGATCAGCGCGGCGATCCCGACGATCCACGCGATCGCGCCCTCAGAGGCCGGGCCGATACCGCCGAGCGAGCTACCGCCGGGCGAGTTGTTCCCGTCACTCACGGACTTCACGAACGCGATGATGTCCTTCTTCTCCTCCGGCGACAGCTGCCGGTCGGAGAACTTGGGCATGTTCTGCGGCCCGGTGAGCATCGCGGTGTAGATCTGCTCTTCCGTGGCCGGGTCCAGGTTCGGGGCGAACTTGCCCGACGAGAGCGCGCCGCCGCGGCCGGTGAAGCCGTGGCAGGAGGCGCAGTTGAGGCGGAAGAGTTCGCTGCCGCGCGCGACGTCCTCGCCGCGCAGCGCGTCACCCTTCTCGGTGGGACGCTGCGCGCCACCGCCGTTGGCCTGGATGTAGGCGCCCAGCGCGTTGATCTCGGCCTCGGACAGCTTCGGCGGCTTCCGCTGCGCCTGGGCTTCCTGACGCACGGCGGGCATGCGGCCGGTCGAGGTCTGGAAGTACACGGCCGCGTCGCCGATGCCGATGAGGCTCGGGCCACGGTCGGTGACACCTTCGAGCTTCGGCCCGTGACATTCGATACACGTGTTGTTGTAGAGCTTCTCGCCCTCGCGCAGGAGGGCGGACTCGCCCTGCGCCTGCGCGGTCTGCGGCTCCGGAGCGAAAACGGCGTACAGCCCGCCCACGCTCAACAGCGCGATCCCGAGCGCCAGCGCGCCGGCGAACCGCTTGCGCGCCTTCGAGCGCTTGCGGAAGCGGCGCTCCGTCTTGTCCTTGCTGGAGGTCATCTTGCGGCAACCCTTGCTGTCAGTTCAGGCCGATAGGTCGTGGTGGCGGCTTGGTTCACGGAAGGATGTAGATCACCGCGAACAGGCCCACCCACACGATGTCGACGAAGTGCCAGTAGTACGACACGACGATCGCCGAGGTGGCCTGGGCCGGGGTGAACTTGCTCAGCTTGGTGCGGATGAGCAGGTACACGAACGCGATGAGCCCGCCGATGACGTGCAGGCCGTGGAACCCGGTCGCGAGGAAGAAGACCGTGCCGAACGGGCCGGACGGGATCGTCATCCCCTCGTCGATCAGGTGGAGGTACTCGTAACCCTGGCCGCCGACGAAGATCGCGCCCATGATCAACGTGATGATGTACCAGCGGCGCAAGCCGAAGACGTCACCCTTTTCGGCGGCGAACACGCCGAACTGGCAGGTGAACGAGGACGCCACGAGGATCACCGTGAACGGGATCGCCAGCGCGACGTTCAACTCGAAGGGCTCGCCGTGCAGTGGCGGCGGCCACTGACCGGTGGCGTTCTGCGCCTTCACGGTGAAGAACATGGCGAACAGTCCGGCGAAGAACATCAGTTCGCTGGACAGCCACACGATGGTGCCGACGCTGACCATGTTCGGCCGGTTCAGCGAGTGGACCCGCTGGCTGATGGTGGGAGCTGCCGTTGTCACGCGTCGCATTATGTCCTCTCACGCATGGGGCCCGCCGGGTGGGTCCACGGCAAGTCGCGTGCGTGTCGGGTCACATCTGAACGAAAGTGGGAACAGGGCTACTCATGGGTTTACTAGATCGGCTCCGTGACCTGGTCAAGAAGCCGAAGATCCCAGGTCTGACCGTCGACACGCCCGGCGTGGAGATCGTCGCGGAGGCCTTCGATCCGGCCGAGGCGGACTCTTCCGTGCTCGCGAGATCACCCGCTTGGGTCGCCGAAGCACCCGCGATCCTGCGCCATCACTTGAAACTTCCGCCCGAAAAGGTGGCGGAGGCGGCCGCGATCCTCGCCCAGGACGGCTGGGAGCTGCGGGAACAGGGTCCGGACGGAGACTTCACGACGGCGCACGCTCTGCGCGTCCAGACCCTCGACGCGCTGCACTGCGCTCAGGAACGGTCACGGATGGCGGGCCTCGCGCAGCGGTTCGGCGGGGACTCGCTGGGCTGGGACGCGCTCCAGCCGTCGGGGGCGGCCACGTGATGTCGGTCATGGCGGATAACATCGCGGGGTCGACACGACTAAACGAGGCGGAGGCGCGCTCATGGGCGAGCAGGCGATGCGGATCCTGGTGTTCAGCCACAAGGCGGAGGTACGCGAGGCGATCATCAACGCCGTCGGCCGCCGGCCCGCCGCCGACCTCGGCCGGGTGGACTACACCGAGGCGTCCGGCATCTCCGAGGTGCTCGTCGAGATGGACGCGGGCAACGTGGACCTGGCCATCCTCGACGGCGAGGCGCAGCCGACCGGTGGCATCGGGCTGACCCGCCAGCTGAAGAACGAGATCGAGGACTGCCCGCCGATCGTGGTCGCGGTCCGGCGCAAGGACGACCGCTGGCTGGCGACCTGGTCGCAGGCCGACGCGGTGCTGATCCACCCGCTCGACCCGCTGACCGCCGCCGAGACGGTCGCCGACGTGCTGCGCGCCCGCCGGGTGCCGGCCGTGCACGGCTGAGCCGATGAGCGCGGCCGCGAAGACTTGGCCGTCCCTGCTCAACCAGCTCATCGCGCGCGCGGATCTGTCCGAGGAGGACACCGCGTGGGCGATGGACCAGATCATGAGCGGGGCGGCGACGCCCTCCCAGATCGCCGGGTTCGCCGTCGCGCTGCGCGCGAAGGGTGAGACACCGGCGGAGATCTCCGGGATGGCCGACGCCATGCTGGCGCACGCCAAACGCGTGACGATCGACAGGCCGTCGGTGGACATCGTCGGCACCGGCGGCGACCGGTCCAACTCGGTCAACATCTCCACCATGGCCACGGTGGTGACGGCCGCGGCCGGCGCCCCGGTGGCCAAGCACGGCAACCGGAGCGCGTCGTCGAAGTCCGGCGCCGCCGACGTGCTGGAGGAGCTGGGCGTCACCATCGACCTGCCGCCCGAGACGGTCCAGCGCAGCGTGAACGAGCTGGGCATCGGCTTCTGCTTCGCGCCGAAGTTCCATCCCGCCCTGCGCCACGCCGGTCCGACGCGCGGCGAGCTCGGCGTGCCGACGACGTTCAACCTGCTGGGCCCGCTGACCAATCCCGCGCAACCGCGCAGTTCGCTGATCGGCTGCGCGTACGAGGACAAGACCCGCGTGCTGGCCGAGGTGTTCGCGCGGCGCGGGATGACCGTGCTGCTCGTCCGCGGCGACGACGGGCTCGACGAGATCACCACCACTACCACCAGTTCGGTGTGGGTGGTCTCCGGCGGCGAGATCACGGAGCGGAGCTTCGACCCTTCGGCACTGGGGATCGCCCGGGCGACCGCGGACGACCTGCGCGGCGGCGACGCGGCGCACAACGCCGAGGTGTTCCGGCAGGTGATGGCCGGGAAGGCCGGGCCGGTGCGGGACGCGGTCCTGCTCAACTCGGCGGCCGCGCTGGCGGCTTTCACCGGATTCTCGGGGTCGCTGGAAGACGATCTGGCGGCCGGGCTCACGCGGGCGGCCTCGGCGATCGATTCGGGTGCGGCGGCCGACCTGCTGAACCGGTGGATCGCCTTCGCTTGACCCTCCGTCCCCTCTCGCAAGTGTCATGAAGTGGTCGTTCAGGACAAATTTTGTCCTGAACGACCCTTTCATGACATCCAGAGGGGCGCTACGAAGCGGTACTGAACCGCGCCCGGTAAGCCGTGGGCGTCAGCCCGGTAGCCCGCCGCAGCTGGGTGCGCAGGTTCGTCGCGGTACCGAAACCCGAAGCCCGCGCCACCGAGTCCAGCCGCTGCTCCCCGCGCTCGATCAGCCGGCACGCCAGCGCGATCCGTTCCGTGGTGAGCCAGGCCAGCGGCGTCGTCCCCAGTTCGGCCCGGAACCGCCGGTGCAGCGTCGCCTGGCTGGCCGCCGCCCGCGCGGCGAGGTCGGCGACGGTGAGCGGCCGGTCCAGCCGTCCGCGCGCCCATTCGAGCACCGGCGCCAGCGAGGTGTCGGGAACCGGCGGCAGCGGGCGCTCGACGAACTGCCGCTGGCCGCCGTCGCGGTGCCCGGCGAACACCAGCCGCCTGCTCACCGCGTTGGCGATCTCGGCGCCGTGGTCGCGGCTGATCAGGTGCAATCCCAGGTCGAGCGCGGCCGCGCTGCCCGCCGCGGTCAGGATGTCGCCGTCGTCGACGAAGAGGACGTCGGGCTCCAGCAGCACGTCCGGATACGACTCGCGGAACCGCTCGGCCCATTTCCAGTGCGTCGTCGCGCGCCGCCCGTCCAGGACGCCCGCCTGCGCGAGGGTGAAGGCGCCGGTGCAGAAGCTCACCAGCCGGGCACCCCGGGCGGCCGCGGCGCGGATGGCCGCCAGCACCGGCTCCCGCGCCGGGCTCTCCGGATCGGGCCGGTTGGGCACGATCACCGTGTCCGCGGCCTTCAACGCTTCGAGCCCGGCGACCCCGGTGAGGGTGAACATCCCCAGGTGCATGCGCACGGACGGCTCGGCCGCGCAAAGCGTGAAGCCGTACCAAGGCCGGCCGAGTTCCGGCCGCCGCAGGCCGAAGAGTTCGGTCGCGACGCCCATTTCGAAGGGATTGGACCCCTCGTCGACCAGGACGGCGACCTCGTGCGAGGAATCATGCGACATATGCGATTCCTAGCACTCACCGCTCGACCGGTCCAGTGGCCAGGATCGGCTCATGAGCAAGCAGCCGATCGACCTGAAGACCGTGTTGGCCGGATTCGACGAGATCTGGAGCCCGCGGATCGTCGCCCACGTCAACGATTACGACGTCCGGCTCGCCAAGGTCGCGGGTGAGCACGTCTGGCACGTCCACGAGAACACCGACGAGTTCTTCCTCGTCCTCGACGGCACCTTGGACATCGCGTTGCGCGAGGCGGCGGGCGAACGGGTCGTCACGCTGCCGCGCGGCTCGGTGTTCGTCGTCCCGCGCGGGACCTTTCACAAACCGTCCTCAGTGGAGGGTGCGGAGCTGTTGCTGTTCGAGCCGACGGGGACGCTCTCCGTCGGCGACGAGCACGACGAGGTCCCCGATCATGTCCAGGTCACCGTCGGACAGGAGATCTCCTTCTAGCCGACGGAAAACGTCTTGCGGTAGGCGCTCGGACTGGTTCCGCGCAGCTTGCCGAACTGGTGCCGCAACGCCGCGGCGGAGGCGTATCCGCACGCGACCGCGATGTCCTCAATGGACAGTCGACCCTCTTCGAGCAACGACTGCGCGCGATCGAGACGGCGTTCGGTGAGCCACCGGTGCGGGGTCGTCCCGGTGGCCGCCGAGAACCGTCGCAGGAACGTACGTTCCCCCAAACCGCTGCGACGGGCGAGCTCCGCGACGGTGAACGGCTGATCCAGCCGCCGCTCGATCCATTCGAGCGCCTCGGCGAGCACGGTGTCGTCCGGCGCGGCGGTCTCGGGCACCGGCGCCTGCACGAACTGCGCCTGCCCGCCGACCCGATGCGGTGCCGCGACCATCCGCCTGGCCAGCGTGGTGGCCGCGGCGACCCCGCGCAGTTCGCGCACCAGATGCAGGCAGAGGTCGACGGCGGCGACGGTCCCCGCGCTGGTGAGGATTCCGCCGTCGTCGACGTACAACGCCTTCGGGTCGACCTTCGCCGTCGGGAAGCGCGACCGGAACTCCTGCTCGTAGACCCAGTGCACGGTGCAGTTGCGCCCGTCGAGGAGTCCCGCGTAGCCGAGCGAGAAGACGCCCGCGCAGAAGCCCGCGACCCAGGCGCCCCGGCTCGCCGCGTCGCGCAGGACCTCGACGACCGGTTCCGGCGGGCTCGCGCTGCGCGGCGCGCAGGTCGGGACGATCAGCAAATCGGCGGACGCCGCGAAGTCCAGGCTCTCCAGCCCGTCGAGCCCGAAACCGGACCAGCTCCGGACGTTGCCGCCGCCGGGCGAGCAGACCGCGAAATCCCAGCCCTCGATGCCGTCGGCGCTGCGATCGGTGCCGAAGACCTCGCACGCGACACCGAGTTCGAACGGCGAGACCTGGTCGGCGAGCACCACCGCGACCTTCTTCACATCCATCCGGGCAGTGTGTCACAAGTTTTGCGGCCACTGTCATCTCTGACACTGGTCGAGCGCGGGCGCGAGGGCGAAAGTGGTGCCCATGAACAAGAACAACCCCCTGCTGCAGTGGACGGCCGCGATGGCGCTGTCCGGCACGATCGGCGCCGTCGTCCTGGAAAGCGGCGCCGACGCGCCCGCCGTGGCGTTCGCGAGGAGCCTCGTCGGCGGCCTGCTGCTCCTGGTGTGGAGCGCCGCTCGCGGCTGGCTCCGCCCGTGGACACTCACCCGCCGCGACCTCCTGCTCGCCGTCCTCGGCGGGCTGTTCCTGGTCGGGAACTGGGTGCTGCTCTTCGCGTCGTACGCGCTGTCGTCCATCTCGGTCAGCACCGTCGTCTATCACACGCAACCTTTGATGCTGGTCGGTCTCGCGGCAGCGTTCCTCGGCGAGAAGATGGCGAAGAGCCAGCTGATCCGGGCGCTGATCGCGTTCGGCGGAGTGACGCTCATCTCACTGTCCGCGCACGGCGCCGACGGCGAGCCCGTGCGGCTGGAGGGGATCGCGCTCGCCCTCGGCGCGGCCGCGCTCTACGCCGGCGCTTCGTTCGTCGCGAAGCAGCTCAAACACCTGCGCCCGCACGTCCTGGCGGCCGTCCAGCTGGTGACGGGCACGATCGTGCTGGCGCCTGCGCTGCTGGTCACGCCGTTGCCCACGGACACCTCGGGGCTGCTGTGGCTGGTCCTGCTGGGGACGGTGCACACCGCGCTGATGTACGTCCTGATGTACGCGAGCATCGGCAAGCTGCCGACCACGACGGTGGCGCTGCTGTCCTACATCTATCCCGTGGTCGCGGTGGTGGTGGACATCCTCGCCTACGGGCACCGCCCGACCTGGCCGGAGGGCGTGGGGATGCTGGCCGTGCTGGCGGCCGCCCTGGCGCCGAAACGCGCGGCCAAGCCCGAAGCCACAGATGCGGAGCGAGAAATGGGGCAGGCGGCGGTGGCCGGTCGGTCCAGCGGGTCGTGAGTGGCGATTCGGGTAAGGGCCAAGCGTGTCTCAGCTACCTACAGTCGGGCGCTTTCGCGTGATTGGACGGGCAACTCCCGTGACTGGACGGGTCACACGCGGCGAGACCCCGGCCGCGCGTGTGTGGCCCGTCCAATCACGCGTGTGGCCCGTCTGATCACGAGAGTTGCCCACCCAGTCACGCGAAGTACCGAGTTGAAAGGCCACGCACCGACCCCATCCGGCCCAGCCCGCCCGCGTTCAGTTCACTGAATGCGAAAAGCGGCGCCCCGGTCCGAAGACCAAGGCGCCGCTTCAGGCGTCGGAACGTCAGTCGTGGTTAGGACCGGTGTGGTACTCGAACACCAGCCCGCCGATGGCGACGATCACCAAGCCCAGCGCGATGATCAGCAGCCAGACGTGGAAGAACGCGAGCGCGACACCGGTCAGCGCGGCGGCCGCCGCGAGGGCGATCGGCCAGTAGCTGCCAGGGCTGAAGAAGCCCAGCTCACCGGCACCGTCGCTGATCTCGGCGTCTTCCCGGTCCTCCGGCCGCGGCTCGATGCGCCGCGCCACGAACTGCAGGTAGCTCCCGGCCAGGAAGGCCAGGCCACCGGTGAGGATCAGGGCCACCACACCGACCGGCTCGACGCCGTCGCGGGTCATCGTTCCGGTCATGTACGCGTAGATACCCGCGACGATGACGGAGAAGACCGCGACGAGGAAGAAAATCCGTCCTTCGACCTTCATGGACGTTGCCTCACTCCTGTTTCGGGCTCGAACAGCCGGGTCAGTTGGACGCGACCCGCGCGGTGCGGTCGGTGTTGAACGGGGTGGTGGTGACGGCGTAGGGCGAGCACAGGTCGCCGCAGTTCATCGCCGTCAGCGCCTCGGAAGCCGTGTTCGGCTTGCCGCTCTTCGGGTTCACCGTGCCGCGAAGCTGGATGTACTGCGCGTACTTGTCCGGCGACAGGGCCCTGACCTCGAAGTTCATCCCCGAGTGGTAGGTGCCGCACAGTTCGGCGCAGCGGCCGACGAACGAACCTTCCTTGTCGATCGAGTTCTGGAAGGTGAAGTCCTGGTTGTTCTTCTCCGGGTCCGGCATGACGTCCCGCTTGAAGTGGAACTCCGGCACCCAGAAGGAGTGGATGACGTCGGCCGACCGCAGGTTGTACTGGATCGTCTTGTTCGTCGGCAGGACGAGCAGCGGGATCTCGGTCGAACTGCCGACCGTGGTGATCTCGGGGTCGTCGTGGTTCTTGGAGTCGCTCTTGTACTTGAACTCCCAGTTCCACTGGAACGCGACGATGTCGACCGTGACGTCCGGGTTGTCCGTCTCGGCGAGCACGCGGTTCTCGGTGGTCGCGGTGAAGAAGAACAGCACGCAGACCATGATCGTCGGGACGACGACCGTGAAGAGCTCCAGCGGGATGTTGTACTGGAACTGACGGGGCAGTTCCTCTTCCGCGCCGTCGGCGTTCTTCTTCTTGCGGTGGAAGATCGCGGTCCAGAAGATCAACGCCCAGACGATGACACCGACGGTCAGCGCCGCGACGACGGTCCACGTCCACAGGGTGCGCATGTCGTGCGCCTGCGGGGTCACCCCGACCGGCCAGCCGAAGCGGAGGATCTCGTCCCCGGAACAGCCCGTCGCGGTCAGCATCACCAGCGCCGCGAGCGCTGCGATGCGACCAGCCCGTTTAACGGGGGTGCGCTCTGGATTTCCCACTGCGCCTTGCCCTTTCACCCAGAGCCTCCTAGACCGATCTTCGTGTTCACGCGGAGCCTAGCCGAGTTGCGGCGCCACGCTGACCAAGGGGTAACCCCAACTCGCGTATCCCCCACCACATCCGGGTGTATCCGCACCCGGGCATACTGAGCCCTTCTCCCCCGCTCGGCCAACAAGAGGTGTGTGAACTAGACGTGTGCGGCCTGCTTGGACTGATCTGTTCGACCGAAGCCGACGCTGCGAGCGCCCGTGACGCCGTCGACGCGGCCATGCGCTGCCAGCGGCACCGCGGCCCCGACGAGCACGACACCTGGGCCGACGCCGAGGTGGTCTACGGCTTCAACCGGCTGGCCTTCATCGACGTCGACCACGCCCACCAGCCGCTGATCTGGGGTCCGCCGGAAGCGCCCGAGCGCTACACGCTGAACTTCAACGGCGAGATCTACAACTACAAAGAGCTGCGCGACGAGCTGGCCGCCGAGCACGGCGCGAAGTTCGCCACAGAGGGTGACGGCGAAGCGATCGCCGCGGCGTACCACTACCTCGGCGACGACGCGGTGAAGAAGCTGCGCGGCATGTTCGCCTTCATGATCTGGGATTCCCAGGAGAAGGTCGTCTTCGGCGCGCGCGACCCGTTCGGCATCAAGCCGCTGTACTACGCCGCCGGCCCCGGCAAGGTCGCCTTCTCCAGCGAGAAGAAGAGCCTGCTGGAGCTTTCGAGCGTGCTCGGCGTCGAGGACGAGCTGGACAAGACGGCCCTGCAGCACTACCTGGTGCTGCAGTACGTGCCGGAGCCCGAGTCGATGCACACCGGGATCCGCCGCGTCGAGTCCGGCACGTCGTTCCGGGTGGTCCCCGGCGGCGACGTCGAGTTCACCCGCTACTTCCACCCGCAGTTCAGCGCGAAGCCGGTCAACGGCCAGGCCGAGGCCGACGCGCTGTACGAGCGCATCGCCGATGTGATGCGCGACTCGGTCGGCAAGCACATGATCTCCGACCCGGACGTCACGGTCGGCGCGTTCCTCTCCGGCGGCATCGACTCGACCGCGACCGCGACGCTGGCCAAGGAGCACAACCCGAACCTGATCGCGTTCACCACCGGGTTCGAGCGCGAGGGCTACTCCGAGGTCGACGTGGCCGCCGAGACGGCCGCCGCGATCGGGGTGAAGCACGTGGTCCGCACGGTGTCGCCGGACGAGATGATGGAGGCGCTGCCGCTCATCGTCTGGTACCTCGACGACCCGGTGGCCGACCCTGCGCTCGTACCGCTGTGGTTCATCGCCCGCGAAGCGCGTAAGCACGTCAAGGCCGTGCTGTCCGGCGAAGGCGCCGACGAACTCTTCGGCGGCTACACCATCTACAACGAGCCGATCTCCCTGGCGCCGTTCGAGAAGATCCCCGGCGGGATGCGGAAGATCCTCGGCAAGGTCTCCACGAAGATCCCCGAGGGCACCCGCGGCAAGGACCTGCTGCGGCGCGGGGCGCTGCCGCTGGAGGACCGCTACTACGGCAACGCCCGCAACTTCCGCGACGACCAGCTCCGCAAGGTGCTTCGCACGTATGAGGAAGGTGTCGGCTTCAAGGACGTCACCGCGCCTTGGTACAAGATCTCCGAGGGCTGGGACCCGGTCGCGCGGATGCAGCACGTCGACTTCTACACCTGGCTGCGCGGCGACATCCTGGTCAAGGCCGACAAGGTCACCATGGCGAACTCGCTGGAACTGCGCGTGCCGTTCCTCGACTCCGAGGTGTTCAAGGTCGCCGCGAGCATCCCACTCGACCAGAAGCTCGCGCACGGCACCACGAAGTACGCGCTGCGCCAGGGGCTGGCGAAGATCATCCCGGCGCACGTGCTGAACCGGCGCAAGCTGGGCTTCCCGGTGCCGATCCGGCTGTGGCTGCGCAACGAGATGTACGACTGGGCCAAGGGCATCATCGCGGACTCGCAGACCGACGCGCTGCTCGACAAGAAGGCCGTCCTGGCGCTGCTCGACGAGCACAAGGCCGGGCAGCTCGACCGCAGCCGTCAGCTCTGGGCGCTGCTGGTGTTCATGCTGTGGCACGGGATCTTCGTCGAGAACCGCATCAAGCCCGAGGTGCCGGAACCCGTCTACCCGGTGAAACTCTAGTCACGACTCGACATGCCGGCCTTCACCGTTGACCCGGTGAAGGCCAGCATGGACGGATGGACTTCGTCCTCGTGCACGGCACGACGCAGAGCCCGGCGGGCTGGGACCGGGTGGCCAAACTGCTCAGGGCCGCCGGGCACCGCGCGATCGCGGTGGACCTGCTGACCCCATCGGACCTGCCTGTCGAGGGTTACGCGCAGCACGCGCGGGACCAGTACGACGGCGAGCGGCCGGTCGTGGTGGCCCATTCCGGGGCGGGTGTCCTGCTTCCCTCGATCGCCGAAGCGCTCGACGCGCGGGCGATGGTGTGGGTCGCCGCCTACATCCCCGACTTCGCCGGTGGGCGGAGCCTGCGCGACGAGGTCCCGGCCCTGTTCGCCCCCGAGTGGATCGGGGTGGACCCGACAGCGGATCCCGCGAAGGCGTCGGAGTTCCTTTTCCACGATTGCGATCCCGAGACCGAACATCTGGCGTTGGACAGCCTGCGGCTGTTCAGTCCCGCGGTGCTCGCGGCACATCACGCCGGACCCGCGCCGGAGATCCCGTCGACGGTGCTCGTCCCCACGCGCGACCGCACGCTGAAACCGGAGTGGATGCGCCAGGCCGCCAGGGAGCGGCTCGGCGTCACCGCGATCGGGATCGACGCCGGGCACTGTCCCCACATGTCCCGCCCGGCCGAGGTCGCCGCCATCCTGACCGGACGAGGCTGAAGGGGCCCTTTACCGCGTCTCACGCGGTGAAGGGCCCCTTCGCTGCATCACATGCGGGGAAAGTCCCCTTCAGGTCCCTCAGGCAGGCAGGATCGCCGCGATCTCCTCGGCGGGCTCCGGGCCGAAGGCCTCCTTGAGACGGCCCAGGACGTCGGCGCGATCGAACGCCCACTCCTGCGTGCCCACGGTCTCCAGCACCAGCACGGCGATCAGCGAACCCAGCTGCGCCGAACGCTCCAGGCCGAGCCCGCCGTCGAGGCCGGCGATGAACCCGGCGCGGAAGCCGTCGCCGACGCCTGTCGGGTCGACCTTGCCCCGCTCCGGGACGGCGCCGACCTGCAGCGAGAGGCCGTCCTTGCCGATGATCTCGACGCCCTTCTCCCCGAGCGTGGTGATCCGCATGCCGACGCGGTCGAGCACGTCGGCCTCGGTCCAGCCGGTCTTCTGGAGCAGCAGTTCCCATTCGTAGTCGTTGCTGAACAGGTACTTCGCGCCTTCGATGAAGGCACGCACCTGCTCGCCGTCCATCCGCGCCAGCTGCTGCGAGGGGTCGACGGCGAAGGTGTAGCCACGCTGGCGGCACTCCTCGGCGTGCCGGACCATGCCTTCGGGGTCGTCCGGGCTGATCAGCACGAGCGACAGTTCCCCGGCGTGCGCGGCGACCGGCTCCAGCTCGATGTTGCGGGATTCGGACATCGCGCCGGCGTAGAAGGTGGCGATCTGGCAGAGGTCCTCGTCGGTGGTGCAGACGAAGCGAGCGGTGTGCGCGACGTCGGAGACCAGCACGCCGGCGGTGTCGACGCCGTGCCGCTCGAGCCACGAGCGATAGTCGGCGAAGTCGGAGCCCACGGCGCCGACCAGGATCGGGCGCTTGCCGAGTACGCCGAGGCCGAAGGCGATGTTCGCGCCGATCCCGCCCCGCCGGACAACGAGATCGTCGGCCAGGAAGCTCAGGGACACGCGATGCAGCTGCTCGGCGATGAGCTGCTCGGCGAACCTGCCCGGGAAGTGCATGAGATGGTCGGTTGCGATACTGCCGGATACTGCGATCCTGGCGCTGTCTGCCACCGGTTCTCCTTGATCGGTCGGCCTCGCGAAGGCGAGGACGGCTAAGTTACCCGCAGGTCATGCCCCATACGGGTTGCTTCAGGCACGGCCATCAACACTACCGGTTGGTAGTGGTGTCCTACTCGAACATGAGTCATTAACTTGTCGTTCGTGACCACTTCCGCGTATCACCTCGAACCGGAATCGATCGGCGAACTCATCGCCGACTGCGCCGGCATCCCGTCGTCCCTCCAGGCCGAGAACCTGCCCCTGCCCCGGCAGATCGCTCCGCCCTGGACCGTGGACGAGCGGTGCCTCGCCCAGGTCGCGGATCTGGACGCCTACGTCTGATCCCGCTCCGTCATGAAGAGGTCCGTCATGAAGAGCTGCGGGCATGAAGAAGGGCCGCGACCTGGGTGAGGTTCGCGGCCCTTCTTCATGCCTCGACGCGCGTCAGTGGAAGCTGTCGCCGCAGGCGCAGCTACCGGTCGCGTTGGGGTTGTCGATCGTGAAGCCCTGCTTCTCGATCGAGTCCACGAAGTCGATCACGGCGGTCGACACGTACGGCGCGCTCATCCGGTCGACGGCCACGCGGAGCCCGTCGAAGTCACGGAACAAGTCACCGTCGAGCGTGCGCTCGTCGAAGAACAGCTGGTAGCGCAGGCCCGCGCACCCACCGGGCTGGACGGCGATGCGCAGGTGCATGTCGTCGCGGCCCTCCTGCTCGAGCAGGGCCTTCGCCTTGACGGCGGCGGCGTCGGTCAACGTGACGCCGTGGGTCTCCTCGGCGGCTTCGGCCTGAGCTGCGGCTGCCTGCTCAGCGGTCGTCATGGTTCTCCCTCTGGTCGAACTCGCTGCGGGTACTCGTCTTGCACATGGTCCAACACGTCGGAGTCCCGATCTGTTCCCCTCCATGGTGACATATCGCTCGGCCTGGTGCGTGGCACCGTGACGCCTGCAACTACCCTGGTGAGGTGAGGTTCCTGCGCCGTAGCACCACAGACTCCGCCACGACGGACACCGAGACGCCCGACAACGAGGGTGTCGAGGTCCAGGCCAAGGCGTATACGCCCGGAAAGGGCAAGGCCACGCCCAAGCGGCGTGAGGCCGAAGCCAAGCGCCGTGGCCCGGTGGCGCCCCCGCCGACCACCATGCGGGAGGCGATGAAGCGCAACAAGGAACTCCGCAAGTCCGCGAAGTCCGACCCGGAGTACAAGTCGAAGCAGCGCAACGCCGCCAAGGAACGCCGCGAGCGGATGATGGCGGGCGAGGACAAGTACCTGCTCCCCCGTGACCGCGGTCCGGTCAAGGCGTACATCCGTGACCTGGTCGACTCGCGGCGCAACCTGCTCGGCCTGTTCATGCCGCTGGCGATCCTGGTGTTCGTCGCGCTGATCCTGCCGTACCCGGAGGTGCAGCGGTACGCGACGCTGCTGTGCACCGTGATGCTGCTCGGCATGATCGTCGAGGGCTTCCTCAGCGGGCGCCGGATCGCCAAGATGGTCCGGCTGAAGTTCCCGGACGAGACGGTCAAGGGCACCTCCGTCGGCTGGTATTCCTTCATCCGCGCGAGCCAGATCCGCAAGCTGCGGGTCCCCAAGCCGCGGGTCAGCCCCGGCGCCAAGGTCTGACCTCTCACCAGGCGAAACCCAGGTCGTTAGCCTGCCTAACGGTCTGGGGTAGAGTCGCGCCATGGAGTTTCGACGCCTAGGCCGCAGCGGCCTCAATGTCAGTGAGATCTCGTACGGCAACTGGCTCACCCACGGGTCCCAGGTGGAAGAGGACCAGGCCCAGGCCTGCATCAAGGCGGCGCTCGACGTCGGCATCACCACGTTCGACACCGCCGACGTGTACGCGAACACGGCCGCCGAATCGGTGCTCGGCCGCGGGCTGAAGGGCCTGCGCCGCGAAAGCCTGGAGATCTTCACCAAGGTCTACTGGCCGACCGGTCCGAAGGGTCCCAACGACAAGGGGCTCAGCCGCAAGCACATCATGGAGTCGGCGAACGCTTCGCTGAAGCGGCTCGGCACCGACTACGTCGACCTCTACCAGGCGCACCGGTTCGACCGGACCGTGCCGCTCGAAGAGACGTTCCTCGCCTTCGCCGACCTCGTCCGCCAGGGCAAGGTGCTCTACGTCGGTGTCTCGGAGTGGACCGCCGAGCAGATCACCCGGGGCGCGGCGATCGCGCGTGAGCTGAAGGTGCCCCTGGTCTCGAACCAGCCGCAGTACAACGCGCTGTGGCGGGTCATCGAGGCGCAGGTCGTCCCGGCTTCCGAGCGCGAGGGGCTCAGCCAGATCGTCTGGTCGCCGATCGCGCAGGGCGTGCTCACCGGCAAGTACAAGCCCGGTCAGCCGCTGCCCGAGGGCTCCCGCGCGACGGACGAGAAGGGCGGCGCCAACATGGTCGCCCGCTTCCTCAACGACGACGTCCTCGAGCGCGTCCAGCGGCTTCAGCCGCTCGCGGACAAGGCGGGCCTGACGATGGCCCAGCTGTCCGTGGCGTGGGTGCTGCAGAACCCGAACGTCGCTTCGGCGATCATCGGCGCTTCGCGGCCGGAGCAGGTGCACGAGAACGTGAAGGCGGCCGGCGTGAAGCTGGACGCGGATCTGCTCGCCGCCATCGACGAGGCCCTCGACGGCGTCACCGAGACCGACCCCACCCTGACCCGCTCGCCCTGACCCCCTGCACGCATTTAGTCGACTAATTGCGGACGCTTTTCCCGCAATTAGTCGACTAAATGCGACGGTCTCCGTGCGTCAGTCGCCGTGGACCCGAGCCTGATACGCGATCTGGCCGTCGAGGTCGAGGGCGTCGCCGGGGGCACGGAAGGGGTCGATTCCCAGGCCCCGCAACAACCTGCTCGCGCCGGCGACACGGTCACCCGTCCGGCCGTCGAGCCGCTCCGGCCGGTGGCCCCGCTGGATCAGCAGGCCCTCGACGTCGTCGATCAGCCGATACGGGTCGTAGACCTGCTGTTCAGGCATGGTCACCGCCGGATACCCAGGTCTTCCCGGTGATCCTCTCGTAGACCTCGGTGTAGCGCTTGCGGGTCGCTTCGACGATCTCGTCCGGGATGGCGGGGCCGGGTGGTGTCTTGTCCCAGCCGGTCGTCGTGGACCAGTCGCGGACGAACTGCTTGTCGAACGCGTGCTGCGTCCGGCCCGGCTCGTAGTCGTCGGCGGGCCAGAACCGCGACGAGTCCGACGTGAGGACCTCGTCCCCGAGCGTCAGCACGCCGTCGGCGTCGAACCCGAATTCGATCTTGGTGTCGGCGATGATGATGCCGTTCTTCGCCGCGTGCTCCGCGCCCTTGGTGTAGACCTCCAGCGTCAGGTCCCGGATGCGGTCCGCGGTCTCCTGGCCGATCTCGTTCACGACGTCGGCGAAGGTCATGAACTCGTCGTGGCCGGTGTCGGAGATCTTCGTGGTGGGCGTGAAGATCGGCTCTGGCAGCTTGTCGGCCTCGACGAGACCGGCGGGCAGTTCGACACCGGAAACCTTGCCGTCACGCCGGTACTCGCGCATCCCGAGACCGGTGAGGTAGCCCCGCGCGATGCATTCGACCTGGATCATCTTCAGCGGCTTGCAGCGCGTGGCGCGACCGGCGAATTCCGCCGGGACGTCGGTCGTGGAAATGACGTGGTTCGGCACCACGTCGGCCATCTTTTCGAACCACCAGGCGGAAAGCTGGTTCAGCAGCGCGCCCTTGTCCGGGATCGGGGTCGGCAGCGAGACGTCGTAGACCGAAACGCGATCCGACGCGACGAGCAGAATGTCGCCGTCGATTTCGTAAAGGTCCCGGACCTTACCCGCGTGAATGTGCTTCATGCCCCGTCCTCGATGTTGTATTCGTAGAAAATCCAGTGGTCCGGCAATGCCGCCGATTCGCCGTACTCGAGTACGTCTCCTCCGGCGGACAAGAACCTGTTACGGCTCAACAAAATCGCCGAACCTTCGGCCACACCGAGTTCCTTCGCCTCCGCAGCACCCGCCAGCCCCGCGGCGTGCTGAGAATGAGTCGACGTCAGAACCCGGCCCGTCCGGTCCGCAACATATTTGACCGTGCCTTCGACGATCCGCACCGGTTCGAACAGCAACGGCGCCTTCGCCGCGACAGCGCCGTCGAACCACGAGACGGACGTCGAAACCGGCACGTCCTGTCCCGCGTACGTGGTCCGCCGCCGCCGGATCGCGGGAGCGCCCTCTTCGATGCCGAGGGCGCCGGCCACCCGCTCCGGTGCCGGGACGAGCCCGGCCTCACGGATTTTCGCGTAGTGGCCCGGTGGATAGACCTTGCCGGTTCGCGCGATCGAGATCGTCCGATCGTGCGCGGAGCGGTGCAGCGCCCTGGTCTGCACCACTGTCCCGATCCCGCGGACCGCGCGGACCAGACCTTCGGCCCGGAGCGTCGAGAGCACCTTCATCGCCGTCGCCATCGCGACGTTCCAGTTCCTGGCGATCTCCCGCGCGGACGGGACCGTGTCACCTTCCTTGAGCCTGCCCGAAACGATGTCGTCACGAATGTTTCCCGCGATCTGGAGATACGGCGGTTCAGGTCGGTCGACGGCGGGCAAGGTGACTCCTCACAAGGTCGCGCGGTGCGCACAAGCGTTCTAGCACACCAATGGGCGAGCACCAAGGATCCTGCTCACACCCCATTATTACGTACTAGTACACATTCTGGACGGTGCTCTAGTACACCTGTTACTCTCCGCAGAGTTCCCGAAACCCGTTGGGGGGCTCGATGAACCATCTGAGCATCGACGAACTGCTCGAAGAGCTTCGAAGACGCCGGTGGGTCGTCTACATCTTCGGCCCCCGGGAGGAGCCCGAAGTCTGTGCCGCGGTGTTCCAGTGGGACACCTGCGCCGACGTCCTCATCCTGCGCGGTGAGGAACGGGCGACCGCGTACCGGGTCGCCACCCTCGCCGACACGGACGTCTTCCGGCCGGCGCTCGTCTCGTGGCAGTACCACTCGACGGCCGACTGGACCCTGCGCGCGGTGCTCACCATCCCGGCTCCCGGCGAAGCCGCCGCGCCGATCCAGCTGCTGCAACCACATCCGGACTGCGTGATCCCCATGGAGGCGCGCCAGCCGGTCACCATCTTGCCCGCCAACGGGACCAAGGCCGGCCAGGGAGATCCCTAACCTCGGCCGATCACCTGCTCGGCGACAACGAGGTCGTGCGGGTAGGTGATCTTGAGGTTCTCCGCGCTGCCTGGAACCCACCGCACCGGCAGCGCGGAGAACCTTTCCATGCACGAAGACGTGTCCGTGCCGACGAAACCGTCCCGTTCGGCCGTTTCGTACGCCTCCAGCAACGGGGCGGCGCGGAACCCCTGCGGCGTCTGCACCCGGATCGCGCCCGGGAGCGCACCGGAAACGGTGTCGCCGTCGACACGCACGATGTCGTCGGCCGCGACCCCGGGCACCGCTCCCCCGTACCGCCGCGTGTCGGCGAGGACGTCCGCGATCAGTCGCGGGGTGACGAGCGGGCGGGCCGCGTCGTGCAGCAGGACCGCGTCGATCTCGCCGCTCTCGATGCGGGAAGTCAAGTGGCGCAAGGCGTTCAGCTCCGAACCCTGGCGCGTCGCACCGCCGTGGACGAGTTCGACCTCGCCGGGATGCGCGGCGAGCACCTCTCGCGCGAGTTCGGTGTCCTGCGGCCGGATGACCAGCACGAGCACGTCGATACCGGGCACCCGGGCGAAGGCGTCGAGCGACCACGCGACGACCCGCTTGCCCGCCACCGGCAGGTACACCTTGTTGAGTTTGGCGCCGACCCGGGTGCCCGCTCCGCTCGCGAGCACCACCCCGGCGGCCTTCGTCTGAGCCACAGGCAACTCTGGCACAGGCGGGTGGGTAGGTTGGGCGCGGCCACCGAAGCGATCCGAAGGGGCAGGGCGTTGGACGACGAAATCCTCGAGTTCGCCGAAGTCGAGCAGCCGGATGAACACGCGCGTTCGGCAGCGATCGCGCTGCACTCGAAACTGATCAAGCCCGCGGGCTCGCTGGGCAGGCTCGAAGAACTGGGTGTCTGGGTCGCGGCCTGCCAGGGGCAGTCGCCGCCGCGTCCGTTCACGCGGCCCCGGGTCGTGGTGTTCGCCGGAGACCACGGCGTCGCCGCGAAGGGTGTCTCGGCGTATCCGGGCGAGGTCACCGCGCAGCTCGTCGGCAGCATGCTGACCGGCGGCGCGGCCATCAACGTGCTGGCGGCGTCGGCGGGCGCGAGCGTGCGGGTCGTCGACATGGCCGTCGACAGCGACGCCCCCGCCACACGATCGATCGGCGAGTTCAAGGTGCGGCGCGGATCCGGCTCCATCGACGTCGAGGACGCGCTGACCGATGACGAGGCACGGGCCGCCCTCCGCGCGGGCCGGGCGATCGCCGACGCCGAGGTCGACGGCGGCGCCGACCTGCTCATCGCGGGCGACCTCGGGATCGGGAACAGTACGCCGGCCTCGGTGCTGGTCGCGGCGCTGACCGGCAGCGAACCGGTGGCCGTCGTCGGCCGCGGTTCGGGGATCGACGACAACGCCTGGATGCGCAAGGCCGCTGCGGTCCGGGACGCGCTGCGGCGGGCGAGGACCGTGCTGGCCGACCCTGTCGCGCTGGTGCGCACCTCCGGCGGCGCCGACATCGCCGCGATGGCGGGCTTCCTCGCCCAGGCCGCGCTCCGGAAGACCCCGGTGATCCTGGACGGCCTGGTCGCCTCCGCGGCCGCGCTGGTCGCCGAGGAACTCGTCCCGGGCGCTCGGCAGTGGTGGGCCGCAGGGCAGCGTGGCGGCGAACCCGCGCACGCGCTGGCGCTGGAGCACCTCGACCTGGAGCCGATCCTGGATCTGGACGTGCGCCTCGGTGAGGGGACGGGCGCCGTCGCGGCGCTGCCGCTGCTGTTCATGGCGACGCGGGTGCTCGCGGAGATGGCGACGCACGAGCAGGCCGGGGTGAGCGGGCCACTGATCGAGGCTCCCGCTTCCTGACGCCCTCCCGCGTTTAGTCCTCTGAATGCGGAAGAGAGAGGCGCGGCGGTGGCGCCTCGGTACAGGACCTCGTGAGTGGCAAGTGGGGTTAGAACGACACTTGCCACTCACGAGGTCTGAGGCTCAGGCCAGCGGGTACATCCAGCCCTCGGGAGCGGGCCGGGTGCCCTCCTGGATCCCGGTCAGCGCGCCGCGCAGCTTCATCGTCAGCTCGCCGGTCTGCCCGCCCGCCACGGAGAACTCGCCGCCCGCGTGCTTCACGTGCCCGACCGGGGTGATGACCGCCGCGGTGCCGCAGGCGAACACCTCGGTCAGCTCACCCGAAGCCGCCGCCCTCTCCCACTCGTCGGTGGAGATGCGTCGCTCCTCGACCTGGTGCCCGAACGACTTCGCCAGCTCCAGCAGCGACTTGCGGGTGACGCCCGGCAGCAGCGACCCGGTCAGTTCCGGGGTCACGACGCGGGCCTCGTCACCGGAGCCGAAGACGAAGAACAGGTTCATCCCGCCCATCTCCTCGATCCAGCGCCGCTCGACGGCGTCGAGCCACACGACCTGGTCACAGCCCTTTTCCACGGCCTGCGCCTGCGCCACGAACGACGCCGCGTAGTTGCCGGCGCATTTGGCCTCGCCGGTACCGCCGGGGACCGCGCGCACGTACTCGGTCGAGAGCCACACGCTCACCGGCTTCACGCCGCCGGAGAAGTACGAGCCGGCGGGCGAGCCGATCAGCGCGTAGAGGTACTCGTTCGCGGGCCGGTTGACGCCTAGCCCGGCTTCGGTGGAGATCATGAACGGGCGCAGGTACAGCGACTCGCCCGGCTTCGTCGGGACCCAGCGGCTGTCGACCGCGATGAGCTCGCGGATCGAGTCGAGGAAGACCTCCACCGGCAGCTGCGGCATGGCGAGGCGCTCGGCCGAGTTGCGGAACCGGATCGCGTTCGCGTCGGGCCGGAACGCGGCGATCGTGCCGTCGGGCTGGCGGTAGGCTTTGAGGCCTTCGAAGATCGCCTGGCCGTAGTGCAGCACGGAGGTCGCCGGGTCGAGCGTCAAGGGTGCGTACGGCCCGACGGTCGCGTCGTGCCAGCCCTGCTCGGCGCTCCACTTCACGGTCACCATGTGGTCGGTGAAGTGCAGCCCGAAGCCGGGTGCGGCCAATACGTCCGCGACGCGTTCCGGGCTCGCGGGGCTCGGGTGCGGGAGGTGGCTGAACTGCGTCGAGGTCGTCATGTCTAAGACGATAACGCTTGGTCGGACCCACGTTAGTCGGACGTCCGCATATCTTTACCGCCGTCGAACTGTCCGTCAGGACGAACACGCGAGGGCCCGCGCCCCTAGGATGGCGGCGTGACGTACAACCAGATGCAGCCCGCCACCCCGGCCCAGCCCGCCACCCCCGGCGCGGGGGCCGACGTCAAGACCTTCGCGACGGCGGTGCTGCTGACCTTCGGCACCGGCCTGCTGATGATGGACGGCTGGGCCCTGCTGGACAGCGGCTTCGGCGCGTTCCTCGGCCTGGTCGGAGGCGGTTTCGGCATTTTCTGGTGGCGCCACATCCACGGCAAGGCGTTCCCGCGCGAGCTGTCCACCAAATCGGTGGTCGTCCTCGCGGTGATCAACGTCGCGCTCGCGGCGCTGCTGCTGCTCCTCGTCGGCTAAAGCAGCCCATCGGGCAGACCGGGCGCCGGCCAGCCCGGGTCCGGCCGGAAGTCGGTCCACGTCCCGTCGAAGGGGAACCGCCCGGCCGTCGCGAGCGCCCCGATCCGCTCGCCCTCGGCACGCAGCCTCTCCAGCTGACCCGCGGTGATGCGCCCGGCCAGAACGGCCTCCTCGGCCTCGTCCTCGTCCTTCCACTGCCAGCGCCCGCCGGGCTCGACGGCGACGTCCAGGATGCCGTCGATCCGATCCGGCCCGGACGGTGTGCGCCCCAACGGGACCTCGAGGTTGACGTACCAGTTCAGGAAGTCGCCGCCGGCGTCGAAGAACCACCAGACCGACGACCATTCGTCGTCGGCGATCCGGCGCAGCGTCGAGGTGTCTCGCCAGAAGTCGGCCACGCGCACCCGCGGCACCCGGAACCGCTCCTCGAGCGGCGCCTCACGGAAGAGCCGCCCGTCGGCGAGCCTGCTGCCGATGATCGGGGTGTCCGCGGGAAGCCAGCCGAGCAGCACGGCGCCGTCGTCGGCGATGACTCGCAGCGGATGATGCTGGCCGATCGAGCCGTCCGGTCGCAGGAACCGCTCGACGACCGTGTCGCCTGGAGCCCAAAGAGGATCACGCACACCTTGAACGGTCACTCCTCGAACGGTACCGACGGGCGCGGACCCGCAGAACCAGTTCGGCGAGCGTTCCCACTCCCGCGAGCCCGAGGGCCACTACCGGCCCAGCGAAGGCGGCGGCGACGGCCACGATCAGTCCACAAGCGAGTGTCGTCTTCGGACGTTCCGGGGAAAGCCGTTCCCGGCCGTCGGTGAAGGCGTCCACCGCGACGGGGACGGTCGCCACGGCGACGATCACGGTCAGGACCGGCAGTAGCGAGACCGCGTCGGCCGCCGCGAGGAGTTCACGGAACGACGTCGCCGAAAGCCCCAGCCGGACCGGTCCCAACTGGTAGAGGGCGACGGCGATGATCGCCACGGCCACAGCGCCCACCGCGGCCGCGCGGCCGGCGCCGGGACGGCGGGGCACCAGGAACGGCAGCAGGACCAGCACGGCGAGGCCGAGACCGGGTACGGACGGCGGATCCGGTGCGATGAACTGCGCCAGGGGCGGGATGCCGACGCAGATCGCGATCAGGGACGCGGCCGCGACCAGCAGGAGCCCGGTGACCCAGCGGGCGGCGTAGTCACCGAGACGGACCCCGGCGAGGTCGGCGGCGCCCACCACCACGGCGAACACCGCGGCGGCGACTCCCGGGGCGGCGGGGAAGACGTACTGCCCGAACGTCGTCGCGAAGACCACGACCAGGCCCAGGCGCGAAACGGAGCCCGCGATCCGCTCGGGCCCGGTGTCCCCCAGCGGCGGCAGCAGTGCCTCCGACGCGACGGCGAGCAAGGCCGCCACGACGGCGGCGAAAAGTACCCAATAGTCCGCTCCGGAGGTACCCACCGCCAGTGCGATGAGCAGACCGCCAGCCAGCCGCACGCCGTCTCCCTTCCTGTACACCGAGTGACCCCGTCGGCCCCGCTGTTCCCCCTGGTCCCGCTGTCATTAGCATGGCTCACGATCCAACCGGGCGGACGCCCGGTACCACCGCGAACGCGCGAGGAGCCAGAAGTGACCGTGCCGAAGCTTGCCCTGACCGAGAACGCCGAAGCGGCGCTGGCCAAGACGCGCGCCGACGTCGTCGTCATCGGCACGTGTGAGGGCGAGGACGGTCTGGCGCTCGCCGCCGGTTCCTCCGTTGCCGACACCGCCTTCGACGGCAAGCTCGCCGAGGTCCTCGGCACGCTCGGCGCGTCCGGCAAGGCCGACGAGGTCGTCAAGGTACCGACGCTGGGCAAACTGTCCGCCGGCGTCGTGCTGGCCGTCGGCCTCGGCAAGGCGGGCGCCGACGGCGTCACCGCCGAGCAGGTCCGCCGGGGCGCCGGTGCCGCCGCGCGGGCACTGAACGGCACCGAGCGCGCGTTCGTCACGCTGTCGGCGATCGACCTGCAGGCCGCCGTCGAGGGCACCGCGCTCGGCGCGTACTCCTTCACCGAGTACCGCTCCGAGAAGGGCGACGGCCCGGTCGCCAAGGTCGACTTCGTAAGCCCCGAAGAGGGCACCGCCAAGGACCACAAGGCGACGCTGAAGGCCGCCACCCTGATCGCGGAGTCGGTCATCATCGCCCGCGACCTGATCAACACCCCGCCGAACGACCTGTTCCCGGCCTCCTTCGCCGACCGCGCGAAGACCCTGGCCGAGGCGAACAGCCTCGAGTTCGAGGTCCTCGACGAGAAGGCCCTCAAGCGCAAGGGCTTCGGCGGCATCCTCGGCGTCGGCGGCGGTTCCTCGCGGCAGCCGCGCCTGCTGCGCGTCGCCTACAAGCCCGCGAAGGCGGTCAAGAAGGTCGCGCTGGTCGGCAAGGGCATCACCTTCGACTCGGGCGGCATCTCGATCAAGCCCGCCGCGAACATGGACCACATGACCTCGGACATGTCGGGCGCGGCCGCCGTGCTCGCCTCCGTGGTGCTGGCCGCGAAGCTGAAGTACCCGCTCGAGGTCGTCGCGCACATCCCGCTGGCGGAGAACCTGCCTTCGGCCACCTCGTACCGGCCGGGCGACGTGCTCAGCATGTACGGCGGCAAGACCGTCGAGGTGCTCAACACCGACGCCGAAGGCCGTCTCGTGCTGGCCGACGCGATCGTGCGCGCGGGCGAAGAGAACCCCGACTACCTGATCGAGACCTCGACGCTGACCGGCGCGCAGGTCGTGGCGCTGGGCAACCGCACCGCGGGCGTCATGGGTTCGGACGAGTTCCGCGACCGGATCGCCGGCATCGCGCAGGCGACCGGCGAGGGCGGCTGGGCCATGCCGCTGCCGGAGGAGCTGCGCGCCGACCTCGACTCGCGTCTCGCCGACCTGGCCAACGTCACCGGGCACCGCTGGGGCGGCATGCTCGCCGCGGGCATCTTCCTGCGCGAGTTCGTCACCGAGGGCCTGCCCTGGGCGCACATCGACATCGCGGGCCCGTCGTTCAACACCGCCGGACCGTGGGGCTACACCGGCAAGGGCGGCACCGGTGTCCCGGTCCGCACCATCGCCGCGGTCCTCGCGGACATCGCCGCGAACGGCTGACCTCTGGTCAGGTCGGCGCACGTAGGCATCGGTCCAGGGTCGTGAGTGGTAAGTCGCGTTAGAACGACACTTATCACTCACGACCCGCCGGACCGAACGGCCACCGGCCCGCCGCGCGTCACGGCATCGGAGTGTCCACCACCAGGTCGAAGGCCAGCCCGCTGGAGCCCTCTCCCCGGCCGACACCGCGCCGCGCGCTGAGCCAGACGACGGCGCGCCCGTCGTGCCAGCGCGTCCGGTTGTAGGCGAGGGTGACCCGCGTGCCCGCGCGGGTCACCTCCTCCTCGTGGAGGAAGTACTGCGGCTTCTCACCGGCCTGCCGTTCGTCGAGCCCCACCCGGAGCAGGCTCGTCCGCGGCCTCACCGGCGTCGCGTCGACCACGCTCGGCATCGCCGCCCGCTGCAGCCGGATCTCGCGGTTGTCCCCCGGTTCGTGCACCGGGATGAACGGGATCCAGTGTCCGGGCACGGAGTTCATCGCGAAGTACGAGATCGGCGCGCGCGGCGGGTCCGCGTCGGCCGTGGCGGGGGCCGCGTCGTGCAGCCGTTGCCGGAACGTCGTGACCTCCGCGGCCGCCTCGCTTCCCCGGCGCGGTTCGCCCAGCGGCGTGCTCACGGTCTGCTCGATCCCCCAGACGAGGTTCGCGTTCTCGTCCCGGATCAGCAGGACCTCCTCCAGAGCGGGTCCCTCGGTCACCTTCGGCACGCTCGGCGGCAGGAAGAGGTCCGTGTCCGCCCGGACGTCTTCGGGGCCGAGGGTGTCCAGGGTGAACATCGACCACCGCTTCCATTCCTCGTCGCGTCCGTCGCCCGCCGGGGTGATCCACTGTTTCTCCCCGAACACGTCGGTGACGACCAGCCCCTGGATCCTGGACAGCGTCCCCGCGGGCAGGTCGCACGGCACCTGGTACCAGTCGTTGGAGAACACCAGGGCGAATTCGAGGAAGACCAGCCGGGCGAGATCGGTGCTGTCCGGGCGGACGGCGGCGAAGTTGGTCTTCCCGTCCTCCTGTGCCCACCAGCGCGGCAACGGCATCCCGGAATAGCGGACCGGCGCCGGGAACACCGTCCGGGTGAGCGTCGGCTCCGTCGGTCTGGTCCCGCCGAGCGGTTCCTTGGGGTCGACCGAGAACGCGTGCCACTCCAGGGTGCCGCCGGGGTACTCGGGGGCGGCCAGTTTCTTCTCCCCGCCCGGCGTCGAAGCGGCGACCGAGAACCGGTGCTCGAGCCTGCCCGGATCCCAGGTCGCGTCGGCGGGCGCGGGCTGGTCGACGAGTTTCCCGTACCAGGCCACCAGCCGCTTCCCCAGTTTCCGCAACGTTTCGCGGAGCGAGGGGATGAAGATGGTGAGCCCTTCGTCGGCGTCACGTCCGGCCTTGAGGTGCAGGTAGAACAGGTAGCCGTCCATCCGGCGCCCGGAGATCGCCTGCATCGTCGACCAGACCTCGGGATGCGC
This sequence comes from Amycolatopsis speibonae, assembly GCF_042647925.1. Classification (NCBI taxonomy): domain Bacteria; kingdom Bacillati; phylum Actinomycetota; class Actinomycetes; order Pseudonocardiales; family Pseudonocardiaceae; genus Amycolatopsis; species Amycolatopsis speibonae. The sequence goes on from NZ_JBHRWK010000105.1 coordinate 147,984, forward strand.
CAGCTTCGCGACGTCGTCGGCCTTCGCGGGATCGGGCAGCGCGATGGGGTACCGCTCGATGTAGAACTTCTTGAACCCCAGCACCTGACCGAGCACGCCGGCGGCGGAGTCCAGCAGCTTCAGCCACTGGCGGCCGATCGCGAGCCGCAGATCGAACCCGATCGTCTCGCCGCCGGAGGTGCCATAGGCCAACGGCAGCCGTCGCCGCTCCGCGACCGTCTCCAGTGGACGGTCCGACGCCAGGTCCTGCGGCGGCCCTTGCGGCGACTTGAACCGGGTGGGCCGCGAGGGCGAGACGGCGTAGGTCACGGTGACCGGGCTCCCCGCGTTCGCGCCGTGGAACTCGCCCAGCTGCCACTGCCGCGTGAGCATCCACAACGGATCCCGGACCTCCACGCGCAGCGCCCGGTCGAAACCGACGGTGCGGGGTCTGCCCTCCAGCCTGGTGAACGACGGCGTTTCGGTCATGACGTGGCCTTCCGACGCAGGGTCTCGGACAGCTGGGTCTCGGACAGCACCGTCGCCGGGAGCAGATGCCCCAGCTCGGTACTCGCGAGGTGATCCGGTTCGACAGCGCGCGTCTTCGCCAGGCCGAAGGTTTCCGTGATCGCCTCGACGAGCAGTTCCGGGGTCCAGTTCCCGCCCGGTTCCAGCACCGGCGGGACGACGAGCAGCATGGTCTGCGGCGGTTCGGAATCCGGGCCGTCGTAGTGCAGCGCGATCCCGGTGGTCTCGCGGACGGCGGGGATCACCTCGGTCCATTCGTCGAGCAGGAGCCCGCACTGGCTGTCGCCGCCCAGCGAGGTCTTGTAGTGCGCGGTGTACAGCAGCCTGTCCTGGCCGAGCTGGTCGCCCACCTTGGCGGGGTCGAAGAACTCCATGGCCAGCCAGTGGTCTTCCTCGACGTACGGCAGCTGCACGGGGGTCAGTTCCGGCTCGTTCCAGCCGAGGATGTCGGTGCCGAGCAGTCCGCCGGGGGCGAGCAGCGCGCCCGCCAGCTGCACCGTTTTCTCCCACAGGCGCGGCTTTTCGCGGACCCGCGCCATTCCGTGCAGCCAGTCGTCCACCGGGAAGTCGCGACCTCGGAGGTCGTCGAGGTCCCTGGGCTTCAGATGGGCGATGAGGTCCCGGCTGTCGGCGCGCGCGTCCCGCCAGCGGTCGAGGACGTCTTCCGACGGTGTGAACTCGGGGACGACCAGGACGTCCTCGCCGAGCAGTGCCTTGAGGACGTCGATCCCGGTTCGCACCCGGTCCGGCCCGGTCACGGCCTTGTCGCGCAGCGCCAGCAGCTTCTCGGCGGCCGGTTTCCGGCCGCCTTCGCCGACGAGCTCGGCCTTGAGCTTTCCCGCTCGTGCCAGCAGTTCCCGGCCGTAGGCGACGGCCTGATCCTCGAACGGCTTCAGCGAGAGACCGGCCGGGTCGATGTCGGCCAGCGGCAGCTGACGCGCCACGTCGGCGAGCAGTCCGCCCAGGGTCGGTTCCGACGTCTCCTTGAACCCGGTCAGCCGGTCGAGGCGGATCTTGAATCTGGTGCGGGCCTGCCGCACCCGCGCCCGCATCCCGAACGGCGTCTGCTCACGCGGCACCGGTTTGGTGACGAGCAACCGTTCCGCCTGCTCCAGTATCCTGAACCGCTCACCGTCCGTTGTGGACGGAGGCAGGTTCTCGTACCGGTCCAGCAGGAGGTTCGCGGCCGTGAGCGCGCGTCCCATCCGGCCGGCGATCTCCGCGACGGCGGCGAGGACGGAAGCGAAAACACCGCCCCGCCACAGCGAAAGCTCACCCCAGCCGCTGACCACGACACCGAAGTCACCCGCGGCTTTGGCCAGTTTCGCGTACCGGGCGAGGAAAGCGTCGATCCCGTCGAGGATTTCGGCGCGGGCCGGTTCGCCTGTCGCCGGGTAAAGCGCGCCGAGATCGGCCAGGAACTCAGTGACTTCACCACCTAGATCCGTCAGGGATTCCAGTACGGCAGCCTGCCGTTCCCGGCTCAGCGACACGGCGTCGTCCGCCGCGCGCTCGATCCGCGCGGTCCCGGACGCGGGGATCAGGTCGGTCGGCCGCAGCGGCCGGGCCGTCGTCAGCAGCGACCGCAGGGCACCGATGAGCGGGGACAGTTCGAAGAAGCTGACCTTGCGATCGACCCTTCGCGTGTAGTGGATTTCGAGTTTGGCGTCCGGCCGCGGCCGCGACTTCTCGATGACCACGCCGAGGATCCGGTCGTCGAGGTCGGTCGCCTCGGCCTTCTCCGCCGGGGGCACCGCCCACAGCAGGTCGATCCGTTGCAGTCCCGCCTCGGCCTGGGTCACCACGCGGCTGCGCGGCTCGGCCTCGGGCGGGCGCGCCGGATCCTTCCAGGTGACCAGCGCGGCCACCTCCGACGGCGACGGCAGCACGTCGGCGAGCCACTGGTTCACCGCCGGTTCGGCCCTGGCCCTCGGGTTGTTCCGGCCCAGCAGCGGAGCGCCGTGGTCGGGACCGAGGCCGGGGGTGAACTGCAGGCCCAGCCGGTGGGTGAGCGTGGTCCCGCTGCGCGGGGTCTCGATCACCGCGGGCTCGGGCAGCACACCGCCCTTCGCGTAGGAGTCCAGCGTGGCCGCCGCGCGTTCGGTGTTGCCCTGCAGCACCTGATGCGCGCCCTCGGCGACGACGAGGTCGGCCAGCGCGTCGTGCGCGTTCCGCAGGGCGTCGACCTCGATGCCGATGTCCGTGAGCTCGCCAGGATCGGTCACCTTGGGGACGCCGTCGAGTTTGTAGGGATAGACCCGGTCGTCCTTCTTCAGGGTCTCCACGTGGCGGATCAGGGCGAGGCCGTCGATGACGTTGCCCGCTTCGACCTGTTCGATGCTCGTCGGCGCCCCCTCCCCCTTCGACGGTGGAGCCGTGTCGGCGATCTTGTTCGCCATCAAGGGGAACTTCAGCCGGAGCCCGGCGATGACCTTGTCGAGCCCGATCCGCCGGTCGTGCAGCCCGCGTTCGAAGCGGTACCCCAGCAGCGCGCCGGGCGACTGCCCCTGCCGCATCCCGTCCAAAAGGGACACCGCGACGCGAACCCGGTCCGAGCTCAGGTTCACCGCGAACGTGCTGTCCTCACGCGGCTTGCCGTTGGCGAGGAAACCCGCCCGCAGCACCGCCGCCGTACGCGCGTGGGCGGGTGACGGCGCGTGGACGTAGCCGCCGTTGTCCACGTCGTGCGGCAACGGCCCGGTGCCGAAGATCGGCGGCAGACCGGCGGGAAGGTCCTTCGTGGCCGGGGCCGGACCACGGGAGATGTTCTCCAGCCAGCCGTACGCGCCGAGATGCAGTCCCCGTTTCGAGGCGCCGCCGGCGGGATCCCGGCGCAGTTCCGCCAGCCGTTCGTTGACGAGCCCGAGCCGCCAGGCGTCGAGCCGGTAGGTGGCGCAGTCGAGATGCTCGGCGAACACCCGCTCCAGCCGCGCCGTCGGCAGGCCCGCGAGCAGTTCGACCGCGACGAGCTGCTCGGACCGGCCGGCCCCGGCCGCACCGAGCAGCACGGCCTGCCGCGCAAGCAGGTACAGCAGCGCCGTCGGCCGGACGTTGTCGGTGAAGCCGTCCTCCTTGCGGACCGTCTCCAGGTCGGTCCCTCCGTAATGCGCCAGCCAGGCCAGGTAGTTGCCTTCGGCCGCGTAGGGCCGGATCTTGTCCACTTCGGACAGTGGCCGGTCGTCGACGACCGGACGTTGCACCACCTGGGCATCCTCGGCGAACACCTGCCGCAGCAGGCCGGGATCCTCGGCGTGGTGACCGAACGCGGCCAGCGTCTCCCGCAGCGGCGTGCTCAGCTCGGCTTCGAGCCGTTCCGCGAACAGGTCATCGACGCTCTGGGCGTCGCGGAGGTGGTACTCGGCCGACGTCGGGTGCAGCGCGAGGATGTCGAGCAGCTTCTGGTGCGGGTCCCCGACGGCCGAATCGAGGTACTGGACCCGCCCGAGCGCGGCCTGCCAGTGCGTCGCCGCCTGCTTCAGGAGCTCGTTCAACGCCGTCCGGTGCCCGGCGGTGGCGGGAAAGGCGAGTTTGGTGAACACCGTCGTCGGCAGGATCCCGTAGGGCTGCCTGCCGATCTTGACCACCGGCAGCGGGCCGCGTCCGGAGACGTGGTCAAGGAAGAACTGCCGCGTCTGCGCGATCTGTTCCTCGGTCAGCACTCCGTCGAGCAACGCCGGGAGGTAGTAACCCCAGGTGGCGGGCCACAGCGCGGTGTGCGCCGCACGGGCGTCGCGACGGTCGAAGCCGTCGGCGTTCGGGACCCCGGCCAGGACCGCCGGGTCGATGCCCAGCAGTTCTGCGAACCACTCGCCGTCGTTCTTGTCCCCGGCGGCTGCCGTGAACCCGGCCGCGGTGGCGAGCGCGGATTCGGCCGCGGCCTTCGGATCCTGGCCCGCGGACGCCTGTTCGGAGTTGTTGGTCGGCGTGCCCTGCGGCAGGAACGCGAACCCGGCGGGCGTGCGGATCTGGTCGGCGAGCAGCCCGCCCCAGTCGGCCGCCGTCTTCTCCGGTGTCGCCTGCTCGCGCAGGCCGAGCACGACGAGCCTGTCTAGCTTCTCGGCGAAGGCCGCTTCCAGGGTGATCCGGATGCCCATCCCGACCGCTTCCGCGGCCTTGAACTCGGTCAGCCATTTCAGGGCGTCCGGGACCCGCAGCGCGCCGGTCTCCTCGGTGACCTTGAGCTGTTTGTCCTTCTCCGTCCCCGGGTCGGGGCTGACCGCGAGTTCGGGTTTGACCGGCTCGCCGTTCCTCGCGAACACGCGCGCGCCACCGACGTAGCCGTACGCGGTGAATCTGTCCGGCAGCAGCCTCGCCGTCGCGGCCACGGTCCAGGAGTCTTCCGCGATATCACCGGGCGGCAGCGGCGTGAGCTCCAGGAACGCCACCACCACCTCGGTGCCCGGCGTCGACGGCGCACTGTCCACACCGGACGGACGGCGGTCGCGGATCGTCTTGGCCCGCCCGGCCCCGACGGCGGCGAGCAACGCGATGTCGGCCTCACGCAGCTTTCCCTGGTCACCGTGCGCACGCCAGACGGCGGTCCAGTACGTCACCGTCGGCTGACGATCCTGCGCCACGACGGGCTGGGGCGTGACGACCACCAGCACCGCCGTACCGCGAGGAACCCCCGTCGGCCGGTCGGCCGGATTGGCGGGCTTGCGGGTCCGCAGCAGCCACGCGGCCCGCCCGGCGGGAACCCGCGCGACGAGCTGCTGCCACGCCGCCTGGTCCCCACCCGGAGCGCCCCCGGCGGCCCAGAGGGTGGTCCAGTACGCGTCCAGCGCGGCGAGTTCGGCACGGGTCGGTTTGGCTTCGAACTTGTCCACCGACCATTCGTCGGGGAACACCCGCACGAGCAGTTCCTGCCCGACGTACCGGGTCTCGACGCGCACCGGCCCGAGCAGCACCGGGAAGTCGAGCTTGAGATCAGGCATCCCGCACCATCTCCTGTGCGTGCACGGCCACCAGAACCGGTGCCTGGAAAAGGATGTAGGCGACGTCGGCGGCGCTGACGGCCGGCGCCCACTCGGTGATGAACTCGTCGTCTTCGCGCTGGCGGATCTTCTCCTGGTCGTCCTTTTCGAGGAACTCGTCGAGGTGGACCACGACCCCTCCGTCGAACCGGACGAAGCCGCTGCCGGGATTCCCGGGGTCGAGATGCCCCCAGGTGGCGTCGTTCCACACCTCGACTTCGGGCAGCGGGCCGGGCGGCGGTTCGTCCAGGCCGAACCGCGGGTCGCCGGGCCGTTCCTTGAGCACGAAGAACCAGCCGAGCTTGTCCGCCCCGCCGGCCCTGGCTTCGTCTTCACTCAGCGGGAAGCCGAGCAGATAGAGGTCCGGGGAGACCTTGGCCTCGTAGACCGGGAGCCGGACCAGCTCGTCGCTCAGCGGCACGTTCGCCGGGACGGGCGCGATGGTGCGCTCGCCACTGGTGTCCGGGGTGCCGTCCTTCTTCAGCGGCCAGACAGCCTTGTGCGCGTAGATCGACACGTTCGGATACTTCTTGAGCAGCTCGCCCCGGATCACCAGGACCAGGTCCTTCGCCTGTTTCTCACCCTGCTTCGGCGGAAGACGGCGATGGTTGTTCTCCCCGAGCTTCGAGGTCTTGGCCCAGCGATGGAGCGGCGGGATGTCGTACAGCCTTTCCCGCCAGGCTTCCCGTGACTCGCCCGGCTCCAGCGGCACCGGACGCGGATCCCAGAACTGCCGGAACGGCGTCCCGCGCTGATCGGTCGGGAACTCGCGCCAGAGCATCTCCCGCGCCATTTCGTGGTTGAGCCCGATCAGATAGGACTCGATGAACTGGCGGTTGTTCTCCAGCAGGGTGATCGAATTCTCCGGCAGGAGCCCGATGTTGGGCACGAAGGTCTCGACCGAGAACTTCAGCAGCTCCTCGTACATCGGCATGTCGAACACCGGGTACGCGAGGATCTCGACCAGGTCGCCCACCGCGATCCGCAGCCGCTCCGGCAGGTTCATCGACGCCACCAGGTTCTCCAGCACGGTCTTCTCCGCGCGCAGGCCGTCGAGCATGTCGTCGATGGTTTCGATCACGCCGAGCTGCTCGTCGACAGGGTCGGCGGCGAGATCAGCGGCGGCTTCGCGCCGGACCAGGCCCAGCGAAGCGGTGGTGACGGGCGGCGCGACCTTCGGCCGGGCGGCGAAGACCTCCTTACGGTCGATCCGGTCCACCAGCAGGTCGAACTGGTCCCCCGCCGTCAGCAAACGTTTGCGCAGCCGCGAACCCGGCCGGGTGATCCGGCGCATCGGCGCGGACATCGGCGCGGCGGCCACCCGGCTTCTGTCCACTTTGTACCCGACGGCGAACAGCTCCGGCGCTTCTCCTTCGGCGGCGCGCGCGAAAGCGGTCGAGGCGCGTTCGACCACCCGCCCGTGCGCGGGCGCCGTCAGCGTCAGCGCCTTCGCCGGCACAGGCCTGTCGTCGACGGCCGCCGTCTTGGGGGCGTACGGCTCGACATGCTTGCCGTGCAGGGCGTTCCCGACCTGACGGCCCAGCTGCGCGGCCCGGATGAGCGCGTTCGCCCGCTGGATGTCCCCGAGCTGGTTCCACGCGGCCGCCATGAACTCCTCTTGCCGCGCCTGGACGACCTTGGTGCCGAACTGGGCGGCGACACGGTGGCGTGGGTCGAGGTTCAGCCGGTGCACCCAGTTGCGCAGTTGCTCCGGCGGCACCGGCTGCCCGTTCTCGGTCAGCAGGGTCTGGGTCAGCGCGGGCCAGCAACCGTAGAGCGGCGGGGTGATCACCGGATCGGGCTGGTCCTCCACCGCGGAGACCCCGGCTTCGGCCGCCTCCGCGTTCGCGGTCGTCGGCGGCTTCTGCCGGTACGCGTTCGCCAGGTTGACGAACCCCGCCATGGCCCGCTGCCACTGGTTCGGATACGGCGACACCGGCTTCGTGTGGTAGCCGTCCCAGTTCTCGAAGGAGTCGGGATGGTCGTCGGTGTCGGGGATCTGGAGCGCCCCGCCGAGTTTCAGCACCCCGTCCGGCGCGGTCGGCGTGGTGAGCGGGGGCAGGTCGTAGATCCTGCGATGCGCGTCCAGGTCACGCCTGCCGACGGGGTTGCCCGCCTCGTAGGGCTTCAGCAGCCGCACCAGGTATTCGAAGTCGCCGACCGTGCTCGTGGTGAAGGACCAGCGGTGGTAGTACGGGAGCACGACGTCACCGGTTCCGGTGCCCCAGCTCGGTTTCGTCGCGGAGAGGTCGTCGGGGACGGCCTCGCCGAGCCCCGCCAGCCTGCCGGCTTCGAACGCGGGCACCAGGAAGGCGTGGTAGGTCGTGCTGGGTTTCAAGTGCCGTGGGCAGAGCACCCGCGAGCAGGCGCTGTCCGGCGCCTCACGCAGCACCCTGCCCAGGTTTCCCAGCGTCCGCGCCATGTCCTCGCCGTCGACGGCGATCCTGCCGTCGAGCTCCCCGTTGACGTGGACGTGCGCCCACGCGCCGAGTTCGTCCTGCGGCTGGAGCGCCTGCGGGTTCTTCACCTTGACGAACGGCAGCGGCTTGTCCGGAAGGAGGCCGTCTTCGAACTCCACCGGGGCCTCGGACAGCACGACCAGCGCGAGCCACGGTGCCAGCCGCTTCTTCGTCTCGTCGGGCTTCGCGGGGCTGTACCGCCAGGGGAAGTCCTCGTCGTAGAACTCGATGTGCGCCAGGTAGTTCGGTTCGAAATTGGTGATCCCCGGCTTCGGCTCGGTCCGGGAAACGGCCCGCGGGTCGACGCCGACGACGTCGCCCGGACCGTAGAGCTGCACCGGCTGGGTGAATTCGCGGCGCAGCGCGGGCTTTCCGTCCTCGATCGCGTCGCCGGTCAGCCTCAGCCCGATCGGGACGGTCGCGCGCGGCCCGGTGGCCTGTCCCTTGATCAGGGTGGTCAGCCCGGTGCGCAGCCACGGGAGGAAGGAGTAGGCGTTCGCGCTCACGAACCGCCTCCGAACTTCTCGGCGGTCTTCGTCAGCTCGGTCTTCTGGCCCGCCGCCGCCTGCCCGGTGCGCGCGACGCCACCGGCGACGAGCACGGTGTTCCCGGAGGCCACGGCGGCGAAGCCCCACCGCCCTTCGGCCAGCCCCGGCAACGGTTTCCACTCGCCCGCCGCGTAGCGCAGCGCGCTGCGGTACCCGGCCTCGTTCGCGAGGTCGTCGGCGCCCCCGATGACGACGACGGCTCCCGCGCCGACCGCGACGGCCCGATGGAACGCCCGCCCGCCCGGCAGGGGTTTGGCGTCCTTCCACGTCCCCGCCGCCCCGGTCAGGTCGAACACCTCGGCGGTGTCGCGGGCGAACGGGTCGAACGCGCCGCCTTCGGTCACTCCCGGCGCCTTGCCGCCGGTGACCAGCACGGAAGTGGCGGACAACGCCGTCGCCGTATGGCCGCTGCGGGGATGGCGCATGGTCGCGGCGGGTGTCCACGCCGAAGCACCGGCCGCGGCTTCGGAGTCGTAGAGCTCGCAGAAGGCGAGCGCCGGGTCGTCCGCCGTGCCGACAGGCACGTTTCCCCCGCACACCAGCACGTTCTTGCCGAGGACCACGGCGGCGTGCCCGGTGCGCGCGTCGGTCATCTCCCCCGCCGTCGCCCAGGACCCCGCGCCCGCCGGGTCGAACAGCTCGGCCGAGCGCAGTGCCACGGCCTTCCCGTCCGGCCGGAGCGTGCTTCCCCCTGCCACCAGTACTTTGCCGCCGACGAGCACCGCGCTGTGTCCCCAGCGCGCCGTCTTCATCGGCGTCGCGACCGGCGTCCACTTGCCCGTCCCCGGGTCGAACAGCTCGGCCGTCGCCAGCGCCGGACCGCCCACCGCGCCGATCCCGCCGGTGATCAGCACTTTCCCGCCGGGCAACAGGGTCAGCGCGTGCAGCTGCCGCGCGGTGCCGAGGGGGCTGGGATCCGACCACTTCCCCGTGTCGAAGTCGAAGACGGCGCTCTGTTTCACACTGACGGACGAGGCGTCCGCGCCCCCGGCGACGAGCGCCTTCTTCCCGCCTTCGAGCAGGACGGCGGCGTCGTGCTGGCCCGCCCAGGTCACGGCCGTCAGGTAGTCGGGCGCGGTCGGTTCGGCCGCGAGCGTCGGAGTGGTCATGGAAGCGGTCCCTTCGCTGGTCATGACAGGTAGATCTCGGCCGTCGGGGAGAGTTCGGCGGGATCCGGTCCCGGCGCGGAGGCCCCGGCGCGCACCAGCCCGCCCGCGACGAACACGCGGCCGTCGGCCAGGTCGGCGGCCGGGAAGTCCCAGCGGCCGTCGGCGGGTGCGCCGGTCGCCCGCCAGCCGCCGGAATCGGGGTCGAAGGTCACCGTGGCCCGGTAGCCCGCGGTCGCGCCGGGACGGCCGACGCCCCCGACGACGACCGCGCCGATCGGCGTCGCGACGCAACGGTGCCCGCTCCGGCCGCCGCCGGGCAGATCGGCGACCCGCTTCCACGTTCGGTCGACCGGGTCGTAGATCTCCGCCGTGGCGACGTTTTCCGGCCGGTACGGGAGCCCTCCGACGGCGTCGCCGCCGGTGACGAGCACGCGTCCGTCGGGCAGCACGGTCGCCTGGTGTCCCTTGCGGGGCACCGAGAGACCGCCTGTCGGAAGCCAGGTCTCCGTCGCGAGGTCGTAGATCTCGCAGGTGGCCAGCGCCCGCTCGCCCTGCCCTGTCGGCACCGCGCCGCCGACGACCAGTACGCCCGTGACCTTCTTGGTCTTCTTGTCGGTGAGGAGGACCGCCTGGTGCCCGGTGCGGGCGTCGGTCATCGGCCGGAGCGGAGTCCACTGGAGCGTCCGGGGGTCCAGCAGTTCGGCCGAGACCAGCGCCGCGCCCCATGCCGACACCCCGCCCGCGACGAGCAGCTGGGCACCGACCGGCGTCGCGGTGTGGCCGGACCGGGCGGTGGTCAGGTTTCCCGCGTCGGCCCAGGCCTTGACGGCCGGGTCGAACACCTCGGCCGAGGCCAGCGGCGCGCCGTCCGCGCCGAGTCCACCCGCCGCCACGACCCTGCCGTCGGCGAACCGCGCCGTGCTGTGCCGCCGCCTCGCGGTCTTCAGCGGCAGGACGCCGGCTTCCCAGGCCACCGCGACAGGGTCGAACAAAGCCGTGGTGGCCACCGGCTTCCCCGAAGCGTCGGCCCCACCGGCGACGAGCACCTTGCCCGCGACGAGGCGGACCGCGTCGGTGCCGGAAACCGGTGACGGCGGCCGCCCGGCGGGCGACCACGTGCCCGGCTCGGCCACTCCCGCGCCCCCGGCCTCGGTGCGGCGCAGGATGTGCAGCTGTCCGGCCAGGCTGCCGTCGGCGGTGATCCAGTCCGCCATCGCGTCGGCCGCGCTCGCCTCGCTGCGGAAGTTCGCCAGCGTCGACCCGGCCTTCGACGGCGGGAACGCCTGCAGGTTGTTGCGGCGATAGGCGACGACGAAACTGTCACCGGTGACGCGCACCGTCTCGTCCGGGGTGAACGGCTGACGCAACCGGGTTTCGTGCCGGGACAACGGCGAACGCGCGGTACTGCTGCCATTGAGGAGTGCCCCGAACACCGCGGGCGGCGGGCTGTACAGCTTCGGCGCGGCGGGCGCCTTGGCCGCCATCCGGACCCGGCGGCGGCGCATGCCGAGCGTGGTCACCGTTTCCGGCGGTTCGTTGTCCACTATGTACAGTTCGTAGCGGGCGCTGCGGCGCACCGCCCTCGGCGAAGCGATCGCGCCCTTCTCCGCGACCAGCTCCAGTCCGGCGTTCTGATCCTCGTAGGCGGCGCGGGAAAGCTTCGCCGCGTCGTCGGAATCCTGGAACTGGCCCATGGCGAACTTGTCGCCGGTGATCGACGCCCGTTCCATCCCGCTGCCGGGGATCGGGACGACACCGAACCGCTTGCCGTCACTGGGCCGCTGCGCGCCGACGCGGTCGAGCCGGACGTCGAGCGGGATGGCGCGCTGGTGGATGAACAGCGAACCGAGCGGGTGCAGCACCGGATCGCCGGTGCCCGGCAGCTGCCGCAAGGTGACCAGCGGGTTGAACCCTCCGGCGGGCAGCCGGGTCCGCCAGCCCTCGGTCTTGCGGACCTCGGTCTCCAGCAGCCCGAGCACCGCCACCGGCGGCAGCGCCGTGTCGCGCTCCTCGCCCCAGGTGATGTCGAAATCCGCCGAGATCTCGAAGAACAGCAAGGAGATCGACCCGCGGCCGTGCGCCCGCCACGGCGTCGGCCCCTCCAGCCGGAAGTCGAGGTCGATGCCGAACACCCCGACCCCGAACGCCTTCAGCGAGACACCGGCGGAGATCTGGATGATGAACGAGAACGGCGAGAACCGGAACAGCGCGTCGAAGGCGAGATGCCCTTCGATCCCGAACCCGCCGAAGCCCAGCCGGAGTTCCGCCTTCGCGCCGAACTGGGCGGTGTTGCTGGTGACCGCGAAATAGCCGGACACGCGGATCAGCCGTCCCGGCGAGTTCAGGATGTCGATCGAAAGCCGGGGCGGCACGGGGAACGGCAGCGGCGGCGGCGTGAAGGACGGGTGGAAACCGCCGACGCTGAGCACGAAGTCCGGGTTGTCGCTCCAATCGACGAGCAGGCCCATCCCGCCCTCGATGGTCATCGTCAGGATCCGCGAGTCGAAGAGCTGGGCGTAGAACCAGAGCCTCGACCTGTCGACCTGGAGCGCGCCGACGAAGTTGACCTGCAGCTTCAGCAGGGCGACGTCTTCACTGGGCAGCACGCACTTCAGCACCCCGAGGATCGCGACGTTGCCCGGCGGGATCTCCACGATCACCCCGAGCGAGACGGTGACCAGCGCCGGGGTCCCCCAGCCGATCTTCGCCATCGGCCCGATCAGGAACCGGCCGTCCTCCGGCGGGAAGAAGCGCCTGAGGTCGCTGATGATCCGCGGCGCGTTCGCGATGACGTCCTTGGGGAACATCACCGATTCGATGCCCCCGTTGATCACGCCGTCGAGCAGCGCGGCGAAATCCATCCGGCGGTTGAGCCCGAGGACCCCGCCGACCCCCAGCAGCGTGAACCCGAAGCCGAGCTGGACACCGCCGCCCCCGAACTCGGTGGCGATCACGATCAGCAGCGAGAACCCGTCGGAACCGTCCGGCATCCGCGTGGTGATCAGCCCGATGGCCTTGAGCTCGACCAGCCCGGCGAACTCCAGCTCCAGCGCGCCCGCGTACTCGCCGCGATCCGGGTCGAAGTACAGGTATCCGCCGCCGGACACGATGCCGGCGTCGACCGACAGCCCGACTCCCTTCGGCGGTTTGAACCCCAGCGAGAGGTCGACAGGCCCCAGGTTGCCGTCGTTGCCGGGTTTGAAGGCGAGGTCCGCGGTGAGCCCGATCTGCTCCACCACCGCCGTGATCGGGCCGAGTTCCGCCTTGAACGTCGTCCCCAGCCCGATCGGGATCCCGTCCCCCGACGGCGACGCGGAGATAGTCAGCCCCTGGATCTCCAGCGGCCCCACCTTCAGATGGGCCGCGATGTTCGCCTCGAGGTTGGCCGAGCCGCGGAAGTAGAACCCGTGCGCGTGCGAGATCCCGACGACGAGGTCACCGCCGACGGTGAACCCGCCACCCGGGAGCAGCTTCCCGATGAAGCCGTCGGCCCCGCCCGCCGTGAAGACGAACTCGATCCCCTTGACCTCGAACTCGGCGAAGACGTCCACACCGTCGGCGATCCGCACGCCTCCGGTCGCGGCGATCTTGCGGAACTGCAGCCTGGTGCCGTCCTTCGAGCCGATCAGCAAGGTGGGCTCGGCAGCCTTCTTTCCACGCTCGACGACCACCTCGATGGCGCCATCGATCTTGGCGGGCGAGCCCTTCTCGAACCCGACGACGGTCTCGATGCCTTGGCCGGGGCGGATCAGCAGTGCGACGCCGCCCTTGAGGTCGAGATCGCCGCGGATCACGACCGTGAGGTCCTCGGCGAGCGGGAGTTCCGCGCCGATCGCGCCGTCGAACGACGGCAACAGCGCCAGCCCCGGCGGCCCGCCGCCCACGCCGGGCACCCGGACGAGCCTGATCTCGGCGGACATCCGGTTCTGGGGCGAAGGGACGCGTTCGAAGAAGACACCTTTGACCGCTTTGACCGGCTGCGCCGAATCACCCACGACGGCGTCGGCCGCGGCGTCCCCTAGGTCTTCGACCGAGACATGGACGCCGAGGGTCATGAGAAGGTCGTCGATCCGTGAAGCGAGGGCGCCGAAGCGGAAGTCGGCACCGCCCCAGCCGAAGGCGTCCTTGAAGACTCCGGTGGGGTCGGACAGCAGCCGCGGCAGGTCGGCGAGGTCGAACGAAACGCGCATGTACTGCGGCCGGTTTCCGGCCGCGGGAACGAAACCGTTCTTGATCACGCCGACCGCGTGCAGGCCACGGCCGAGGGCGGGGTGGAACCTGTTCAGGTAGGTGACGATCAGGTGGTCGACGAGCTGCCCCGGGAACTTCTCCAGAAAACCGTCGGCCCGCAAGGATTCCGGGATGGCCGACGCCGGGGCGTTCTTGATCGCCCGGATCCCGCCGACAACGGCTTGGACCGCGCCGAGGACACGTCCGACGGCGTCGGGCGAGACGCTGACGCCCGCTCCGCCGTCACCCACCGAACCGCCGACGCTGATCCCGCCGTCGCCGAGCAGGCCCCGCAGCCCGTCGTACAGGATCTCGACCTGTGCCCCCAGCTCGGTGAACGGCTGCGGGATCGTGTCGATCCGCCAGCCGAGCTTCCACAGCAGGACGGAGAACTCGTCGGGCGACTTCAGGGCCGTCCGCAGCGGCAGCAGCGCCTGCCCGATCTCGGCGAGGATCTTCTCGAAGGTACCCAGTTCAGTCATTCCCGCCTCCCGGGTAGTACTTCGCGCTCAACAAGGCGTGCATGCCGGGGTCGACCCGGTTGACGATCAGCCACTTGCAGACGAAGCAGAACTCCCCCGCCTCGTTTCGGCCACCGCTGTCGCGCATCTTGCAGGCCCCGGCGGGCCGGTAGCTTCCGCCGGCGAATCGGCCGGCGCCTTCGTAGATCCCGATGAGGGTGCTCGGCTCACAGGGAATGAGCCCGCCGTCGATCGGCCGCGGGAAGTCGGCGCCGGTGTTGACCTCGGTGATCCCGGTCTCGACGTTGAGCGGCTCCTGGCTGGACCGCAGGAACGCCAGAGTCTCCTGGCGGACCGCGAGTAGAGGCACGCCCGCCGGATCCTTCGCCGGTACGTACAGCGCGGACCCTTCTTCGAACACGGGGAACGGCGAAGGCGGCAAGGACGGCCCATTGAGGACGATGGTGCCCGCGGCCTTGTCGACCTTGAAGACCCGCAGGTCTTCCAGAAGGCCGGGGGCGAGCTTCGCCAAGGGCAGTTGAGTGCCGCCCGGCCCCGGCTTGAAGTTGCGCAACCGCACCGAAACGGTGGTTCCTTCGAGGACGGCCCAGTTGCCGACCTCGGTGATCCCGATCGACACCTGGATGCCGAACGGGACGTTGACCGACGGGGCGAGCAACCGGGCGGCCAGTTTCATCCGCGGCAGGATGAGCCATTTGACCAGGTCGATGTCGAGCTTGCGGCTCGGCGGTGCCCCCGACCGCAGGAAGGGCAGCACCGCGAGATTGTCCGAAGTGGAATCCGGTGCGGTCACGGGTAATGCCGGATTGTCGCCGCCTCGTTCCTCGTATTCGTCGCCGAGGTTGAAACTGTGCCCGAACTCGTGGGCGATCGTGTCGGTCACCCCGTCGAGATCGGCGTCGACCGGGCCGGAATCGCGGCGCATCTCGAGTTCGTCGTGACCGGGAGTACCCGGGCCCTGGTAGTCGAATTTCAGCTTGATCCGGGAATTCACCGTCTGGGCCGTGACTGTTTTCGCGTTGAAGTTGGTGCCGCCGTCGAGGTCGTCGTTGACGATCATCGCGATGAGGCCGCGGCTGCGCCGGAATCCGGCCGTGTCGGCCTTCCACTCGTCCCCGAGCGGATACACCGTTCCCGCCTTGGTGAACCGCAGCGCCACGACGAACCGCAGGATCGGGTCGCCGATGTTGACCGCCCCGCGGCGGTAAAGCTCGGGTGGATGCCGCCTCGGGTCGGGAATGAGCAGCCTTGTCACATCCGGGCGGTAGAACTCGTAGACCCTGGTGAGGAAAGCCCTGAGCACCGGATCACCGGCGGTGTCGTTCACGGGCCTCGGCGCGTGGTCCGTCGACTCGCCGGAGACGCGATCACCGAGCCGCTGTCCCAGATTCAGGCCGAAGAAGGTGTCCCGGGCGTGCAGAATTCCCTTGGCCTGCTGTGCTTTCCAGGCGTCGGTCAGCGGCTTGTCCACCTTGGCCGGTTTGAAGTCGTGGAGGTCCTGCCCGTTCCACTCGGCCAGCAGGTCCTCGAGTTTCCGTTGTTCGTTCCGTTTCGGAAGTCCCACGCGCGCTGTCAGCTCGACCAGGGTGTACATCTTCTCGTCAGGACTGGCCGCTCCGTTGAAGGGGATCGGTGAGCCGATGCCGACCTTGCCGCTCGCGGTGTCCGTGACCCGGAACCCGGTCGTCACCTTGTTCTCCCGTGACGGGGTGAAGTAGCTGAACATGTTGAACCGCGAGCCGAGGATCCCGTACGGCTGATGCCGGGGCTTCTCGAACAGGTTGTAGGCGGCGTCGGCGACGGCGCTTTCGAAGCCCGGTTTCTCGCCGTCGGTGAAACCCTCGCCCACGAAAAGGATGTTCTGCATCCTGGCCGCGCCGGCGGCGTCCTTGGCTTCGACGGGGAAAAGGTCGGCACGGACCCTGGCGTAGTCGACGACGTGGACCGGCAACTCTTTGACTGGTCCACCTTGGAAGGAACCGAGAACCTTCACCACCGCCGGTGACGGCGGCGGCGGGGTCACGACGGAGCCGCCGACCCTGCCCTGCGACGAAACCGTGAGCTTCGCGGGGTCGCTCGACGACAGCGTGATGTAACCGTGCCCGGTGATGTCGCCGACGAGATCGGTCCCGCTCGCGACGTCGTCGTCGAATCGCGCGTACAACGACGGCTGCGAGTGCGGGACCACCGGATCCAGTGCCGTGGTGAGGGAGTCGTTCCCGAACCACCAGTTCTCGATCTTCCTGTGCACCTGGAGCCTGCCGACCAGATAGCGGTCACCCGCCCGGACGTGGAACAGATAGACGCCGGTCTTCGTCGCCTTCACCACGCCGGACGTGTCGACGGTCGGCAGATCGTCGAACCGATGGCGGAGCGGGGCGTGCGGCGCGAAGAACTCGATCACCCGCTCGGACGCGCCGACCGGGGTGAGGGGGTACCGGCCGGTGACCGGATCGGGATCGCCCCTGAGGAACAGCCTCAGCTCCAGCGCGGACGCGCCGGTGAGCACGAGATGGAGATCGCAGTGCGGGAAAAGCACGAGATCGGTCACGACCGGCACTTCCTATCCACGCGGCGGACGGCAGGAAGAACCGCGGCTGCCGAAGCACCCTTTTCGTTTCCCCGCCTCGAAAGTCTCGCGAACACAGCAAGCGTGGCGGCCGAATGGATCAGTCGTCAACGCATGGCCCGATGAACTGCCCCATGAGGCAGCGCGCCGGAGGGGAACCCGGTGTGGCAAGGTCGGTTCCGTGGACAGGGACGCGTATCTCGAAGGCGCGATCAGGGACGTGCTCAGCGGCGACGACACGACGCTCGACGACCGGATCGGGCACACGGCGCTGATGTTCGCCACGTCCGGCGCGATGGCGGACGCCGACAGGTTGATCACGCACTGGCACGCGCTCACCGAACGCCCCGTCCCCGCACTGCTTCCCGGCGCCGTGCAGGCCCGCGCGTGGGCGATGCTCTTCGAAGCGCGGGAAGCGTGGCCGGAGTGGGCCGCGGCGATGACCCCGCTCGACCTCGACGCCGAGGAGCGCGCTCACGACGCGTACCTCGCCCGGCGGGTGTCCGATCTCGACGGTCTGCTCGGCGGGTCCCCGATCGGCGAGACCGTCTCGCACCTCGGGCCGTCGCGGCCGGATCGGTTGCGCGAGGCCGTCGCGCGCGGCGACCTCGACGCCTGGGCGGAGATCGCCTCAAAACAGGCCCGCCCGGACGTCGCCGTGCTCGCCGCGACCCGGCGGCTCGCGCCGCGCCTGGCCGCGGGAGCCGACCCGCTGGGTCTCGGCGGCTGGCCGGAGCTGTGCGCCGGTTCGCTGGTCGCGGCACTGTACGAGCGCTACCCACCGGACACCGGTTCGTGGCGCGAGATGATCTCGGGCGTCCTCCGGCTTCGCGGCGTCGGCACCGCGCCCCCGGCGGCGTCACTCCGCACCATCGGCGCGGCCGAGGCGCGGCTCGGGCTCCGCCTGCCCGACGACTACCGCGAGTTCCTCATGACCTGCGACGGCTTGCCCGCCGACGTCGTCTTCCCCCGGCTGCTCGGGACGGCTGAACTGCGCGCGGAAGGCGGGGTCGTCGTGATCGCCGATCCGGCCGTAGTGCTGCTCACCTCGGCGGGCGAGCAGTGGCGGACGGTCGAGATCGACCCCGCGCTCGGCACGACGGTCCATCCGACGTTCCGTGCGCTGCTGGAGCGGCACCTGCTTCTTTTGGCCCAATCCGCGTGACGGTCCGGGTGGTCGTGAGTGGCGATTCGGGTTCTAACCCGAATCGCCACTCATGAGCACACCGAGACACGGCCCGGTTCCAGCGGGTAGCCAAACACCGGTCCGCCGCCTTCACACAGAGTCAGACTTCGCCGCGCTTCTTCCGCTCGGTGTACTCACGCATCCGCTTCGGGTAGCCGACCCGCGCCACCTCGTACACGGGGATCGACCGTTTGTGACCGAACTGCTGCGCCGCGTCAAGGCTGTCGACCCGCCGCCGCGTCCACTCGCCGTCATGGGCGATGAGGACCACTGTGGTCTCCGTGACGTTGGTCTTGGGCTCCACATAGGCCTCGACACCGGTCCGTGAAGAGGACCACTCTTCGAGATGCTTGAAGTCGTTTGACGAGGCTTTCCGCAGCGTACCGGGCTTTTGCCCACCTTTAGAGCGCCGGCGCAGCGAGTCGAACAGACCCACTCCGACCACCTCACTTCCCACTCGCGTCCGGTGTCCATTATCCCGACACGGGCGTGTGCTCGCCGTCGCATACCCGGCTAGGTCGCAGGCTCTCCACACGTAGTGACAAGATGGCAAGTGTCCGCGCGCGCGTATACCGCGCGAAGCGGCGCCAGAGCACCACCCCTACCGCTTGCCGAGGAGTTATTGAAGTGACCGACACCTCCGCCGACCTTGTGATCCTGGGTGGCGGATCGGGCGGCTACGCCGCCGCGTTCCGCGCGGCCGAGCTGGGCCTTTCCGTCACCCTGATCGAAAAGGACAAGCTTGGCGGGACGTGCCTCCACCGAGGCTGCATCCCGACCAAGGCCCTCCTGCACGCGGCGGAGGTCGCCGACGAGACCCGCGACGCCGAGACCTTCGGCGTCAAGGCCGTGCTGGAAGGCATCGACATCGCCGGGGTCAACAAGTACAAGGACGGGATCGTCTCCCGCCTGTACAAGGGCCTCCAGGGCCTGGCCAAGGCACACAAGGTGAACCTCGTCGAGGGCACCGGGACGTTCGTCGGCGGCACGACCGTCGAGGTCGACGGCACCCGCTACACCGGCAAGAACGTCATCCTCGCCACCGGCTCTTACTCGAAGACGCTGCCGGGCCTGGAGCTGGGCGGCCGCATCATCGCGAGCGAGCAGGCGCTTTCGCTGGACTACATCCCGAAGAAGGTCATCGTCCTCGGCGGTGGTGTCATCGGTGTCGAATTCGCGTCCGTCTGGGCGTCCTTCGGCGTCGACGTCACCATCGTGGAGGCGCTGCCCCGCCTGGTCCCGAACGAGGACGAGTACGCGTCCAAGCAGCTCGAGCGCGCTTTCCGCCGCCGCAAGATCGCCTTCAAGACCGGCGTCCGGTTCACCGGCGCCAAGCAGGACGACAACGGCGTCAGTGTGTCGCTGGAGTCCGGCGAGACGCTGGAAGCCGACCTGCTGCTGGTCGCCGTGGGCCGCGGCCCGAACTCGGCCGGGCACGGGTACGAGGAGGCCGGCGTCAAGATGGAGCGCGGTTTCGTCCTCACCGACGACCGCCTGCGCACCAACCTGCCGAACGTCTACGCCGTCGGCGACATCGTCCCTGGCCTGCAGCTCGCGCACCGCGGGTTCCAGCAGGGCATCTTCGTCGCGGAAGAGATCGCCGGCCAGGAGCCGCGCGTGATCGACGAGAGCGGCATCCCGCGCGTCACCTACTCGCACCCCGAGGTCGCTTCGGTCGGTCTCACCGAGTCGCAGGCGAAGGAGAAGTACGGCTCCGACGTCACCACCTTCACCTACGACCTCGGCGGCAACGGCAAGAGCCAGATCCTCAAGACCTCCGGTGGGGTCAAGCTGATCAAGGCTCCGGAAGGGCCGGTCGTGGGCGTGCACATGGTGGGCGACCGCGTCGGCGAGCTGATCGGCGAAGCGCAGCTGATCTACAGCTGGGAGGCGTTCCCCGAGGACGTGGCTCCGCTCATCCACGCGCACCCCACGCAGACCGAGGCCCTCGGTGAAGCGTTCCTCGCCCTGGCGGGCAAGCCGCTGCACGTCCACAGCTGACGTCTCACCGTCGAAGAACCAGAAGACCAAGCAAGACATATCAAGGGAGTCAGCGAACGATGGCCTACTCCGTCACGTTGCCGGAGCTCGGTGAGAGCGTCACCGAGGGCACCGTCACCCGGTGGTTGAAGCAGGAGGGCGACACCGTCGAGGTCGACGAGCCGTTGCTCGAGATCTCCACGGACAAGGTCGACACCGAGGTCCCGTCCCCGGTCGCCGGCAAGGTCGTGAAGATCAGCGCCCAGGAAGACGAGACCGTCGAGGTCGGCGGCGAGCTCGCCGTCATCGACGACGGGACCGGCGGGGTGCCGGAGTCCTCCGGCTCCGCCGCGCCCGCCGCCGAAGAGGCGCAGCCCGAACCCGAGCCCGAGCCGGAGCCCGTGCAGGAGCAGGCGTCCGCGCCGTCCCAGCCGGACACCGCGCCGGCTTCGGGTGGCGAAGGCACCGAGGTGAAGCTGCCCGAGCTGGGCGAGAGCGTCACCGAGGGCACCGTCACCCGGTGGCTCAAGCAGGTCGGCGAGAGCGTCGAGGTCGACGAGCCGCTGCTCGAGATCTCCACGGACAAGGTCGACACCGAGGTCCCGTCCCCGGTCGCCGGCACCGTGCTGGAGATCCGCGCCGGTGAGGACGAGACCGTCGAGGTCGGCGGTGTCCTCGCGGTGATCGGTGCCGCCGGGTCCGCGCCGAAGGCCGAGGCGAAGCCCGAGCCCAAGCCGGAACCGAAGCCCGAGCCGAAGCCGGAACCCAAGCCCGAGCCCAAGGTCGAAGCGGCTCCCGCGCCGAAGCCCGCCGAGGCGCCGAAGCCGGCTGCCCAGCCCGCGCCGAAGCCCGCCGCGGCGAGCAGCGACAACGGTTCGGACAACGCGCCGTACGTGACGCCGCTGGTCCGCAAGCTCGCTTCGGAGCACGGCATCGACCTGTCGTCGCTGACCGGCAGCGGTGTCGGTGGCCGTATCCGCAAGCAGGACGTGCTCGCGGCCGCCGAAGCCAAGCAGAAGGCCGCCCCGGCTCCCGCCGCGCAGCCCGCCGCCGCCGCTCCGGCCCCCGCCGCCGCCCCGTCGGCTCCGCGCAAGGCCGCGGTTTCGCCGGAGCTCGCGGCTCTGCGCGGCACCGTGCAGAAGGCCAGCCGGATCCGTCAGATCACCGCCGTGAAGACCCGCGAGTCGCTGCAGCTTTCCGCGCAGCTCACGCAGGTACACGAGGTGGACGTCACGAAGATCGCCAAGCTCCGCCAGCGGGCGAAAGCGGCCTTCAAGGAGCGCGAGGGCGTCAACCTGACGTTCCTGCCGTTCTTCGCGAAGGCCACCGTCGAGGCGCTCAAGCAGCACCCGAACGTCAACGCGTCCTACAACGAGGACACGAAGGAGATCACCTACCACGGTGCGGTGCACCTGGGGATCGCGGTGGACACCGAAAAGGGTCTGCTGTCGGTGGTCATCCACGACGCGGGTGAGCTCAGCCTCGCCGGTCTCGCGCACCGCATCGCCGACCTGGCGGGCCGCGCGCGTTCGGGCCAGATCAAGCCGGACGAGCTGTCGGGCGGCACCTTCACGATCACGAACATCGGCTCCAACGGCGCCCTGTTCGACACGCCGATCATCGTGCAGCCGCAGTCCGGCATGCTCGGTACCGGCGCGGTCGTGAAGCGCCCGGTCGTGATCGCGGACGCCGACGGCAACGACACGATCGCCGTCCGGTCGATGGCGTTCCTGCCGCTGACCTACGACCACCGCCTGGTGGACGGGGCCGACGCGGGCCGCTTCGTCACGACGATCAAGCAGCGCCTGGAAGAGGGCAACTTCGAGGACGAGCTCGGTCTCTGATCCTCCAGTAGTCCGTGAAGGCCCTCGTCCCGCTTCGGCGGAGCGGGGGCCTTCACCT
The DNA here is from genome assembly GCF_042647925.1 of Amycolatopsis speibonae. Taxonomy (NCBI): domain Bacteria; kingdom Bacillati; phylum Actinomycetota; class Actinomycetes; order Pseudonocardiales; family Pseudonocardiaceae; genus Amycolatopsis; species Amycolatopsis speibonae. The sequence goes on from NZ_JBHRWK010000105.1 coordinate 169,929, forward strand.
TTCTCCCGCGTTTCATGGGTTTGACAGCCACCCCGAACTCTAGTATTCCGGAATTACGGAAAACAAGAGGGAGGGTGCTACCCATGCTGACCAGACGCCATCTGCTGGCCGGTGCCGCCGCCGGATCGGCCGCGTTGCTGCTGCCGGGAACCGCGAGCGCGGCCCAGCCGGGCACATCGACACAACAGGGCTGGCTCGACTGGCTCGCCGCCCACCGGGGCGATGTCTCCGTCCTGATCGACGACGGCGCGGGCCGCAGGGCTTCTCGCAACGCCGAGGTCCGGCGGCTGCTGGCTTCGTCGATCAAGGTCGTGCACCTCAGCGCGTACGCGGTCGCGGTCGCCGAAGGCGGGCTCGACCCGAAGGAACAGATCCGGGTGGGCGACTGGGACGCCCACCACCCGTTCGTCTCCGACGGCCGCGCGCACTTTCAGGCGCTCACCTGGCTGGGGATCCCTTGCGACGACTTCGGCATCGCCAAGGACCCCGAGCAGCGCGTCCCGCTGGCGAGGATCCCTGAAGCGATGATCTTCTTCAGCGACAACGCCGCCACCGATTACCTCCGCACCCGCCTCGGCGATCCCGCCCTCCAGCTCGCGGCGGCGCGAGGCGGCTGGATACGACCGGACACCCGTTCGCTGGGCGGCGAAGTCCTGATGCTGATGATGCCGGAGTACGCGCCGCCGCCCGGCAGTCCCGTCGCGGTCCGGCGGGCGCTGGGCGACGCGGTGGCGCGGCGATTCGTGACCGATCCCGCGTTCCGCGCCGAGGCGTTCGAACGCTGGCCGGACATGCCGGGGACCCCGGACGCGCAGTGGCCGTGGGTCAAAGGCCACGCCAGGGGGACGGCGTCGGAGCTGTTCTCGCTCCACCGCAGCTTGGCGTCCGGCCGCTATCGGCCGGGTGGCGCGCTCGCCCGCGAGATTCTCGCGCAACCGCTCGCTGACCGCGTCCCGCCTGGAGCGAGCGAAGTGCTCTTCAAGGGCGGGAGCCTGCCGCGCACGCTCACCATCGGGCTTTCCGCGCGGTGGCCAGGCGGGCGATCGGGCACCGCGGCCGTCCTGCTCACCGGCGTGAGCGATCAGGACACCGCGAACGCCTCGCACCTCGTCGACGCCTTGATCGCGGCACTGTCCGATCCGGAGCGGTTCGCCGCCCTGGAGCGAGCGCTCTGCTGATCGAAGGTATAGATAACCGGTATGAACGCTGAGCTCGCCGACCGGATCGCCGCCCTCGAAGCCCGGGTCGCCGCGCTCGAAAGTCAGCACAGTCAGCACCAGGCCGAGTCCGCGGCGAGCCCCGGCGGCTTGGTCGGCTATCACGGCGAGCTCACCGACCCGCTCGAACTGAGCTGGGCGATCAACGTCACGCCCGGTCCGATGCTGGCCTTCGCGGACGGGCCGCGGGTCGAGGTGCTCGCGGCCCTGTCCAGCACCGCACGGGTGGCACTCGTACGGACACTGGCCCAGCAGGGCGCGCAGACCGCGCCCGCTCTGCAGGAGGCCGCCGAACTCGGCTCCCCCGGCCAGCTGTATCACCACCTCAAGGCGCTGACCGGCGCCGGGATCGTCGAGCAGGACAAGCGGGGCAGCTACCGGCTCCGCCCCGCCGCGACGATCCCGGTGCTGGTGCTGCTCACCGCCGCGTCGGACGTGGCCGGGCAACTGCGAACCTGAGCGTGCGACCGGATCGCGGATAGGACACGATCGGTTCATGCGAGTTCTGATCGCGGGCGCGAGCGGACTGATCGGCACCTCCCTGACGAAGCGGTTGCGCGGCTCCGGACACGAAGTGGTCCGGCTGGTACGCCGGGAGGAGCGAAGCAGCGACGAGCGCCGCTGGGATCCCCCCGCCGGGGAGATCGCCGACGGCGCGCTCGACGGCGTCGACGCCGTCGTGAACCTCGCGGGCGCGCCGCTGCTGCCCGGACGCTGGAGTGCGGCCCGCAAACAGGTTCTGCTCGACAGCCGGGTCGAACCGACGGAGGTGCTCGCGGAAGCCGTCGCCGAACACGGGATCCCCGTACTGGTCAACGCCTCCGCCGTCGGCTACTACGGTGACCCCGGTCCGTCCCTTGTGGACGAATCGAGTCCGGTGGGGCGAGGTTTCCTCTCCGAACTCTGCACCGCGTGGGAAGGCGCCACGGAGGCCGCGGCCACCGCGGGCGCTCGTGTCGTGCGCGTCCGGACCGGACTGGTGCTCTCGCGCAAGGGCGGGCTCCTCGACGTCCTGCGGCCGCTGTTCCGCCTGGGGCTCGGCGGGAAACTCGGTGACGGCAAGCAGTACATGCCGTGGATCTCGCTCGACGACGAGGTCGGTGCGATCGTCTTCGCGCTGGAGAACGAGTCCCTGTCCGGCGCGGTGAACCTCTCCGGACCACAGCCCGCCACGAACGCGGCCTTCACCAAGGCGCTGGGCCGCGCCGTGCACCGGCCGGCGATCTGGCAGGTCCCCGGGTTCGCCATGAAGATCGCCCTCGGACAGGCGGCCGAAGAGATGGCGCTGTTCGGGCAACGCGCCATGCCCAAGGCGCTGGAGGAAGCCGGGTACGAATTCCGTCACCCGACCCTTGAGGACGCGCTGGCCGCCGCGACATGACCGCGCGGCGCGGTCTGTACACCCTCGCCGGAACCCTTCTGCTGATCGGCTTCGTCATCCTCGGGCTGTCCGTGGACAAGCGGCCGCCGCCGGTGGACGTCGCCCTCGCCGACACCTTCCGCGGGCAGTACACCCGGCCCCTCGGGCAGGTTGCCGACCTCGTCACGAACGTCCTCGGCCCGGTCCTGCCGTTCGCGCTGGGCGCGGTGCTGGTGGTGATCGCGCTACGCCGCCGGGAGCTGACCGCGTTGTGCGTCAAACTCGCGGTCGTCCTGGTGCTGTGCCGCCTGACCAGCTTGATCGCCAAACCGCTGTTCTGCCGGGATCGGCCCCGCGAATTCCCCGATCCGAGCTACCCGAGCGGGCATGTCGTCGCCGTCGCCTGCACCGGGTTCGTCGCGGTCCTGCTGTGCGCTTGGACACGCCCGCGGCTGGTGCGTCTCGCGATCATGATCGCCGTCGCGGCGACGCTCGTGGGCGCGCTCTGCCGCATCGTGCTGGGCGTGCACTGGCTGACCGACACCGCGGGATCCGTACTCGCGGTGGGAGGCGCGGGCCTGATTTCGGCGGCCGGGCTGGGGCTGCTGCCCCGGCCGGAAGACCCGGCGTAGTGTCGCTCAGGTGAGCTCTTCGACCACGTCATGCCGTGCCGCCACCGAGCCCGTCGACGTCCGCGAGATCGGGACGATCGACTACACCGAAGCCTGGGAAATCCAGCGCCGCCACGTGACAGCCCGTGCCGACGGCGAAGGCCCCGACACCATGCTCCTGCTGGAGCACCCGTCGGTGTACACCGCGGGCAAACGCACCGAAGCCGAGGACAGGCCGACAGACGGCACCCCGGTTCTCGACGTCGACCGCGGCGGCAAGATCACCTGGCACGGGCCGGGTCAGCTGGTCGGCTACCCGATCGTCAAACTCGCCGACCCGATCGACGTCGTCCATTACGTGCGGCGTCTCGAAGAGGCCCTGATCACCGTCTGCGACCAGCTCGGCGTGCACACCGGCCGGGTCGAAGGGCGCAGCGGCGTCTGGATCCCCGCCGACGATCGCGGCGTGGAGCGGAAGATCGCCGCGATCGGCATCCGCGTGCAGCGCGGCGTGACCATGCACGGTTTCGAGCTGAACTGCAATCCCGACCTTGGCGCCTTCGACAAGATCGTCCCGTGTGGCATCCGGGACGCGGGCGTGACGTCGCTCTCGTACGAACTCGACCGCGAGGTCACCGTGGCGTCGGTGCTGCCGATGGCGCGCGAAGCCGTCCTCGCGGCACTGGAAGGCGATCTGCCGGTCAACGGCGAACGCTGGCTGCCGCGGCCCGAGGCACCCGCCGCCGCAGGTGTCACTTTCGCGTTGCAGAACTAGTTTTTGTGCCACGCTTTCCAGCAGGGCCACGGAAACACCGGCGGCCCCGCGGTCGTGGCCGCTGTCGGCGGAATGCTGGCCTCACCCGGCGTCGCGTCGGCGGTGCCGCCGAGCTGCTGGACCGAGACCAACGGCTCGACCTGGGCCGCCGGCTTCTGTCCGAGCGGGACCTACAAGGTCGTCGTCCAGTACTGCCGTCCGAACTGCCATCGGGAAGAGGGCTACCCCGCCGTCAACGGCAATCCGTCAGGAATCTCCTTCAGTCCTGGCGGCTCCATCGCCAGCGTGGACGTCGAATACGCCTAGATGTCCGTGAAGGCCTCCTTCCCTACTCTGAAGGTAGGGAAGGAGGCCTTCACGGCATCCCGCCGTCAGTCCAGCTGAGGTGCGACCTCGGAGGCGATCAGCTCGACCTGGTCCAGATCCGAGAGGTCCAGCAGCTGCAGGTAGAGCCGGGTGATCCCGGTCTTCTCCCGCCACTGCCCGATCTTCTCGACGACCTCCGACGGCGTCCCCGCCAGGCCGTTCTCCCGCAGCTCGCCCACCTCGCGCCCGAGTACCGCGGCGCGCTTCGCGACCTCGGCCTCGTCACGCCCCACGGCGACGACGAGCGCGACCGAGCGGAGGATCTCCTTGGGGTCGCGCCCGATCTCGCGCGCGGCGTCGTCGACACGGCCGAACTGCTCGACGGCGAATTCCGGGCCCACGAACGGCAGGTTGAACTCGTCCGCGTAACGGGCGGCGAGCGCCGGGGTGCGCTTCTTGCCGCCACCGCCGATGATCACCGGCGGCCGGGGCCGCTGCGCCGGCTTGGGCAGGCCGGGCGCACCGGCGAGCTGGTAGTGCTCGCCGTCGAAGGAGAAGGTCTCCCCTTCCGGCGTCTCCCACAGCCCGGTGACCACCGCGAGCTGCTCGGCGTAGCGATCGAAGCGCTCCTTGATCGGCGGCAGGTCGAGGCCGAGGGCGGTGTGCTCGTCGTCGTACCAGCCCGAGCCGAGGCCGAGTTCGACGCGGCCGCCGGACATCTGGTCCACCTGCGCGACCGAGATCGCGAGCACCGACGGATGCCGGAAGGTGGCGGCGGTGACGAGGGTGCCCAGCCGCACCCGGCTGGTCTCACGGGCGAGACCCGCGAGGGTGATCCACGCGTCGGTCGGGCCCGGAAGCCCGGTCGCCGATCCCATCTTCAGGTAGTGATCGCTGCGGAAGAAGGCGTCGTAACCCGCGTCCTCGGTGGCCTTGGCCACCCGGAGCAGGTCTTCGTAGCTGGCCCCCTGCTGGGGCTCGGTAAAGATCCTGAGGTCCACGCCGCCACCCTATAGACGGAGTGCTCAGCTCGCTTTCCCGTGCTCGGCAGGCGGAACACGGCGGAAGCCGACGAGCAGCCGCACCAGGACCTCTTCGACCTGGGCGCTGACCTTCTTCGGCTCGGGAGACGAAGCGATCTCGATCGCGGCGCTCGACAGCGCGCCGAACAGGAGCCGCGCGGTGACGTCCACCGGGACGTCGTCGACCTCGCCGACCTCGATGAGCGACTGGATCCCGGTGCGGACCAGGCCGAAGCTGCACCGTTCCTCCGCCTCGCGCCAGCGCTCCCAGCCCATCACCACCGGCGCTTCGTGGATCGCGATCCGCTGGTACGCCGGGTCGAGGCAGCTTTGCAGGAAACCGCGCAGCCCGGCGAGCGCCCGCTCCCATGGCGAATCCGGACCGTTCATGATCTTTTCAAGCCTGTCGAAGACCTGGCTCTCGACCGTGTCGAAGGCAGCTTCGAAGAGCGCCTGCTTTCCACTGAAATGGTGGTAGAGCGCGCCTTTCGTCACCCTGGCCCGTTTGGCGATCTCGTCGAGAGACGTGCCGGCGTACCCGCGTTTGGTGAACAGCTCCACGGCACTCTCGACGAGTGCCGACCGGGTGGACTCGGAATAGTCCAGCCGCCTTGACCTCATTGTCGCCACCTTCACAACTTTACGCCGCCGGCCCCGCTCCATACCCATGGTATGTTGACTGCTGTCAGGTCCGTACCGGGAGTATGCCGCAAACCTGCGGTATGAACCGGGTCACGGAGGGGAGCCCACATCATGAGCTGGAACGACTTCTACCAGCGGCGCGACATCCTCGAAGCCGCACTGCGCCAGGCGGGTCACCACCCGTCCGACGCGCTTTCACTCGAAGACATCCCTGGCGCCACCAAGTACTTCGCGAACGAAGAAGAGCTTCTCGTCGCGCTCCAGTACAAGTGGAATCAGGTGTTCGCCGGCCGTCTCCGCGCCGAGATGACCGACCCGGACTACGCCGACCAGGACCTCGCGCTCGACCGCGTCGAAGCCGTCACCCGTGCCTGGAACAGCGCCACCACCGAGCACGAGACCCTTCGCGCCGTTCTCGACTCGGGCCTCGATCGGTGCCCCGCGCTGATCCCGTCGCACGAAGCCGAACTGCGCACCCTCGCGTTGACGGCGGGACTGGCCGACGGCAAGGAACCGGCCGCGGAGATCACCAAGGTCGGCGGCGCGTTCGCCACCCTGCTCCGGCACGGCAGGCACGCGAAGCCCGCCCGCCGCCGCAGCCCCATGGGTCACCTGCTCCGGCTGCTCGCGCCGAGCGCCTGACCTGCCATGGCGACGCACGCGACGATGTAGTTAGGTGACCGACATGGCTGCTCACGCACGTTGGACCGAGGCCGACATCCCTGATCAGACCGGCCGGACCGTGTTCGTCACCGGCGCGAACTCGGGGCTCGGACTGCGCATGTCCGAGGTGCTCGCGGGCAAGGGGGCCCGTGTGCTGCTCGGCTGCCGGTCGCCGGAGCGCGGGGCCAAGGCGCTGGAGCAGGTGCGCGCGGCCGCGACCGGGGAGGCACCCGAACTCGTCCGGCTGGATCTCGCCGACCTCGACTCGGTCCGCGAAGCCGCGAAGAAGGTCCAGGAACTGTCGGACGGCAAGCTGGACGTCCTGGTCAACAACGCGGGCGTGATGGCGACCCCGCGCGGCCACACCAAGGACGGCTTCGAGACCCAGTTCGGCACGAACCATCTCGGGCACGCGGTGCTGACCTGGCTGCTGCTGCCGTCACTGCGCGGCGGCTCGAAGGCGCGTGTCGTGACCTTGTCGAGCATCGCGGCGACAGGCGCGCGCATCGACGTCGCCGACCCGAACTTCGAACGCCGGATGTACAACCCGGGCTCGGCCTACGGCCAGTCGAAGCTCGCCAATCAGGTGTTCGCGCTCGAACTCGATCGCAGGCTGCGCGCCGCGGGCGAGGACGTCGTCAGCGTGGCCGCACACCCCGGCTACACCTGGACCGGACTCGGCTCGGGGATGGCCCGTTCCTACCGCAACCCGGTGGTGCGCGCGCTCGTCGGCGCGGGGAACCGGATCGGCGAGATCTTCATCGCGCAGAACGCCCGTCAGGGCACGCTGCCGCAACTGTTCGCGGCGACCTCACCCGAGGTCGAGGGCGGCGACTACATCGGCCCGCGCGGGCTCGGCGGGCTTCGCGGTGCCCCGGTCAAGGTACGGCCGTTGGCCCCCGCGAAAAGCGAATCGCTCGGTGCCGCCCTGTGGGACGTGACCACCAAGTTGACGGGCGTCACCCCCGACCCCGCGTGAGCGGCGACCACTACTCCGGCGGGCGTAGGGTGACGGTGTGAGTGCTGCCCCAGATGGCCGCAAGCTGTTGCGGCTCGAGGTCCGGAATTCCCAGACTCCCATCGAAAAGAAGCCGTCGTGGATCAAGACGCGCGCCCGGATGGGACCGGAGTTCACCGAACTCAAAGGCCTGGTGCGCCGCGAAGGCCTCCACACCGTCTGCGAAGAAGCCGGCTGTCCCAACATCTACGAATGCTGGGAAGACCGTGAAGCCACGTTCCTGATCGGTGGCGACCAGTGCACCCGTCGGTGTGACTTCTGCCAGATCGACACCGGCAAACCCGCCGAACTGGACCGCACCGAGCCGCGCAAGGTCGCCGAAAGCGTCCAGGCGATGGGCCTGCGCTACTCGACGGTCACCGGTGTCGCGCGTGACGATCTCGAAGACGGTGGCGCGTGGCTGTACGCGGAGACCGTCCGTCAGATCCACGCGTTGAACCCGGGTACTGGTGTCGAGCTGCTGATCCCGGACTTCAACGCGGATCCGGAGCAGCTGGCCGAGGTGTTCGGTTCGCGGCCGGAGGTGCTCGCGCACAACGTCGAGACGGTGCCGCGGATCTTCAAGCGGATCCGACCCGGATTCCGGTACGCCCGGTCTCTCGAGGTCATCACGAAGGCCCGTGAGGCCGGTCTGGTGACGAAGTCGAACCTGATCCTCGGCATGGGCGAGACCCCCGACGAGGTCGCGCCCGCGATGAAGGACCTGGTCGACGCGGGCTGCGAGATCCTGACGATCACCCAGTACCTGCGCCCCTCGCCCCGGCACCACCCGGTCGACCGCTGGGTCAAGCCCGAAGAGTTCGTCGAGCATTCGAACGCGGCCGAAGCGATGGGTTTCGCCGGCGTCATGGCCGGGCCGCTGGTGCGGTCGTCCTACCGCGCCGGGCGTCTCTTCGCGCAGACGAAGGCCCGCCGCGGCGAAGCACTGTCGGAGAACCTGGCGCACCTCGCCGCCGAAGGGACCGCCGCCCAGGAAGCCAGCTCACTGCTGGCCCGGTGACTCCGGTCACCCTGTCCGCGACATCGCCACCCACCAGGTCACGAATCAGTAAAGTGACCTGGTGGCGTTGGTAACGGATCTCCTCAATTGGCTGCAGGGTCTCCCCGAACCGGGACTGGTCGCGGCGACCGGCGGACTGGTGTTCGCCGAATGCACCATCGGGCTCGGTTTCATCGCACCCGGCGAATCGGGGCTGCTGATCGCGGCCACGACGGCGACGTCGGTCTCCCGGTTCCTGACCCTGTGGGCGGTCGTGACGGTCTGCGCCGCACTGGGTGACTCCCTCGGCTACGCGATCGGCAAACGCTTCGGCCCACGACTGCGCGAAACGAAGCTCATCCGCAAGTACGGCCTCGACGCCTGGGACAAGGCGACGGGCGTCCTCGAACGGCGGGGCGCGTGGGCGGTGTTCTTCGCGCGGTTCCTCCCGGTGATCCGCACGCTGACCCCGGCGGCGTCCGGGACCTCGGGCCTGCCGTTCCGCAAGTTCCTGCCCGCCGCCGCGGCGGGCGCGGCCTGCTGGTCGGCCATCCACATCGGCATCGGCGCCGCCCTCGGTGAGGCCGCGAAGAAGGTCGAAGGCGTGCTGAACACCGGCGGCCTGGTCGTTCTCGGCGTGCTCGTCGGCGTGGCCGTGTTCTTCCTGCTGCGTTACAAGAAGAAGAAAGCGCTCGGCGTCACAGCCGAAGAAGCCACCCCGGCGAAGATCGGCGCGGACGACTAGATTCCGGGCATGGCCGCCCTGAACCTGCCCCAGCCGATCGGTTTCGTCCTCGGCGGTGGCGGCAGTCTCGGCGCCATGCAGGTCGGGATGCTGCAGGCGCTCTCGGAAGCCGGCCTCGCTCCCGACCTCGTCGTCGGCACCTCGGTGGGTTCGCTGAACGCGGCCGTCCTCGCTCTCGGGGGCGAATCGGGGGACAGGCTGAACCGGATCTGGTCGCGGATGACGCGGCATGAGGCGTTCCCCGGCGGCGTCCTCAGCCAGGTGCGGACCCTGCGGCACAGCAAGACCAACCTGTTCCCCAACACCGGACTCGCCGCGATCGTCGACGAGCACATCGGCGAGGGCGTCCGGTTCGAGGATCTCGCGCTGCCGCTGGGCGTCGTCGCGACGGACGTCGACACCGCCGAGCCGTTGCTGATCCGCTCAGGTCCCGTTCTGGCGCCCTTGCTGGCCAGCTGCGCGATCCCGGGAATCTATCCGCCGGTGCCGTTCGGGGACCGCATGCTCTACGACGGCGGCCTGGTCGCCAACGTGCCGATGCGCCAGGCGCTCGCGATGGGCGCGAAGTCGCTCGTCGTCCTCGACTGCGCCTTCCCCGGCAAGATGCCCGGCACCCCGCAGACCTTCGCCGAGGTGATGATGTTCACCGCGATGATCAGCATGCGGAACCAGGCCGTGCTGGAGGCGCCGATCGCCGCGGCCGAAGTGCCCGTGGTCTACGTGCCGGGGCCGAAACCGGTGCGGGTCAGCCCACTGGACTTCAGTCACACCACGACATTGACCACCGAGGCCTACGAGGCCGCGAAGACCTATTTGGGTGAATTGAGCGTCAATGGCCCAGGTCTTTACGGCGCGCCGGGTCTCGTCGTGGCGTGACAGGCAACCATCCGGCATCGATCACGTCTTCTTCGTCGCGTACTTTTGAAAGAGAACTTTCCGCTGATCGAGCGACGGTAAAAAGAGACTCTCATGTTTCCCAAGAAGACATTACTTTCGACGGCCGGAATACTCGCCGCGATACTGCTGATCTCGGCCTGCTCGTCCTCCGGCGGCTCCGGTCCTCCGAATTCATCCGGCCCGGGCACCGGATCGGACGAGACCTCGGTTTCGGTGACCATCGACCCGGCGGGCGGGACCAACGTCAATCCGGCGATCCCGGTGGTGGTCAAGGCCGAGCACGGCAAGCTGACCGACGTCACGGTCAGCAACGCCGACAAGGGCAACCAGGTGAAGGGCGAACTGGCGAGCGACGGCCTCAGCTGGAAGACCACCGAGCCGCTCGGCTACGGCAGCACCTACAAGATCGTGGCGCACGCCCAGGGCACCAACGGAAAGCCTGTCGAGCAGCAGAGCAGGGTCTCCACGCTGAGCCCGAAGCAGCAGGCGAACCCGAACCTGATCCCCGCCCCGTCGGCCGCCGCGGCCGGCGGTGTCGGCGTCGGGCAGCCGATCGTGTTCTCCTTCGGCCAGCCGGTGAAGAACAAGGCCGACGTGGAGAAGAAGCTGTCGGTGGAGTCCACGCCGAAGCAGGAGGGTTCCTGGTACTGGATCGACGACAAGAACGTCCATTACCGCCCCAAGACGTACTGGCAGGCGGGGACGACGCTCAAGGTGTCGGCGATGATCTACGGCGTCGATTTCGGCAATGGCGTCTACGGCGCGACCGACCGCACCGAAACGTACAAGGTGCACGATTCCTGGGTCGCGAAGGCCGACGGCAACACCGAGCAGATGCAGATCTTCCACAACGGCCAGCTGGCGAAATCGATGCCCATTTCCATGGGCAAGGATGCCACGCCCACGCATTTGGGCGCGCACGTCATTTCGGACAAACACGAGAATTACACGATGGACTCGTGCACCTACGGCGTCTGCCAGGGCCAGCCGGGGTACTACAAGTCGAACGAGAAGTGGTCGCTGCGGATCTCCAACGACGGTGAGTTCGTCCACGAGAACCCGAACAGCGTCGGCTCGCAGGGCAGCGCGAACGTGTCGCACGGCTGCATCAACCTGAACGCCGCCAACGCCCAGTGGTTCTACCAGAACATGGGGCTCGGCGACGTCGTCGAGGTGACCAACTCCGGCGGCCCGCAGCTGCCGGTCTGGGACCTCTACGGCGACTGGTCGAAGTCGTGGGCGGACTGGCAGGCGGGCAGCGCGGTCAAGTAGCGGTCATCATGGGACGGTGACCACCGACCCCGATACCGGACTGGGCAAGGCCCGTTCGCTCGTCACCGGCGCCGGCCGGATCGTCGCACTGACCGGCGCCGGGATCTCCACCGATTCGGGGATCCCCGATTTCCGCGGCCCGCAGGGCCTGTGGACCCGCGATCCGGCCGCGGAGAAGATGTCGAACCTCCAGGCGTATCGAGGCAGCCGCGAGGTCCGGGAACGGACCTGGCAGGCACGGCTGGTGCATCCCGGCTGGGACGCGGTGCCGAATGCCGCGCATTACGCGCTCGAACGCCTGTCGCCGACGCACATCGTCACCCAGAACATCGACCGGCTGCATCAGAAAGCGGGCACTCCGCCGGAGCGGGTACTGGAACTGCACGGGACGATGTTCGAGTCCGTCTGCCTGTCCTGTGACGATCACCGGGACATGCGCTCGACGCTGGAGCGTGTCCGGGCGGGCGAGACCGATCCGCCCTGTCTGCTGTGTGGCGGCATCCTGAAGTCGGCCACCGTCTCCTTCGGTCAGCACCTGGACCAGAACCTGCTTCGGACCGCGCGTGCCGCCGTGTCCGGCTGCGATCTCCTGCTGGTGGCCGGGTCTTCGCTGAGCGTGCAGCCGGCCGCCTCGTTGGTGAGTGTCGCTTCACGGGCCGGGGCCGACGTGGTGATCTGCAATGGCGCCGAAACGCCCTACGACTCCATGGCTTCCGCGGTCGTCCGCGGCCCGCTCGGCGAGACCCTGCCCGCCCTCACCGCTCCCCGCATTTAGTCCTCTTAATGCGAGGCCGGCCAGCCCTCTGGTCCGCTCGTCACTGCTGTCCCGCCTGTCCTGAAGGCCACCTTAACCACCTGCGGCGCCCGTCCCCTCCCGCCCGAACCCGTCACTCGCGTGATCAGGGGCGGATCTCGCGTGTCCAGGGGCGGGTCTCGTGTGATCAGCTGGACGGTACCCGTGTTTGCGGGGGCATCTCGCGTGATTGGGTGGGCGACACGGCACCCGCTGCCGGCGGCGCCGTGTCGCCCGTCTGGACACGCGTGATCCCTCTCTGGACACGTGTGTGACCGGTTCGGGCACGTGTGTGACGGGGTTTGGGTATGAAAAAAGGTCTGGGACCTGGGAGAACCTCAAGGGTTCTCGACCAGGTCCCAGACCTTCTTCAATGTTAGTCCGGCGGTGTCCTACTCTCCCACAACCCTTCGGCTGCAGTACCATCGGCGCTGTCAGGCTTAGCTTCCGGGTTCGGAATGGGACCGGGCGTTTCCCTGACGCTATAACCACCGAAACACTACGAAACAACCACTTGCCACCGAATTATGCTGGTGGTTGTGTGGTGTTTCAGAGCTGTAGAGTGGATGCGTAACATCTTTGTGGGCAAGTCCTCGGCCTATTAGTACCAGTCAACTCGACAACACATTACTGTGCTTC